>DBFJGL010000045.1:0-40198 GCA_048394785.1 Christensenellales bacterium | reverse complement strand
CATTTTCCGCACGTTTTCCGCTCGCCGACGTTATCTCAACACCTGATTTTACAATACGGTATCACGCTGTTTTGCACACTGTTGCACGACGCGTTGTTTTGTACAACGCTTCACATATTTCTCATATTGTATCGCGTTATTATTATGATACGCCAATTATATCTGTATAACGCTTTGATTTCGGCGTTGCAGCATCTTCTTACCTCGCGGCACGTCGGCTTATTATTCCGCGCTGTTGCATTATGCGTTTATCACATCCGCCGAGTTCAACAACCGCTAATTCTCGGCTGTTTTTTGTTTACTCATTATGCGTTTTACCGTATCCTCTGCGCCTGCGGGAATTTCGGAATAGTCGCCGTCGAGCAGTTTTTGTTTTACCGACGAGGAGCTTACGTCCGTCTTTTCCGCGAGTTCGTATATAACGGTGCTTATGCCTCGCGCTTCGTTATACGCCGCCATTTCCCATTCGTAAGCGGCGTCCTTTTCATTGCGCACTCCGCGCACAAGCATTTGCGCTCCTACTTGCTTTGCGGTGTCGACCGCGGTATTTTCGGAATATATTACGCCTATTTCGCATTCTCCCAAACGCGCGCAAAAATGCATTGACGAGCCGTTCAAATAATTGTCGTTTGCCGCTCCGCCGCCATCTGCGCTTTCATCGCGCTTCATTTCCGCCCTATCTTTTTTACCGACGGCGTTTACGGCGGATTGATATGAGTTATCCGCACTGTTTTTTGAGTTTACGGCGTTTGCTTCCTGTGCTATGCCGTTTTCGCTAACGGCACTCAAAGCGGATTTATATAAGTTCTCCGCGCTGTTTTCGGAGTTTGCGGCGTTTATTCCCTCTCCGCAAATTGCCGCCCGAATTATTTCGAGGCGTTGTTCGGGAGTGAATAAATATTCCTTGTCGGGATTTATGAGGCACGCCACCACCACCTTATCAAAGTCCTCGGCGGCTTTTTTAAGCAGTTGAAGATGTCCGTTTGTAAACAAATCGAAACTGCCTGCCATCATTGCGACGCTTTTGCGGCGGATAAAATCAACGGTGACGTAGCCCATCTCTTTTGCCCTGCTTTTGACGTCGAACTTATCGCAGTTGAAAGGCTCGTTTGCGGCGTGCTCATATATTATTATACCGTCATCGGTCAGAATATCAAGCCGTAAAATCGTTTCAATCGCCCGTTCGCCCAAACCGCTGTTGTACGGAGGGTCCAAAAATATCAGGTCGAAGCGTTGCCGCGCCGAGCGCAACACTCCGAGAAAATCGCCTGCAATCACTCTGAAACTGCCGTCTATGCCCTTGAGATTTTGATTTACGAGGGCAATGCTTTCGCGCCGTTTGTCAGCAAAAACCACCTCTTTCGCACCGCGCGACAAACACTCTATGCCGAGTGCCCCGCTGCCTGCGAAAAGGTCGAGCACGACCGCGTCCGCAACGTACGGTTGCAGGATATTGAATATCGTTTCCTTTATCCTGTCCGTGGTGGGGCGTACGCTGTCGTCCGACGGCGACAAAAGTCTTTTTCCTCTGTATTTTCCTGCGACTACTCTCATTGTTTCCCGTATTTATCGGCTGTTGCCCGTATTTTTATGCCTCGCATAATTTCCGCAATTTTTGTTTATCCAACGGTTTAACTATCAAATTGAATTGATAAACCATTTGTTCTGCCGCTTAAATTCTGTCTGCTTTAACATTGCCCTGCTCGGAAACCGTTTTCGTTTATTTCCGCGCCGACTGCGGCACCTATACCTCTTTGCGTATTTGCATTATTCGCAATATGGGTTTTGCTCGCGCCTGCCGTCTTTATACCGTATATATTTTTCGGTGACGACCATATCCATAAGCGCGTCGTGTTCTTCGACGGGCAGTCCTTCTATAAACTGACACTCGAACGCTATGCCTATTTTGAAACACTCCTTGTTTTGAAGATAGCGGTCGTAATATCCCTTTCCTCTGCCAAGGCGCGACATTCCGTCGAATGCCCTCATAGGAATTACCGCAAGTTCGCTGTCAAAAACTTCTATACCGCGGTCGGGCTCCAATATCCCCCAGCGATTGCGTTTGAAGTTGCTGTACGGAGTGATGACTATTGCCTGCATATCGCCGCCGCGCACCCGAGGAACGGACACCGTGCGCTCCATTGCAAGCGCGAGTCCGACAAGTTCGTGAGTATCCGGTTCTTCGCCGTCGTTGAGATATATGAACGCGCTTTTTGAACGGCGAAATGCGTCGACGCCCGTAAGACAATCGATTATCGCGTCCGACGCCCATTCTCGCTCGGCGTCGCTCATCAGGTTAATCGCGCGTTTGGCTTGCGCCCTTGCTTCCTGTTTTGTCATCGAAGTATATCCTCTGCGCCCTGCCGCCGAAATTGACGGGGACGGTGTATTCCACGGAATTGCGCTGTTCCGCCACTCTTTTTGCGGTCAGCTCCCCGCCGAGCAAAATTGCAGTTTCGCCCTCTTTTGCGCAAAACCCCTCCGTCACGACAGCGAATAAATCCATACAGACTTTGCCTATTACGGGACACTCGCGTCCTCTGATAAGCACGCTCGAAGGCGTTTCTCTCTGCACTCCGTCGGCGTAACCGCCGAATACGATTGCCACAAAACCATCGGTTTTGCACACCGTTTCGCCGTAACCGATATATTCGCCCGCCCTTACAAAGCGCGACGACACGACTTCGCTTGCGACGGTCATTGCGTTTGCGTAACCTTTCAGACCCACTCGCACCATATCGTATGAATAGCCGTCGAGCGCAAGCGCGGAACTCGAAGCAAGGTGTCTGATTATATCGGGATATGCCTGCTTGAAAGGCTGTGACATTCTGTCAAACGCTTCCTTTTGCGCGGCATTCGGCATACGAAGGTGCGAATACACTCCGCGCACGTCCGCGCCATACTGTTTTGCAAGGTTGAGCACGCAGTTTATCTCGTCTTCCTCAACGCCCAAACGGTGCATACCCGTGTCGAGTTTTACGTGGACGGGCACGCGTACGCCCCGTCTGCCGAGCTTCGCAACCGCTCTCATTTGAGAACAGCTCGTTATGGCAACGGTTAAGCCCGCTCTGCTTGCGCGAAGCAAATCCGACGGCGGCACCACCGCCGCAAGCACGTCTGCCTTTACGCCTGCGCGGCGCAGTCCCTCGCCCTCCTCGACGGTTGCAACCCCGAACATATCCACCGCGTCTTCTACGGCGGACGCGACCTCGGCGGCTCCGTGTCCGTAGCCGTCCGCTTTCACCATAAAAAGCAGTTTTTTTGCCGACGTTTCCGCCCGCACCGCCAAAAGATTGCGACGTATTGTATCGAGCGATACGAATATTCCTATGCGAATAAGCCCTCCCTGCGCTTGCGCGTCAGGTTACAGTTTATGCTTATTCAGTATGGATTGTGCCCTCTCGACCTCCGACGTCTTGAACAGAATGAGCGTTCTGCCCTCTTTGAAGGAGTAGGAATAAATGTACTCGATCGCAATACCTTCCTCTGCGAGAACGGCGAGAAAACGCGCGAGCGAACCCGGCGCGTCGTCAACCTCCACGCCCACCAAATCGACGGAAGACGCGGTGTATCCGGCACTCCTGATTGCGTTCAGCGCGAGTTCGTTGTCGGACGTCACCATTCTGACTATGCCGAAGTCGTTGGTGTCGGCGATGTTGAGCGACTGTACGTTGACACCTGCGTCCGCAAGCGCGTTGACGAGCCCGCTCAGTTTGCCCTGTTTGTTTTCAAGAAAAACGGCAATTTGATTTATAAGCATATCTCCCTCCTTATCCCTTTCTTTTGTCGATAATGCGTACGGTTTTGCCGTCGCTTAACGGCAGGCTGTCGGGCGACACCAACGTGACTTTCGCGCCCACGCCGAGATTGCCGAGCAAATCGTGCTCTATCTTCTTTTTTACGGCTTCTATGCCCTTGACTTCGTCGGAGAAATACGCGGGCGACATTTCCACGCGTATCTCCATTCTGTCGAGGTTATCCACGCGCTCTACGATAATCTGATAGTGCGAGCCGATGATTTCCTTGGTATTGTAAAGCACGGACTCTATCTGCGACGGGAAGACGTTTACGCCGCGGATAATGAGCATATCGTCCGTTCTGCCGCTGACGCGCTTCATTCTCGCAAGCGTTCTTCCGCATTCGCATTCCGAACGGTCGAGCGCGCTTATGTCGCGCGTGCGGTAACGCAAAAGCGGCATTCCCTGCTTATGCAGCGTCGTGAAAACAAGTTCGCCGTCCGTGCGTTCGCCCACCGGCTGCAAAGTGTCGCCGTCTACGATTTCGGGATAGAAAAAGTCTTCCATAACGTGCAGTCCGTAGCTGTCGCCGCAACTCATCGCAACGCCCGGTCCGCTGATTTCCGACAGTCCGTATATGTCGAACGCTTTGATGTTGAGTCTGCGCTCGATTTCCTCTTTCATATCCTGCGACCACGGTTCCGCGCCGAAAATGCCTCGTTTGAGCGAGAACTCCGAAATATCCGCGCCGCTCTTTTCTATCTCCTCCGCAATGACCATCGCGTACGAAGGAGTGCAGGCAAGCGTCGTCGTGCCGAAGTCTTTCATAAGCGCAATCTGGCGCATAGTGTTGCCCGACGACGTGGGCACGGTCATAGAACCGAGCTTCTCGGAACCGTAATGCAGCCCGAGTCCGCCCGTAAACAGCCCGTAACCGTAAGATACCTGCACCACGTCATCGGCGGTGCACCCCGCCATAACCAAAGCGCGCGCGACGCAGGTAGACCAATCGTCGAGGTCGCGTTTGGTGAGTCCCACAACGGTGAGTTTTCCCGTTGTGCCGCTCGACGCGTGCACCCGCACGATTTCGCTGCGCGGCACCGCAAAGTTGCCGAACGGATAATGCGCTCTCAAATCCGCCTTGGTGGTGAACGGAAGTTTGTCGATGTCGTCGATACTGCGTATGTCGGAGGGTTTAAGCTTGATGTCGTTCATTCTCTCGCGGTAGTATCCCACGTTCTCGTAAACGTGCGCGACGACTTCTTTGAGCCTTTCCGACTGCAAAGCCTGCATTTCGCTTTTGCTCATTCTTTCCGTTTTCTCGTCGTAGTACCTCATTGAAGTTCATACCCCCTTTTGAGTGCGGCGAGATTTATATCGTAAAGTTTGGGCTTGACTGCCGCGGCAAGCGCGGCGGATATATCGTCGAAAGCTATGCCAAGACTCTTTGCGAGTACGCCTATCATTATGACGTTGACCGTCTTTAAGTTGCCGAGCTCCTCTGCGATTGCGAGCGCGTCGACCATAATGAGTTTGCCCGAGCGCGCTTTGAGATATTCTTCCGCGCCGTCGGGGTATTTGCGCGCGCCCGTAATTACGGGCATAGGCGCGATTTCCTGATTGTTCACCGCGATTACGCCGCCCTCTTTCAAGAAGTCGGTATAGCGCATCGCTTCGAGTTTTTCAAACGCGAGTATGATGTCCGCGTCTTTGAGCCCTATTATCGGGCTTGCCACTTCGGGCGCGATTTTTACGTGCGTAACCACGCTTCCGCCGCGCTGCGACATACCGTGAACTTCGCTCAGTTTGCAGTCGTCGCCCGTGCGCAGAGCGAGTGCGCCGAGTATTCTCGACGCGAGCAGAGTGCCCTGTCCGCCTACTCCCACTATAAGTATATTCGCTTTCATTTTTAACCCTCCTTGATTGCGTCGAATTTGCACACCTTGGCGCAAAGTCCGCACCCTACGCATTGCGAGAAATTGATTTTCGCGCTTCCGTCCGCCTGTTTTTCGATTGCCGGACATCCGAGTTTAAGACACATTCCGCACTTTTTGCAGTTATCAATCTTCATTGCAGGGGGATAATTTCTGTCAAGCAGCGCGCAGGGACGTTTGGCTATTATCACGGAAACTCCGTCTTCGCCGACGGACGCTTTTACCGCGTCTTCCACGCCCTTTAAGTCGTAGCAGTCCACCTTTCTGAGATTGTCCACGCCTACCGCGCGCACTACCTTCTCGATGTCGAGCACCTTCGTGTCCTCGCCTTTCAAAGTGCGTCCCGTGCCCGGGTGCTGTTGATGTCCCGTCATTCCCGTCGTGGAATTGTCGAGAATGATGAGCGTGACGTTGCTCTTGTTGTAAACCGCGTTGATAAGTCCCGTTATGCCGCTGTGTATAAACGTGGAGTCGCCTATGACGGATACCGTCTTTCGCGACTGCTCTCTGCCCGCCGCCTTTTCGAAACCGTGCGCCATACCCACGCTCGCGCCCATACAAAGCACTGTGTCCACCGCGCTCAGCGGCGCCTGCGCGCCCAGCGTGTAACAGCCTATGTCCGCGTTGACGCAAAGCTTCAATTTGGACAGTATATAAAACACTCCTCTGTGCGGACAGCCCGCGCACATAACCGGAGGACGGACGGGCAAATCCTTTTGCTCCGTTTCCGTCTTAATGCCGAGCACCTTTTCCTTTATAATCGCGACGCTTATTTCGCCTTGTTTGGAAAACAGATTTTTGCCCTCGCAAGCTATGCCGTTGGCTTTGAGCTGATTTTCGAAATACGGTTCGAGTTCTTCGACGACGATGAGTCTGTCCACCTTTTCGGCAAACGCGCGTATGCGCTCTATCGCGAGCGGATATACCATTCCGAGTTTGAACACGGACGCGTCGGGCAGCGCCTCTCTGACGTACTGATACACCACGCCGCTGCATACCACGCCTATCTCCGTGCCGCGCATTTCTTCGCGGTTGACGACGTTTTGCGCGCACTCGTTGACGTCTTTTATAAGTCTGTCTTCGCGCGCTTCCACGGCGACGTGGCGACCTATTGCGCTGGACGGCATCATCGTATATTTCGCTATGTCTTTCTTGTATTCCTTGACGGGGTGCTCCACTCTCTCCTCTTCTTCGACAAAACTCTGAGAGTGCGCAAGCCGCGTCGTCGTCCTTATGAACACGGGCGTGTCATACTTCTCGGATATGTCGAACGCGCGCTTTGTGAAGTCCTTTGCCTCCGCGCTGTCCGAGGGCTCGAGCATAGGAATGTGCGCGCTTCTTGCGTAAAAACGGGTGTCCTGCTCGTTCTGCGAGGAGTGCATTCCCGGGTCGTCCGCCGCAAGTATGACCATACCGCCGTTGACTCCCGTGTATGCGAACGTGAACATCGGGTCTGCCGCCACGTTCACGCCGACGTGCTTCATGCACGCCATACTTCTTGCGCCTCTCACCGACGCGCCTGCCGCCACCTCGAACGCAACCTTTTCGTTGGGCGCCCACTCTGCGTACACTTCTTCGTAACCCGCGATGCACTCGCTGACTTCCGTAGACGGAGTGCCGGGATAGGCGGATACCACTTTAACGCCGGCTTCGTACGCGCCGCGCGCTATGGCTTCATTGCCGAGCATCAATTTCTTTGTCATAAATATCCTCTTTATGTACTGATTTTTTTATCTTTATCAACCCTTTCGGGATTTTTGTTTATATATACGTTAAACCGTGTATAGGGTTTTCGTTTCTGTTTAGGGGACTGCCGCGCTATCTAACAGGCAACGTGCTTGTATCAGGTAATATTTCGTTATACCGCGGACGGGGTGCGCGTTATTTGGTGATTTGCGCTTCTACGAGGGAGCCGCCGCAATACTTTTCGCGGAGTTTCGGCTTTTCAATTTTGCCCGTAGGGTTGCGCGGTACTTTATCGAAAATGACGGTTTTGGGACGTTTGTAGCGCGGAAGTTCGGCGCAGAATGCGTTGATGTCTTCCTCCGTCACTTCGCCGCAATCGGGTTTCAGTTCTATAATCGCCGCCGCGATTTCGCCCAGACGCTCGTCGGGAAGCCCTATGACGGCAACGTCTTTGATTGCGTCGTGACGGCGCAAAAAGTCCTCTATCTGAACGGGATAAAGGTTTTCGCCGCCCGTGATTATAACGTCTTTTTTGCGGTCGACGAGATAGATAAACCCGTCTTCGTCCTCTTTTGCCATATCTCCCGTAAACAGCCAGCCGTCCGAAAGCACGGCGCGCGTGGCGTCTTCGTCGCGGTAGTAGCACTCCATTACGCCGTCGCCCTTGACCGCAAGTTCGCCGACTTCTCCGCGTTCTACGTCGCGGCGGTCGTCGCCCACTATGCGCGCGCTCCATCTGTAACCCGCTTTGCCTATCGCGCCGACTTTATCGATGTTTTCCACTCCGAGGTGTACGCACCCCGGTCCTATACTCTCGGAAAGTCCGTAATTGGTGTCGTATTCGTGGTTGGGGAACACCTTTTTCCACCTCTTTATAAGGCTCGGAGGCACGGGCTGCGCCCCGATGTGCATAAGCCGCCATTGGGACAAATCATAGTCGGAAAGATTGACGTCGCCGCTGTCGATTGCGTCGAGTATGTCCTGCGCCCACGGCACAAGCAGCCATACTATCGTGCACCGCTCGTCCGACGCGGTCTGCAATATCCACTTGGGCGACACGCCTTTGAGTATCACCGCGCGGCTGCCCGAGAGAAGACTCCCGAACCAATGCATTTTCGCGCCCGTGTGATAAAGTGGCGGTATAAGCAAAAAGTTGTCTTCGCGCGTTTGCGAGTGGTGCTTCTGCTCCGTTATCGCCGCGCACATAAGGCTCCTGTGACGGTGAAGTATCGCCTTGGGGAAACCCGTGGTGCCGCTTGAAAAATAAATTGCGCCGTAATCGTCGTCGGTAAGTTTTACGTCGGGAGGGGTTACGGGAGATGCGGACACCGTTTCCTCGTAAGAACTTGCGAAAGTCGGACAGTCTTCGCCTAAAAATATCATTTCCTTTATTTTTGGAAGTTTGCCCACAAGCGTTTCGAGCCGTCCTATAAACTCCTTGCCGAACACCAGCATAGAACAGTCGGCTTTATCGAGGCAATACTCGATTTCGTCCGCGCTGTAACGGTAATTGAACGGCACCGCAACCGCGCCCGATTTCAGCACTCCGAAATATACGGGCAGCCATTCAAGGCAGTTCATAAGCAAGATTGCTATCTTGTCCCCTTTCTTTACGCCGAGCGACAGCAGTGCGTTTGCGAACGCGTTTGCCTGCTCGTCGAATTGCGCCCAAGTCAGTTCGCGCTTATGGTCGTGGCTTTTTTCGGGTACTACCAAAGAAAATTCCTTCCAAGTCAGGCGTTGTTTTTCTTTGAGGTCGGGATTTATTTCCGTAAGGCAAACTTCTCCCCCGAAGTTTGCCGCATTGTTTTTAAGTAATTCCGTTATTGGCATAGTGCTCCTGCCGCAGAGCGGCGTATTTGTCGAATTTTGTTTTTTTATAAGACGCAGTGTTATGCATTTTACCTTGCAAACGCCGTGCTTTTGCCATAAGCCGCGCACATTCGCTCGCCGCTTCGCTCACGGTTCTGCTCTTTTACCCCTGCGCCTGCCGCTGTCACCGCGCAACTATATTCTTTATGCGGCAAAACGCCGTATTTTCCCGCGCTTTTGTCAGTTGTTCTTGTAGTAATTGATAAGACAGCCGTCCGCTATTATCTGCTTTTCGGTGTCGGTGATTGCGTCCATTCTCACGTCTGCTTTCATAACCTTGCCGTCGCGCACGATATATGCGTCGAAAGCCTTGTTGTCGAGTACGCTCGATAAAACGTCCTTTATCACGATAACGTCGCCGAGCTTAAACTCGTCACTGCCGTCGATTAAAGGAAGCATACCCCAATTTATGAGGTTGGAGCGGTAACGCTTGGTGGCATACTCGCGCGCTATATTCGCGCCGCCGCCCAAAAAACGCTGACAGCTTGCCGCCTGTTCGCGCGCGCTTCCGTCGCCGGGTTTTACCGCAAAAATCGCGGACGCAAACGTGCATTCCCCTTTAACTCCGCAAAGCTCTGCCGCCTCTTTCATATCCTCGTTGCCGCCGTCGCGCACGCTCTTGCTTCTGCCGACGTAGCCTGCGTCCTTTCTTGACAGCGCAAATTCCGCAAGCCGCAACGGATTGCTGCGATATGAGGAAGTTTCGCCCGAAGGTATGAGTTCGTCTGTGGTGGTGACGGCGTCGTTTATCACGCTGCATATTTTGAGCGCGATATTTTCTTTGAGCGCGTCGATGGACGGTATATCCGTGATGTTGGGACCGTAAACAAGCTCAACCGAGGAGTCGGGCTTGCCGAAACCGTTATATACCCTCGCGCCGTAAACGGCAGGATTGTATTCGAACTCGGGGAAAGCGTCGTCGTAATCGTATCCGAGCGCGGACGTGAGCACGCCGCCGTTTGCCGCCGTTGCCGCAATGGAACGCGCGTCCATAAGCGCGACGGACGCAATCTGATTGTCGGAGGGTTTACTGCCCTCTCTGCGCTCGAAATTGCGCGTGGTGTGGCGTATGGAAAAACCGTTGTTTGCAGGCACGTCTCCCGCGCCGAAACACGGTCCGCAGAAACAGGGTTTGAGCACCGCGCCGCTTTCGATAAGCTGTGCCGCCGCGCCGTTTTTCACTATCGCGAAATTGACGGGCTGAGACCCCGGATATACGGTGAGATTGAACGCGCCGTCTCCCACTCTCCTGCCTCTCATTATCGCCGCCGCGCTCATAAGATTGTCGTAAGTGCCGCCTGCGCAGCCCGCAATGACGCCCTGCGACGCAATGACTTTGCCGTCGCGTATCTTGTCCGTAAGGCTGAATGCGTCGTTGCCGAGCAGTTTGCGCCCCTCGATTTCCGCTGCGCCGAGTATTCTTTCGGGTTCGGCTATGACGTCGGCGAGTTTGTACACGTTGGAGGGGTGGAAGGGAAGCGCAATCATAGGCTCTACCTTGCCGAGGTCGATTTTGATTGCGCCGTCGTATATCGCTCCGCAATCGGGCTCCAACCGCTTGTAATCCTGCTCTCTGCCGTACTTTTTAAGATAAGCCTTTACTTTGTCGTCCGTTGCCCAAACGGAACTCAGACACGCGCTTTCCGTGGTCATAACGTCTATGCCGTTGCGGTACTCGACGGAAAGCCCTTCTATGCCTTCGCCCACAAATTCGAGCACGGCGTTCTTTACGAAACCGTTTTTGAACACCTCGCCTATGAGGGCGAGCGCAACGTCCTGAGGTCCTACGCCCTTGCGCGGCGCACCCGTGAGTTCAACCGCTATGACGCGCGGATAGCTTACGTCGTACGTGCGCTTCAAAAGCTGTTTGACAAGTTCCGGTCCGCCCTCGCCTATCGCCATCGTTCCGATTGCGCCGTAACGGGTGTGCGAATCGCTGCCCAAAATCATCTTGCCGCAGCCTGCAAACATTTCGCGCATATAGCTGTGTATTACCGCGGCGTTTGCGGGCACGTATATGCCGCCGTATCGCTTTGCCGCGCTCAGTCCGAAGACGTGGTCGTCTTCGTTTATGGTGCCGCCCACCGCGCACAGACTGTTGTGGCAGTTGGTGAGAACGTACGGTATCGGGAAACTTTCGAGTCCGCTCGCCCTCGCCGACTGAATTATGCCGACGTATGTGATGTCGTGCGACGCCATTGCGTCGAATTTTATTTTCAGTTCGCCGTCGTTGCCCGACACGTTGTGCGCCGATAAAATCGAATACGCTATCGTGCCTTTCTTGCTGCCGACAACAAGACTGTTTGCGGCGTACTCGCTCTCGGTAAGCAGAGTTTTGCCGCAATAATACATTTTCTCGTCAAATAGTTTTATCATAAAGTTACCTCAATTTATGTATTATATAATACACGCGCGCGTAAGTCAAACGGTGCGAAACAATACTTATTGCCAAGTATGAGTTTTAGCTTCTATTTAAGAAATTGAAAAATCCGATTTTATCGAAAAACAATCCAACAGACAGAGGGACTTGTAAAATAACCCTTTGCTTGCTGAATTGTTATTTCAATAAAGCTTGAACGTGTGATGATTGTTCGCGTTTCCACACAGAGAATATGATGCAAATCTCAGTTAATATCTAAGGTTAGATACACGAAATCGTAAATTTTGTATGCGGCTCGGGCACGACGGACGAACCCGAAGTTTTCGAGGTTTTTCAACGACGCGACGTTGTCGAACTGCACGCAGGCGCACAGCGTAACGTTTTTGAGATTGCGTTTTGCATAATCGAGCACTTCGGCGCATATCTTGCGTGCAAGCCCCTGCCTGCGGTAATGACGGCACACCATTATTCCCCCGAACTCGTAAAAAGTGCGGTCGCTCTCGTCGCGGCAGATAGCTTTGAGTTTTTCGCCGAATTTTTTATCGACGTCGACGGCGCAGGTGGCTATAATATGACCGTCGTTGAGAATTGCCGCCATATATCCGTCTTCGAGGACGGCTTGAAGCTCCTCGTCGGTGTAATTCAGGAAGAACTTTTTATCTTCCAAATGATGAATATTGCATTTCAAAAAAGTCATTGCCGCGTTGAAATCGGCAGGAGCGAGCTGTCGGACGGATATTTTCGAACTATCCAAAACAAACGGCTTGTCATCTGATTTCGCGTGCTCTGCCGCGCTTTGACCGAAATCGTCCTCCTCGTCGCCGCCATCCAAAGAACTGTCGCCGTCGCAAGGGCGTATAAGTTTTCCGTTTTCGTCGCGCTTTAACGCGGATTGCGGCGTAAGCACGTATTTATCCAGCAAAAACTCGGGGTAATAGCTGAGCTTGGATTTGCGCAGTCCTTCCATTCCCATATCTTCCTGACGGTTGATATAATCCGCGGAAGCAAGATTGCGCTTTGCAAACGTGTTGGCAAGATAGCTGTAAACGCCGTCGTATGCTATATTCGCCTTTTCGTACATAACCACCGCGCTTCCGCAGGGCATCAGTTCCGCGATGCTTATGCCAGCCATCTTACCGTCTACGCGCAGGATCTCGCAGATAAGTTCTCCCCTGAGCGACGCTTCCAGCCAGCCGTCAACGATGCGGCTCTCTTTGAGCGCGCTCTCCTCTTTTGCGCCGTCGAAGGAATGCCCTGCAAGCCACTCCTCCTCGAAGCGCAGAAACTCGTCGTAGTCGTCAGCCGTGTACGCGCTCCATTGCGGCTCGTAGTTTTTGAGAAATCGGGATATATGGTTGCGTTTTGCGGCATAACGCTTGCCCGTAAGCGCGATAAAATCGGAGGTTTTGTAGATATACTCCGACCAATCCCTGTTTGTGCAGGCGGCATAACCGTCGCCGAGTTCCTCCTTGAAAGCCTCGTCCGCAAAACAGAACGTGCTGTTCTCAGGCAGAAGCGCAACCGCTTCTTTCAACGTGAGTCCGTTATTAACGAGAGGCGGCCAATATCTGAGCTCGCCGTTGAAAAAAGCGCGCAGGAAAAACGCCCCGTCGCTCTCGGCGTATTCGAGGTCGTCGAACCAACTCAAAAACGCATGCGCGGAATAATCGCTTCCCGCGTATCGTCTATGCGCGAGATATGTGTAAAGGACGTCTTTTGCCTGTGCGTCAAACGGTTTGAAATTCATAAATACCCTTTATATTTCAAAAATTACTTTATTCTCAGCTTATATTGCGGCTTTTGCGCATTGTCTGCCGACTGCAAAGTATCGGTCAAATCGAGCGCATTCTCGACGTAAGCGCGACCGACGCGCTATTTCTTCTTTTTCTTGTCGTCGGGAGTGAAATATTCCGCTATTATAAACGGACGGTATTTCCGCATAGCCGCCAAAAAATCTTCGGTTTTTGCCGCGGATACGTTTATGCGGACGCTCTGCTCCTCGTCGTGCTCGTCCGAAAAGGACAGCCATATCTCTTTGGTGAGCGTGTTCTGGCGTATCGCCGTGATTTTTTCGTATTCCAGCCTGTCCGCGAAAAACCCGAGAGTCACTATCATCGCGTCTTCCGAAAAGACGTACGTGCTGTTGAAAAGTATGAGTATAGCCGCGATAACGACTATTATCGCCGCCGCAAGCGACACGCCCGCAACCGCCGTGTTTACGGATAAGCTCGGAGATACGCCCGACAGCATTACCGCGTCAAGAATAACTATCGCCGCTCCCGCTATGCCCGCAACGGATATGAGCGCGGTTTTGACTGCGCCGAAATACATTCTCAGCTTCATACTTCCTCGTCCCTTTCCGCCGTTTCGTCATCGTCGCGAGCCTGATTTGCCGAACGGTATCCGAACTCGACCGTGTTTATAACCGTGCTCGCGTCCGTATAAAAACTGAACCCTTTAACCTTGTAATACCCCACGAGTTCCGCCGTGCGCAACAGGAAATAATATACCGACGGCACGAACAGATTTATCAGCCCGAAAGTGGGAATGCTGAACCCCGCTATCATAAGATATGACAGTATAAACGTAATCGAAAACGCCTTGAACAGCCCTTTGAAGTTGATTTTTACCGAGGTCAGACTGCGCGAAAACGCCATAAATATCTTTTCCTCGGGGTGATAAAGCGTGCGCGGCAGCCAGCCCGAAAACAGAAGGGAGCGCATTGTGACGCACAGTATGCCGAATACTATGAGCACCGGCATTGCGAATATTTTTATCGCGCCGATAAGTCCGTATGCAAGTCCGAACATCGCGAGCGCGATTATAAGGTCGACCGGGAAGGATATCAGAAGCCGTGCAAACGAATATCTCACCGCCGTCTTGAAGTGAAGCGCGATGCTGCTTGCAAGTCCCGTCCTCATATTCGAGGACATTACGTCGTTTATGATGTGAGCTATCGGATAATAAAGTATGCCCGACAGAAAGCAGTAAAGCATATAGAGGAATATCACGGCGAATACGAGCCCGACAATCGCGCCCGGCATCAGCGCCATTTGCTGCGCCGCGTATGCTACTTGCCCCATTACGTTCTCGGCAAATTGACGAATGCTCAGATTGCCGTCGAAAAGTCCGTTGACGGCACTCCCTATGCCCGTATACGCAGCTTCGATGTCGGTCTGTTCCGCCACCGCGCCGAATACGGGTATTATTATCGCCGCGCCGATTGCGGCTACGATGAGTATGCATATCAAAATCCATAACAGAATTTTGAGCACGTAACCCATATTTGAAAACAGTATCGATGTTGCGAATTTGAATTCCATATCTTACTTCCTGTTATTAGACCATATACTCTTTTTTTGAAGGTCGGCGCGCTCCGTGCCCGTAACGTCGTAAAAAATGTTGTACATAAGCGAAATGTAATAAGGTATGAGCACCGCGTACATAACGCCGTCGAGCACCGTCCTCGCAATAGCACCCAAGTCGAGAATGCCGAAAAGCAGACTGAGCAGTTGGAAGGGAACGTACATTATAAGCATACCCAACACGACGGACATTATATTGCCCGACATATGCGACCAGCCCGTCTTGAACGCGTCAGACGATTTCATACCCGTGTGCAACATAAACGGCGGCCACAGTATTATGCAGGACAGCGACACTATGAGCAGTAAATTGAGAAGCACGTAAGTTATCGCAGACAGCACAACCCAAGTGACGCCCGTGCCGAACAATGCCGCCCACAAATAATATATCGCCGCCGTGAGCAGATAGAAAAACTCGTACATTATGCCCGTAAGCAACACGAATTTGAGCGCGGTGAGCACGTTATAATTGAGTCTCGTTTTCGCCCTTCTGAAACTGACCGTGAACTCGCCTATGCGCATATGTCTGTCTATCGCGCCGAACAGCACCGCCACGGATATTACTATGAGCGCGAGCCCGACGATGCCTACGTAAAAATAGTCGAAAGGCAGTGCGCGCATCTGCGTATATATGGTGGCAAACGAACTTGCGTCCACCTCTTTATATATCGTGAGAATGTACAGCGCGTCGGTGGGCGACAGCAAAAACGGCAACAGCAACGAGGGCGCGACGGCTATTAGCACGAGATACGCTCCCTTGTCTGCAAAATATTTCAAAGAGGGTTTAATATATTTCATTCCGCTCCTTAAAGTGCCCGTTGCGCTATTTGAGCGCGTTGAGCTTGTCTTCCAACCTGACTAATTTATCCTCTGCCGCTTTGAGTTTTTCACGCTCGTTGTCCACGAGTTTTTGCGGCGCTTTCTGCACGAACGCCTGATTGGAAAGCAGTCCGCGTATTCTGTCGGCGTCCTTTCTGACCTGTTCGAGTTCTTTGTTGAGACGCTCCGTTTCCTTCTCGACGTCGACAAGCATGGGAACGTATATCTCGGCGTGCGCCGTCACGAGCGAGGATACTTTTTCCTCTATTTCCGATTTGTCGGAAACGAACTTCACCGCGCTGACGCCTGCAAGTTTTTCGATATACTGAGCGGCTCCGGACATAAACTTTTCGTCCTCGGCCATCATATATACGTCAAACCGCTTGGACGGAGGCACGTTCTGTTCGCTGCGCATATTTCTTATGGCAACCACCGCCTCGCGCAAACTCTCAAAGCTCTTTTCTTCCTTGCGGAAGGACAGTTTCTTGTTGTACGACGGCCATTCCTGCACCATAAGCACGGAGCCTTTCGGCGCGTATTTGGAGTAAATTTCCTCCGTTATGAAAGGAATAAAGGGATGCAGCAGTTTGAGTATCTGAGTGAGAACATACGCAAGCATCGATATTGCGTGCGCGCGCTGTTTTTCGTCCTTGCTGTAAAGCAAAGGCTTGCTCATTTCGATGTACCAATCGCAGAACTCCGACCAAGTGAAATCGTAAAGCTTTGCCGCGGCAAGTCCCAGCTCGTACTTGTTGAGGTTTATGGTAACATCCTTTATCACGTCGTTAAGGCGAGTAAGTATCCATTTGTCCGCGACGTTGAAGCGTTTGGGCAAAGCAAGCGTATCGCCGTCGTTTATATTCATAACCACAAAGCGGCTTGCGTTCCACAACTTGTTGATGAAGTTGCGGCAACTCTCGATTTTACCTTCGGTAAAGCGCGTGTCGCTGCCGGGAGCGATGCCCGACGCAAGCGAAAAACGCAGCGCGTCCGCGCCGTATTTGTCAATGAGTTCCAACGGGTCTATGCCGTTGCCCAGACTCTTTGACATCTTTCTGCCCTGACTGTCGCGCACGATGCCGTGTATGAGCACCTCGGAGAAAGGCACTTCGCCCATAAACTCTATGCCGCTGAACATCATTCGCGCCACCCAGAAGAATATGATGTCGTATGCCGTGACCAATACGCTCGTGGGATAGAAATAATTGAGGTTCTTGTTCTTTTTGGGGAAGCCGAGCGTGCTGAACGGCCAAAGCGCGGAGGAGAACCAGGTGTCGAGGACGTCCTCGTCCTGATACATTTTGCCGCCGCACTTGGGACAGCTGTCGGGCGCGGAGGACGCGACAACCATTTCGCCGCAGTCTTCGCAATAGTAAGCGGGTATGCGATGTCCCCACCAAAGCTGACGCGAAATGCACCAATCTTTGATGTTCTCCATCCAATTGAAATATATCTTTTCAAACCTCTTGGGTATGAACTCTGTTTTTTTGCTCTTGACGGCCTTGATTGCAGGCTCGGCAAGCGGCTTCATTTTTACGAACCACTGCTTGGACACAATCGCTTCCACCGTTTCGCCGCAACGGTAACACTGTCCGACGTTGTGCGCGTACGGCTCGATTTTTACCATATAACCCTGCTCCGTGAGCGCGGCTACGACCGCCTCGCGCGCTTGCAGTCTGTCCATTCCCGCAAATTCGCCCGCGTTTTCGTTCATTATTCCGCCGTCGTCGATGACGCGTATTACGGGCAGATTGTGCCTGAGCCCCAGCTCGAAGTCGTTTGGGTCGTGGGCAGGCGTGATTTTAACCGCGCCCGTGCCGAAGCCGATTTCCACATAATCGTCGGCTACAACGGGGATTTCTCTGTCGGTAAGCGGCAATTTCAGCATTTTTCCGACATATTTCGCCATACGCTCGTCTTTGGGGTTGACCGCAACCGCGGTGTCGCCGAGCATTGTTTCGGGACGCGTCGTGGCAATGACAAGACTGTCGTCCTCACCGACCACGGGATAGCGGTAATACCAAAGATTGGACTGCTGTTCTTTGTACTCGACCTCGGCGTCGCTCAATGCGGTTTTGCAATGCGGACACCAATTTATAATTCTGTCCCCTCTGTATATCAGCCCTTTTTCGTAGTACTTGATAAAGGCTTCCATAACGGAGTTGGAGCAGTTTTTGTCCATAGTGAACGCCTCTTTAGACCAATCGCAGGAAGTGCCGAGGCGTTTAAGCTGCTCTACTATTCTGCCGCCGTACTGCGCCTTCCACTCCCAGGCGCGCTCCAAAAAACCGTCGCGCCCGACGTCGTTTTTGCTGAGCCCCTCCTCTTTCATCTTCTCCACGATTTTAACCTCGGTGGCAATTGACGCGTGGTCGGTGCCCGGCAGCCACAAAGCTTCGTATCCGCTCATTCTCTTAAAGCGGATTATAATGTCCTGCACCGTCTGATTGAGCGCGTGCCCCATATGCAGCTGCCCCGTTATGTTGGGCGGAGGCATCATTATCGTGAACGGCTCTTTTTCGGGGTTCGGTTTTGCCTCGAAAAATTTGCCTTTAAGCCACATATCGTATATGCGCTTTTCAAACTCGGGATTGTAAGTTTTTTCCATTTGTTCCATTTTATTCTCCGAATATCTCGATGTTATCTGTTCTCGTATTTCGATAAAGCGGTTCATTTTGCCGTCCGCAAAAACGCCGCAGACCGCTTTGTTGCGATATGCAAAACGTCCTGCGTCCTGCCGTCATAACAAAAAAGCACCGCTTTGATTTCCTATTCTCGGTTTTCCGCGTTTTCGATTGCGTCTGCGCTCTCTCCGCGTTTCTCGGCTACTATCTTCATATCCTCCGCCTTGACGCTCTCCGCCGTCGCGCCCGCCATCTCGCCTCTGTTGATTTTCTTTATCTGTTTTAAGATGTCAAACAGATAGTTGAACATCGCGCCGTAGCTGAGCAGTACGCCCCAGGCGAGTATGCCCCAATCCGCAAGATAAAGATAGGGGTGGAAAAACGCGAGTATTACGCCCGCGGATACGGTTGCCGACGCAATTTTGCCCATCCAATTCGCTTTGACGGTAGCACCCTTTTTCATTGCTATGGGAGCGATGAGTATCTGTAAAATCTCACGGACGAAAAGCAACGCCACAAACGCGTAGTGGACGTACCACGGGTTGCCGATAACGTCGGCGGTTGCCGCGCCGAGCGGCGTGAGTCCCGTGCACAGCGACAAGCAAAGCAGTACGCTTATATGCATCATTTTGTCCGCAAAGGGGTCGAGCGCCATTCCTATGCCGCTTTGCATATTGAACCGACGCGCAATCCAACCGTCGACAAGGTCGCTTGACGCCGCAACTACGAACACGCCCAGCGCGACGTAAAACAACGTCATATCGTTGCGTACGCCGGCAAGCCCCATAAGCGTCGCGTATACCGGCACGCAAAGTATGCGGAAATACGTGATGATGTTGGGGATTGTCCAGATGTCTTTGGAATTGATTTGTCCCATTTGCTTGACTTTCATAATTCTACCTCTGTGAAATTTATAGTATTATATCATTTATACGCGCGCGTGGCAACCTTTACGCGCATATATTTCGCCTTTTGGGGATATGCTATATTAAATGGCGAACGGCGATGTGAAAAAATGTCTGATACTCATAAACCGCAACGCGGGGGGCGGCGAAAAAATTTCTTTCGACAGGGTGAAGAACTGCCTCGGAAACCGTTATCGTTACGATTGCAGATATATACCCTGCCAAAACGTCGATTACTCCGTTTACGATGCGGTTGCCGTGTGCGGCGGCGACGGAACGCTGAGCACGGTTTTGCAGGATTTGTACGACACGAATAAGGACGTTTTTTATTTTTCGGCAGGCACTCTCAACGACAAAGCCAAAGCCGAAAGATACCGTCACGTAAAGACCGAATGTCCAAAAAACAACCCTTCGGAAGGTAAAAGCGTGGTGGTCGGGAAGGCGAACGGAAGAATTTTCACATATGTGCTCGCCGCCGGCAGTTTTACGCCCATCGGATACGATACGGACGTCGCCAAAAAGAAAAAATACGGCGTGGCGGCTTACGTAGGCAACGTAATTAAAGAATATAAAACTCATCGCATAGCCGCAAAAATAACCCTCGGCGACGGCACTGCGTATTCGGGAGAATTTACTTTGATTATGTTTATAAAATCGCCGCGCTGTTTCGGCTTCCGCTTTAACAAAGCTTTTGACGCGGACGACGTTTCAGGTCACCTTGTCGCGATAAGAAGTCCGAAACGGGGTATGCTCGCTCCGCTGAAACTGTTTTTCCTGTTCTTTCGGGTTTTCTTTATCGGACTTAAAAAAGAGCGCGACGGCGACGTTATTTACAGAAAATTCTCGTCGGCAAAACTCGCGCTTTCCCGCCCTGCCGACTTCTGCCTCGACGGCGAAAAGGAAACGCTCGGCAACGTATTCGAAATTGATTTCCAAAAAACCGCTTGCACCCTTGCGATTATAAAAAAATATTGAGCTTTTATATTGTGCAATTTAATTCGCGCAACAGATTATAAAGCTAACGCCTCAATTACGGGGTGTTGCAATAATTGCAAAAAGCGCGGTTTATGCGCGCTTTTTAATAAATAAAGTTATGTTTTTGAAAATTGTATTTTTGCCGATGACGCTTACGTCATAGAACGCAAGGCATAAACTTTATTGCCGTAATGCCGTTGCGCTCTTAAAACACAGTCAACGCGACAAAAACTCATACACCTCGTCGGGAGTTGCGAAAACATAGTCCGCGCCGTAACTTTCAAGTTCTTCTTGCGTTCCGTACCCCCACAGCGCGCCTATCGAAGATATGCCCGTATTCTTTGCGCCGACTATATCGTAAAGTCTGTCGCCTACAATGACGACCTTGCTTTTGTCGGTGATGTTCATATTCTCGAAGACGTATTCTATGACGGCTGTCTTGGAGTCGCGGGAACTGTCGGATTCCGCTCCGCCGACAAACTCGAAATACTTTGCAAGGTCCAATTCCTTTATCATTTTTTCGGTGAAACGCAACGGTTTTGACGTCGCGACGGCAAGTCTGAACCCGTCCTCTTTGAGCCTTGAAAGCAAACTCTCTATGCCGTCGTAAACATTGCAGTTTCTCCAACCATCGACGTCGTACAGCCCTCTGTATATGGATATCATACCCTCGACGCGCTCGTCGTCCACGCCGAAAAACTCGCGCATACTCACGCGGAAAGGAGGTCCTACCATCTTGTGAAGTATCGCGTCGTCGTAAGGGATTTTGTAGTAATCCAACGCCGCGGAAATGCATTGCGCTATGCCCCTTTCGCTGTCGCAAAGGGTGCCGTCGAGATCAAAGAGTATTACGTCGAATTTTTTGTCAGACATATTTCACCGTTCGGTTGTATCAGTTTTTTCGCGCACCGCATTTTACAACGGTGCGCGCAGTTTTGAAGCATATTTTATGATTTACCGACTGCCGTTACCTTATCGGAATGCAGGCGGCAGTCAAAACGCAAATGCGCCGTTAAACGTATTTTTCCACCATTTCGCCCGCGCTCATTTCGGTAAGCGCACAGAAGGGAATTTCAAGCACCGTTTTCACTCCTCTTTCCCCTGCGGCATAGAGTTTTGCGTTTGCGCGCGCATAACTCATAAGCACGCTTGCGGTAAAATCGGGGTTGCTTTCGAGCTTCAGGTCGAACTCCATATTTTCGCGCTTTCCGTTGACAACGCCGCTTCTGAGCACCGCTCCTCCGTGCGGCATTGCGCCGTGGTCGCGGTCAAACTCCTCGCGGTCGATAAAATGCACTATAGTATCGTATTGGTCAAAATAGTTGGGCATTGTCGCGATTTCGCGCTCTATCGCCGCTTTGTCCGCGCCCTCTTTTGCAACTACGAAGCACTCGCGCAGGTGCTTATCGCGCGTGGTAAGCGTCGCGCCCTCTCCTCTGCGGGCGGCCGCAAGCGCGTCGTCTTTGGGTATAGTGTACTGAATTGCGGTTTCCACACCCTCTATTCTTCTCACCGCCTCGCTGTGTCCCTGAGATACGCCCTTGCCCCAGAAAGTCTGGGTGTTGCCCTCTTGAAGCACTCCGTCGAACAGCAGGCGCATAAGCGAAAATACGCCCGGGTCCCAACCGATGCCGATGAAGGAAAGGGTGCCGTTTTCTTTGGTCACTTTGTCCATTCCCTCGTAGTATGCGCGCATTCTGGCGTGAGTATCAAAGCTGTCCACCGTGTTGAAATGAGCCGCCGCCCTGAGTCCCAAGTCGGTAAGGTCGTTTGCCGAGCCCGTGCACAGCGCAAGCACGTCGATTTTTCCCTTGAAATTTTCAAGTTCGTCCTGTCTGTAAAACGGGGTGCCGTATTCCGATTTCATAGAGGACGGCTCGCGTCTTGTGAATATACCCACCATTTCAAATGCGGGGCTTGCCACTGCGATGCTTTCGCACGCGCGTCCGAGATTGCCGTATCCGACCACTGCAAACCGTATCATATTTATACCTCTCAAAATTAAAGTCGCATAAGGCTTTCGCCGTATAAATAATAATGCAGCAGTCACGATTGCGCAACCGTTTTTTTCAATATTTGCCGCATTTGCCCCGCGTTTTTCATATGCTTTTTCGATTATTCCTCTCATCTGCCCGAATGAGAGGTCAAACGGTTTCTTCTTTCACCTTTTGCGTGTGCGCGCGAATATGGTATAAGGGTTATATTCTCGGGAGATTTGGCAATCATACGGATATGGATACTGTAAAACGCGGAGATTTATATTACGCAGATCTCTCCCCCGTGGTCGGCAGCGAACAGGGCGGAGTTCGTCCCGTTCTCGTCGTTCAGAACGACGTGGGCAACAAGTTCAGCCCTACCGTCATCACCGCCGCCGTCACTTCGCAGCTCGATAAAGCAAAACTGCCCACTCATATCGCCATACCTGCCGATAAGTACGGACTGAGCAAAGACAGCGTTGTGCTGTTGGAGCAGATACGCACCATCGATAAAAAAAGATTAAAGGACAAAATTGGCGAACTGCCGCTGAATATGATGACAAGAGTCAACGAAGCTTTACTTATCAGTTTAGGATTTTTCGAAACATAAAATGCGAATATTATCGCGTTAAACAGTTTACAGAGTATGCGTCGCCTGTTTAGGGGATTGCCGCGCTATCTAACAGACAGAGTGCTTGTATAGTAACCCTTGATTCGTAAGCCCACCTCTAAATCCCCTCATAGGGGACTTCGCGGATTGCGCGGCGGAGCAACGTGTCTTGTTATGCCACTCGGTCGGACAAAAGGTACGAACAAAATTTTTGCCCTCCCTTGTACTTGACGGTTTCCGCGCAAGTCCTATTCGTCGGGGCGTCGCCCCGACAGCAAACCTACGCTCTCCGTTTGTGCTTTACTGCTCAACACTGACTTCCGCCGCCTTTTTCTCTCGCTCAAAGTTTTCGTTACACCGTTTATATGGTGTACGTTTCTGTTTTGGGGATTGCCGCGCATTGCAAGTAATGCTCGCAATGACACGCTCGAAAATTGTTTCGCTCGACTTATTGTGACGGTGTCACAATTTAACTCGCTCCTGAAATTTTCTCGCATTCCGCGTGTGTTATGTTGCGCACTGCGTGCTCCACGCTTAATCGCACGCGGGTTCAGTGTATGTGGTTTGCGTTCCTGTTTAGGGGATTGCTTCGTCACTCTTTCATCGTTCCTCGCAATGACAAGAATATATATGCTGTGCGGTGTAATCAATTAAACAAATCTTTTTAGCTCATAGTGTCACTGCGAACGGAGTGAATGTAATGAACGGAGTGCGGCAGTCCCCTATGCAGAGGCGTGACTATTTATCACACGTTCAAGCTTTGCCGTGCTACGCTCGCAGTGACACGCAGTTTAACGAGAACTGTTAGCAAAAATAAAATGTACTCGCAGTGACGCTGAGCAGGCAACTCTCGCTAAGCAGACAACTATATTTGATATTTATAAATTATAATTCTATGCGCGAGGATAATGCGCGCATAAGCGTACCTTCGTCGGCATATTCGATGACGCTGCCTTCGGGGAGTCCTCTTGCTATGCGCGTAACCTTGATGCCGAGAGGCTTTATAAGGCGCGCGAGATACATTGCCGTCGCCTCTCCCTCCACGTCGGGATTGGTTGCGAGTATGACTTCCTTGACGTTGCAGTCAAGCCGCGACAGCAATTCTTTTATGCGCAAATCGTCGGGGCCTACTCTGTCCATCGGCGAGATTACGCCGCCGAGAACGTGATATACGCCCTTATAGCCCTTCACCTTTTCAAGCGCGGTTATGTCCTTTGCTTCCTTGACTACGCATATGGTCTCCGCACTGCGCTCGGAACATATATCGCAAATATCGCGTTCGGTATAATTGCCGCAGACGGTGCAAAAATGCACGTTTTGCCTGACGTCTTTTATGGCGTCGATAAGCGCGTCTGCGTCTCCCTCGGGAGCGTTGAGTATTGCGTATGCGTAACGCGCCGCCGTTTTTTCTCCCACCGACGGCAGTTTTCCGAGCTCCGCTATCAGCCGTGCAAGCGGTTCTATATATTTCATATATCCTCCGATTTACACCGAGTTCGAGCTATCTTAAAACAGTCCTTTGCCGCCGAGAGGTCCCATAAGTTCTGCGCTTGCCGCGTCCGCCTGCGACATAGCGTCGTTGAGTGCCGCAAGTATCATATCTTCCAGCATTTCAACGTCTTCGGGGTCCACCGCTTCGGGTTTTATGCTTACGGATACGGGAGTCTTATCCGCCATAAGCGTGACCTCCACCATTCCGCCTGCCGCCTTGCCCGTGACCTCCGTCTCCGCAAGCTGTTCCTGCGCCTCCTGCAATTTGCGCTGCATTTGCTGTGCCTGTTTCATTAGCTGCTGCATATTTCCGCCGCCGCCGAATCCGCCGTAACCCATAAGTTAGCCTCCAAAATTCAGTTTAATTATAAAGTATTGTTTGTTTCTATGCCGTGCTCGTCAAAGGCGCACCCTTTTAAGTCTGCCGCCTGCAAGCCGACGAACGGTTTGCAAATAACTTGCAAAAGCTTCCGCCGCGCCGTTTACGAGCTGATACGTCGAGAGCATTTACCGAAGTTGCGTACCGCTCGGCAATGCGCGTATATACCCGATTTCATTTTTTGTTTTTCTGCTTAATTATCGTAAGTCTGTTGCCGAACATCTCTTTGACGTAAGGCAGCGCCTTGTCGTCGTCGAGCTTTGTCTGCAACTCGAACACAAGCTTTTTATCGCAGACGGAGGAGAATATCTCGCGTATCAAACCGCTGTACTGTCTGTCCGTGAACAGCGCCATCGATACGCCGTCCTTAAACCGTACCACAAAGTCTTCGCCCATTTCCGGCTCGGCGTCGGAAGCCTCGAAACCCAGAAATTCGTATCCTCTGCTTATAAGCTCGGACGCGACCTCGTTCCACACCTGCCTCGCGTCCTTTACGGCAGGTGCGCTCTTAAAACCCCGTCGGGATAAGGAGGAGAGTTTTCTTTCAAGCAAAGCTATGCGCTCCTCCAACCTTTTGTCGTCTTCGCCCGACGCCGATACCAGCGCGGCTTCGAACAGTATTCTGTGTTGCGAACTGTAACGGAAGTCGCCCTCCAACGCCGTAAATTTTTTCATTACGGACAACAGTCTTTTCGATTCGTACGCCGCGGACAACGCTTTCAGTTTATTGTAATACTCCTCGGGCAGTCCGAGCGCGTCGCGCGAGTTTTCGCATTCCTTGATATACAGCGCGTTGCGTATTGCCGCAGCCGAATCGGCGGCGAGCACGCTTATGCTTTTACCGAGTTCGGCAAGCGAATTAAGCTCTGTAAGCGCAGCGCCCGCGTCCCCTCTCAGCACCGCGTCGACAAGAGATACCACCCTGTCGGGATTGGACGCGCCGAGGACTTCGAGCACCCCGTCGTACGTCACCGCGCCTCCGCAGTAGCTTGCGCACATATCCGCAAGGGACATAGAGTCTCTTACGCTGCCGCCTCCCGACGACGCTATCAGTTCCGCCGCCTGCCTCTCGCATTTTACGCCGCAGTCGCGATATACTCCGAGTATGTGCTCCGCAACGGTCTTGACGGGCACCAACCGAAAATCGAAACGCATACACCTTGACAGTATCGTGGCCGGTATCTGGTGAATTTCGGTTGTCGCAAGAATGAATATCGCGTGGGACGGGGGCTCCTCCAACGTCTTCAACAGCGCGTTATGCGCGCTCTTTGACAACATATGAACCTCGTCCACGATGTAAACTTTGTATTTGCCCACTGTGGGCGGAAAATTGATTTTATCGGTGAGTTCCCTTATCTGGTCGACGGAGTTGTTGGAAGCGGCGTCTATTTCGAGTATATCGAAATTTGACGGGTTGGACAGTTCCTTGCAGTTTTCGCATACTCCGCACGGAGAACCGTCAACCGGATTAAGACAGTTTATTGCTTTCGCAAAAATTTTTGCAACCGACGTTTTGCCCGTGCCGCGCGTCCCCGTAAAAACGTATGCGTGTCCGACGCTGTCGGACAGTATCTGATTTTTGAGCGTGCGCACGACGTGCTCCTGCCCTATGACCTTGTCAAAGGTGTCGGGACGGTATTTTCTGTACAGCGATGTATAAGCCATAAAACTATTATAAACCAAGAAAGCGCAAATCGCAATAAGATAGTGCGTTATGCTTTCAGATATTTTGCATAAGCGCCGCGTAAAGAAGAACGAGTTGAATGCTTTGATAGCGGACGGACGAGAGATATTCGGCGACGTTTCCTGCCGTGTTTATATTGGCGACAAGCGCGTTTGCCGTTATCAACGCAACCTTGATTTCGTTGATTTGAGAAAGCTCGATGCCTTGCGTATTTTCATAAAAATCGGACTTTAACTCCTCTAAACGACGGTATAAAATATCCTTTTGCGTATTTGCCGCTTCTGTCGTGATAGCGGACGAGTTGAGCCCCGAAGCTATTGAAACGAGCCCGTCAAAAGTCAAATCAAAGTATGAAAGCGCGTTGTCTACGGTATCTTTATTCTCTTTTTTCAGCCACTCGAAATCGCCTGCGGACACGGCTATTTCTTTGACATATGCCGCGCCGTCGCCCAAGTTTTCAAGCACCTTGTTCGCTTCTTCGCCGTTATCGTATACGGAAACGTAAATTTCGACGCCGTCGCCCGTGTACAGATACCCTGCGCCGCCGCGGCTGCGTATCAGCTCTGCGTCGGCAAGCGCAAGCTCGCGGCTTTTATAACCCCCTTTTGCTATGACGTAAAACGTGCGCCCTTCCTGTTTGTCGAAAAGAGAAAGCAGTCCCTCTCCCGAAAACAAATGCACAAGTCCCAACGTCACCATAAAACAAAGCACTACGGTGGCGGCTACAATCGCGTTTTGCCTGTCAAATTTCCGCATAATTAAGATTATGCCGAAAATCGACAAAGTAAAACCATTTGCGTATCTCGTCTTGACGTTGAGATAAAAGTATCGGTTAAGGCTTTCGGTTATTCGTCTTTGAATTGAACAAGCTCTATGCCCGCTTCTTTAAGGAGTTCCTGCGCAAATTCGTCGGGGTAAGGATATTTGTAAACTATGCGCGTAATGCCGCTGTTTATTATCATTTTGGTGCAGATTGTGCAGGGCTGATGCGTGCAGTAAAGCGTTGCGCCGTCCACCGATACGCCGAGTTTTGCCGCCTGTATTATCGCGTTTTGCTCCGCGTGCACCGCATAACATTTCTCGTGCTGAGTGCCGCTGGGTATGCCGAGTTTATCGCGCATACAATATCCTTTGTCGTGGCAGTTCATCGTGTTGGATGGCGCGCCGTTGTATCCCGTGGTCAGTATGCGCTTGTTTTTTGTTATCAACGCGCCTACGTTCCTGCCCTGCCGCGCACAGCTCGACCAAGTGGACACAAACTCCGCCATATCCATAAATCTCTTGTCCCATTTATCCATATTGCACCTCTTTCTTAGCTACCGTAAGTCGGTTTCTTTGTTTTTTACGCTGAACCGTTTATAAAGTTTACTCCTCTATATAGGGGATTGCCGCGCATTACTCGCGTTGCTCGTTTTGCTCGCAATGACACGTGTGGTGTACGTTCCTGCATAGGGGACTGCCGCGCTTCGCTCGCAGTGACACGTGGATTACAGTGTCTTTGCGTTTCTATTTATCCGATTAAATTGCTTATATCACAGGGTCATTGCTTTGCAAACGTAAGCGCATTGTCCGAGCAATCGATGTAAACGCTGTCGCCCGAACCTATCTCTCCCGACAGCACCATTTCGCTGAGTTTATCCTCTATCATACGCTGTATGGCGCGTCGCAAAGGACGTGCTCCGTACTCCTCGTCATAGCCCTTATCGAGCACAAAATCTTTTGCGCCGTCCGAAATTTCGGCGGTAATTCCGCGTTCGTCCAATCTGAAGGCAAGCGACTTGAACATAAGCTCCGCTATGCTTGCGACATTCTCCTTGTCGAGTCTGCGGAAAATGATTATTTCGTCTATGCGGTTTATGAGCTCGGGTTTCATTGCCGCTTTCAGGGCTTCGAGCTGTCTTTGCTTCATATTCTCGTAATCGCGCAAAGGTTCGTCGCCGCCCGAAAAACCGAGAGGTCGTTTCATTTGGGATATTTCCGCCGCGCCGATGTTGGAAGTCATTATTATGACGGTGTTCTTGAAACTCACCGTTCTGCCGTGGCTGTCCGTAAGTCTGCCGTCCTCCAAAACCTGCAACAACAGATTGAACACCTCCGGGTGTGCTTTTTCTATCTCGTCGAAAAGCACCACCGAATAAGGCTTCCTGCGCACTTTTTCCGTGAGCTGTCCCCCCTCGTCGAACCCGACGTATCCCGGCGCGGAACCTATCAGTCTTGACACGTTGGTCTTTTCCATATACTCGGACATATCCACGCGTATCATCAGATTTTCGTCGCCGAACATCGCCTCGGCAAGCGTTTTGGCAAGCTCGGTCTTGCCAACGCCCGTTGGACCTAAGAAAATGAAGGAACCGATGGGACGTTTGGGGTCTTTCAGCCCTGCGCGCGCACGCTTTATCGCCCGCGATACGGCGGCTACCGCCTCGCCTTGCCCTATTACGCGCTTTGACAGCACGTCTTCGAGCCTGCGGAGTTTCTCGCTTTCGCCCTCTGTGAGTTTCGCGACGGGTATTCCCGTCCAATCGGACACGATTTCCGCAATCTCGTCTTCGCCTACGGACAGCTTCATATTATCGCATCTGAGCTTCCAATCGGCTTCTGCTCTCTCCTTTTCCTCAACGAGCGCGTCCTCCTCGGTTTTCAGCTTTTCCGCCGCCGCGAAACGCTCTCTTTTGGCTTCTTCGCGTTTTTGCAGGCGGACGTCCTTTATTCTGTCTTCGAGCGCGCGTATCTCGGCAGGCGTTGTGAAATGGAAAATCTTTTTGCGCGATGCCGCTTCGTCGATAAGGTCTATCGCCTTGTCCGGCAAAAATCTGTCCGTGACGTATCTGTCCGAAAGTATCGCCGCCGCCGATATAGCTTCGTCCGTAATTTCGACTTTGTGGTGCTCCTCGTATTTGCCTTTCAGCCCCGAGAGTATATCGATTGTATCGGATACGGAAGGCTGCTCCACCGTAACGGGTTGAAAACGCCGCTCCAACGCCGCGTCCTGCTCGAAATAACGCCTGTATTCGTCTATAGTGGTTGCGCCGACGGTCTGCAACTCGCCGCGCGCAAGCATAGGCTTCAAAATATTTGCCGTATCCAAGCCTCCCTCGGACGAACCTGTCCGAAGAATGGTGTGTATCTCGTCTATGAAAACTATTATTCTGCCGTCGCTTTTTATCCTGCCGAGCGCGCCTTTTATACGTTCTTCGAAGTCGCCGCGGTACCTCGTGCCCGCGACAAGCGACGTCAAATCCAAAGAGAAAACGATCTTGCCCGAAAGTGCGTCGGGGACGTTGCCTGCGACTATCGCCTGCGCAAGTCCTTCTACTACCGCGGATTTTCCGACGCCCGGCTCGCCTATCAGTATGGGATTGTTTTTTGTGCGGCGGCACAGTATCTGAATTATCCGCTCTATCTCCTTGCTTCTTCCTATTACGGGGTCGAGTTTTCCCTGCCTTGCCTTTTCGGTGAGGTCTGTGCCGAATTTGAGCAACTCGGCGTTTAACATACCGTTATAAGCGGATAAACTGTCTTTTGCGTCGGTTTTATTATCTCTGCCGTCCGACTCGGCGGCGGCTTTTTGCTGCTGCTTTATCGGTATGATTTGAGATATGACGTCTTGTACCGTTTTGCCGTAGACGTCGTCGCGATACTCTTTGTCCGATGGGTTCGCGCCGTCGTTTTCCGCGATTGTATCCGCGCCGTACCGCATATCGAAGTCGCTTGCCGTATCGTGGCCGCTCGGTTTATTTCTGTTTAATGCGCTTTGCGCCGCGCCTTCGCACATAATACCGTAAACGCGCCTTTGAAATTCGTCCAAATTTATACCCGAATCGCGGAGTATGTTGTATGCGACGCAGCCCCTGTCGTCCGTGAGAACGAAAAGAAGATATTCAGTGTTTACCTCGTCCGAACCGAACCGAACAGCCAACGCCCGCGCGTTGTCTATCAGCCTGCCCGCGCGAGTGGAAAACCGAACTTCCGCTACGAGCGGTTTTCTTATAAATTGAGGAAGAAGACGCGCGCAGTCTATTCCGCACTCGAATAGCAGCGTCTGCGCCACGCTGCCCTCGCACGCGCACATTCCGTATAACAGATGCTCGGTGCAAACAAGACCGCCCGTATTTCTCGCAAGCGCAGCCGCCTCTGAAACGACGATATTGAATTTATCAGAATACTTCATAGTTCTCCTTCCGACAGCAGTTTTTTTACCAACGCCGCGCGCACTTCGTCGCGCCGCTCTGCGGTTAGTCCGCCCGTTTTGAGCGTTATCGACGACGCGGAGCAAAGCTGCGCCATTTTGTCGAGCGCGGTTATATCGGATATGGGCACCGCACCCAGTATCACTCCGAGTTTGACGTCGTGTATCAGCCCCGTCAGTTCCGACGACGAAAGCCTGTACGCGCTTTTGAGTATAGCGTAACTGCGGGATATTCTGTCCGTCAGCCGCGACGCGTCGGTGCCGACAAGCGCGCCGAGCGCGCGGTTTTCCTCCTCGCATATTCCCGTAACGGCTCTCTCCACCGACGATATTATTTCCGCTTCGCCGACTCCGAGCGTTCTTGAATTGGACAGTTGATACATATCACCGTCCGCTCCGCTTCCTTCGCCGTAAACGCCTCTCACGGTCAGGTTCATTCCGCGGACGTACGCTTCGAGCACTCCCTCTATGCGCCCCGTAAGTTTTAACGCAGGCAGAAACAGCATAACCGACGCGCGCATTCCCGTGCCTACATTGGTGGGACACGCCGTCAAAAAACCGAGCTTCAAATCATAAGCTATCGGCAGAGTTTTTATGAGCAGGTCGTCGTAGCGGTTTATGCGGCGATAGGCTTCACGCAGTCTGAACCCGTCGGTCACGCACTGTTCTCTTATGTGGTCTTCCTCGTTCAGCATAACGGATATTCCGCCGCCGTGCTCTATGATTACCGCTCCCGTCGCGGTGTTGTTGGCAAGGGGCAGCGATATGACGTGCCGCTCCACAAGCGCGGTCTTCTGCGCTTTGCTGAGGCGCGACATCAAATATAAATCGCAGTCGAAAAGCTGTTTTGCAGCCCTCTCCGCGCCGCGTACCAGACCGAGCATAACTTCGGGGTTTGCCGCCGCGCCCGAGCGCGGGAAAGGCAGTCCTTCCACATTGCGCGCAAGCCGTATGCGCGAAGATACTACGTTTGCGTCGGTAATTTCTCTCATACGCCTCCGCAAACGTCGGGTTTTTTGCCCCTGTGAAACGCGCTTTTCTGCGCGCTCATAACCGCGTCCGCCGCAATCGCGCTCATCTCTCTGTAACAGTCGGGACACCCGAAAAGACAGGTGCGCTCGAAATCCTCCTGCGTCCAACCGCAGACGGGGCACACTTTGCCCTTTCGTCTTACGTATGCGCGCACAAACTCCGCCGCGGTCATTCCCTTCGCTTCCATAAATGCGCGGCAATCGGCGCAGAGGTCAATCTCCGCGCTTTCGTTATTGATTATTACGGTTTCGCTCGTTGCGGCTCTCTCTCCGCATATAACGCATTTTCTGTGCATAAATCCGTAAGACGCAAGACGGAACTCCCGTCCTATATCTTTTATCGCTCTTTACTCTATTTTCTTTGTCTATTCCAAAACAAATCCTACGCCCGAGCGGCTTTCGCCGCATTTATATCGACTATCCGCAAACAGTTCTCATTATTGCCGGACTTCAATCGCCCGACCAAACGAAAATAATTTTAATTTCCTTAGTCACTCCAAATTTTCGGCAATCGATTTGAGATAGGTTTTGAAGTCGTCTTTCAGTTCTTTGTCGCGCAAGGAATACTCCACCACGGCTTCGAGATAACCCTGTTTACTGCCGATGTCATACCGTCTGCCGTCAAAACAATACGCCGCCGCCCTGCCGCGTTTTGCAAGCGCGTCGAGCGCGGAAGTCAGATAAACCTCTCCTCCCTTTGTCGGGACGGCGCGTTCGATTTCGTCAAACACCTCGGGAGAAAGCACGAACCTTCCGAGCGACACTACGTCGGATGGAATATCGCCTTGCGGTTTTTCCACAATGCCGTCGATGTCATAGGTATTGCCGCGCTCGGCGGTTATCCGCATACAGCCGCATTTGCGAGCCACGTCTTCGGGCGCGTGCTGACAGCCGACGATTGTGCGCCCCTCTCTCTCATAGGCGTCTATAAGTTGTTTTGTTACGGGTGCGCCGTCGCCCGTATATACGACGTCGTCGCCGAAAAGCACCGCGAACGGCTGTCCTTTGACAAAGTCTTTCGCAAGCTCCACCGCCTTGCCGTTGCCCGTCATTTTTTCCTGCACGGCAAAACTGATGTTTACGCCGTAATCTATGTTGGCAAGTCCTAATTCTTTTAGTTTGCCGCACGCTTCAAGCTGCGCGTTAAGGGGTTTATTCGGCGTAAAGTAATGTTTTATCTCCTCTTTTTGCGGAGATATTATAATCAGCACTTCCTCTATACCCGATAATGCCGCCTCCTCGACGATGTAATGAAGCGTCGGTTTGTCGGCTATGGCAAGCAGTTCTTTGGGGACGGCTTTCGTAATGGGAAGAAAGCGCGTGCCGAAGCCTGCGCATGGGATTACGGCGTGTTTTATTTTCATCGTCATTTGCGGTCGCAGTATCCATCGGGATGCCCCTGATGCCACTTCCAAGCGGAGGCGACTATCTTTTCGAGGCTGTCGTAGCGCGGATTCCAACCCAACTCCTTTCTTATTTTTTCGCTTGAAGCGACAAGCACTGCCGGGTCGCCCGCACGGCGCGGTTCGACCTCTCTTTTGATGTCTATGCCCGTGACTCTTTCCACGGTGTCGATGACCTCTTTGACGGAAAAACCGTTGCCGTTGCCGAGGTTGTAATACGTCGATTCGCCGCCCCCTTCAAGATAATCGAGCGCGCGGATATGCGCGTCGGCAAGGTCGGTGATGTGAATGTAATCGCGTATGCAAGTGCCGTCGAACGTGGGATAATCGTCGCCGAAAATGCCTATGTGGTCGCGCTTTTTATTGGCCGCTTGCATTATGATGGGAATGAGATGGCTCTCGGGGCTGTGATCTTCGCCTATATCTCCGTTATCGTGCGCGCCTGCGGCGTTGAAATAACGAAGGGCGATATATTTCATACCGTACGCCTTGTCGTAGTCCTGCATAAACTGCTCCATCATAAGCTTTGTCTGACCGTAAACCGACGTGGGACGTTGAGGGCTCCGTTCGGTGATAAGACCGTCGCCGCAATCGCCGTAGGTTGCCGCCGACGAGGAAAATACGAGATATTTGACGCCCTCTGCGAGCATTGCGTCAAGCAAAGACAGCGTGCCCGCGACGTTGTTGCGATAATATTTTGCAGGGTTTGACATACTCTCGCCCACAAGCGAGTACGCCGCAAAGTGAATAACGGACGTTACGCCGTATTCGCGTATGGTTTTTCTCAAAAGGTCGACGTCGAAAATGTCGCCCTCCACGAGAGTAATTCCCTCTATTGCTTTTCTGTGTCCCGTGACAAGATTGTCATATACGATGACGTCTCTTCCCCGCGATACGAGCTCTCTTACGGTATGCGAACCTATGTAGCCTGCGCCGCCCGTCACAAGTATCATATTGAATCTCCTTTACAATATAAATATATGTTGTATATATTATAGTCCAACCGCTGTTGTTTTGCAATACAATTTTGTGTATAATAAGGCTATGGAAAGAACGATACTGCACTGCGACCTGAACAATTTTTACGCGTCCGTCGAACAACTGCATCACCCCGAATACGACGGACTGCCTCTGGCGGTTTCGGGCAACCCGAAAATGCGCCACGGTATTATTCTTGCCAAAAATCAGATTGCCAAGCAATGCGGCGTGCAGACGGGCGAACCCATATGGCAGGCGTTGAGAAAATGTCCGAATATGGTGCTCGTGCCGCCCCGTTTCGAGGACTACGTAGCTTATTCAAAACAGGTTTTCGAGATATACACGGGCTATACCGACCGCGTGGAGAGTTTCGGCATCGACGAGTGCTGGCTGGACGTTACCGGTTGCAGACACCTGTTCGGCTCGGGCGAGGAGATTGCCGACAAACTGCGCGAAGAAGTCAAACGAAAAACGGGACTTACCATCTCGGTGGGCGTTTCCTTTACCAAAATATTGGCTAAACTCGGCAGCGACCTCAAAAAACCCGACGCGACAACCGTGCTCACCCGCGAAAATTATATGGAAAAGGTCGGTTCTCTGCCTCCGTCCGAACTCATTATGATTGGCAAAAAAACCGCAAATAAGCTTCGTGATTTGAACATAAAATCCATACGCGACCTCGCAAACGCCGACTATAATCTGCTGGAAGCCAAGTTCGGTAAAATCGGCGGAGCGATGATTAACGCCGCCGCAGGGCTTGACAAGGAAGAAGTCAAATTATATTACGACAACCGCGTCCCGAAAAGCGTGTCAAACGGCACCACTACCCCTCGCAACATCGAAAATCCGAAGGAAGCAAAAGTCGTGGTGTACGCGCTTTGCGAGCTTATTGCAATGCGTATGCGCAAATTTTCGGTCGCGGCAAACGGCGTTGCCGTCAGCATTAAAACCCCCGATTTGCAAACCGTCGCAAAGCAGGCTCCCCTGTCTTATCCCACCTCGAACGCCGCCGATATAGCGGTGAAAGCAATGGAAATTCTGCTCGCACTGCATTCTTTCGACCGTCCTCTGCGCGCCGTAACCGTCGCGGCGATACGTTTGGAGGATAAATATACCTCTCAGCTATCGCTGTTCGACGACGGAGAAAAAGAGGATAATCTCGAAAAATCCATAGACGCCATACGCGAAAAGTACGGATATAACTCCGTCAAGCGCGGAGTGCTGTTAAACAACGACCTCGCCGTAAACCTGCACGACGAGGACGGTTTTGTCCCATTCAAAAGATAATTTCCCATTTACCCTCAAACGGTTTACACCGTCGGGCTTTGTCGTTATAATTATGCTCGGAGGTATTTATGACGAGAATGTCGGAGGAGCTTAATCAGGCTGCGTCCGTTATACGCGCGGCGTATGACGGCAGCATTTCGATTTCGCAGCAAGCCGCACGTCTGTTTACCGAACGGCGCATATCGCGGGTAATAGTCGCTGCGCGCGGCAGTTCGCTTAACGCCGCTCTCGTTTTCAAATTTTTACTCGATACGACCTCATCTTTCGTCACCGCAGTCGATTTTCCGTCAGTCATCACCCTTTACGATACAAAACGCGATTTATCGGACGCGGCGTACATAATAGTGTCGCAGTCGGGAAAAAGCGCGGACACCGTCAAGCTTGCGCGCTCCGCAAAGGCTTCGGGAGCGATTACCGTCGCGGTGACAAACGACGCAACGAGTCCTCTTGCGAATATCGCCGATTTTGTGCTCGACATAGCCGCAGGCGAAGAAAAAGCCGTTGCCGCAACCAAAACTTTTACGGGCGAGGTTGCCGCGCTATACGCGTTATCGGACGCGTTGCGCAAGAAACGAAGAAACGTGGGCGCAATTATCGAGGCGGTCGAATCGGCACTTAAAACCCCTGTTTCGGTAAGTGAACGCGCAATATCGGCGCAAAGGGCGGTATGCCTGTCGCGAGGATACTGCGAACCCGTCGCAAGGGAATGCGCGCTCAAACTCTCCGAAACCTGTTATCTTTACACCTATACTTCCTCTGTCAACGAATTCCGTCACGGTCCGCAGGCGATTGTGTCGGAAGGCGACCTTGCGGTGCTCGTCGCGCCGTCGGGCAAAGCGACGGAGGATTTTTTATGCGCCGCGGAAAACTTGAAGTCTATGGGCGCATATCTTGTAGTTATCACGGACAACGAGCCTCTTTATCCGACGGCGGACTGCGTTCTGTCGCTCCCCCGCCTCGACGAGGAAGAAGCTCCGTTTGCCTGCACCGTGAAAATCCAGCAATTCGTAGAGGCGTTGTGCGTGAAAAAAGGGCTGAACCCCGACTCTCCGCGGCGGCTCGAAAAGGTAACCATCACTTATTAGTATGACAGCAGCAGACATCGCAACCGCAATTTTAACGCTTTTGGCAGGCGTCGGAGTATTCCTCCTCGCCCTCAAAATGCTCAGCACCCAGCTTGAACTTCTCTCGGGCGACAAGCTGAAAACCCTGTTTGCCAAAACCTCTAAAAGCAAACTTCTCGGCGTGGGCATCGGTACCGTCACGACGATGGCTATTCAAAGTTCGTCCGCGACGAGCGTTATGGTCATCGGCTTCGTAAACGCGGGACTTATGTCGCTTACGCAAGCCGCCACCATCATCTACGGCGCGAATATCGGAACCACCATAACAGGTCAGATTGTGGCTCTCGGTATGCTCGGCGATACCATTTCCACCACCGTGATTTTCTCGGCGTTCACCGGTATCGGCGCGTTCATTATGCTGTTTGCCAAAAAGGACAAGGTACAGAACATTGCCGGTCTTATTACCGCTTTCGGTCTTCTGTTCATAGGTCTTGACCTTATGAGCGGAGCGATGGACTCCTTTAAGGAACTTGAAGTTTTCAGAACCTTTATGGCGTCCATCACCAATCCTACCCTGCTCGTCATCATCGGTATGGCGTTTACCGCGCTCATTCAGAGTTCGTCGGTTATGACGGGTATCGCAATAACCATGCTCGCTACGGGGCTTATAACCCTCGACCAAGGCATATATATCACGCTCGGCAGTAACATCGGTACCTGTATAACGGCTATGATTGCCGGTATTGGCAGTTCCACAAACGCAAAACGCACCGCGCTCATTCACCTCATTTTCAACGTCGTCGGCGTGGTCATATTTATGATTATAGACGCGATTATGCGCGCCGTGCCCGGAAGCGGAGTGACTTTCGCAAGTATTCTTCAAAAGGTTTTCCCCGGCGTGCCCGAAACTCAGCTTGCTATGCTGCACACCGTGTTCAACGTCTGCACCGTCATAATCGTACTGCCCTTTACCAATCTTCTCGTCAAACTCGTCACCAAAATCCTGCCCGACAAAAAGCAGAAGCCCAACCCCGACGAACCCCACCTTTTCTTTATCGAACAGCACTTCCTCTCCACTCCTCCGATTGCTATCGAGCAGGCGAAAAAGGAAATCGTCAATATGGCGGAAATCGCCCTCAGAAACTTCAACCTATCTCTCGATACTATCTGCACGATGGACTTTGCGGGCAGAGATAAGTTCCGCAAGGACGAAACGGAGCTCAACTACCTGAACCGCGAAATCGTGCGCTTTATGGTGTCGCTGTCCAAAGAGGAGTTGTCCGAACACGATAATATTTATCTTTCCACCGCGTTCCACTCCGTCAGCGATTTGGAACGTATCGGCGACTACGCGGAGAATATAATGGAGTACGCCGATAAACTCAAACAGGAGGACAAGCACTTCTCGGAGGACGCCGTGCAGGAAATCTACAACCTGAAAGATTTGATAAATTCGCTGTACGATAAGGTTATGCGCGCATACGTGAACGACGATTTCCGCTCGCTCAAAGAGGCTCTCGACCTCGAAGAAATAGTGGACTCCGTGACCGAGGATATGTCCGACAGCCACATTCGCAGATTGGACAACGGCGACTGCTCTCCCGACGTCGGCGCACAGTATCTGTCGCTTACGTCCAATGCCGAGCGCGTTGCCGACCACTTCATCAACGTCGGTAAGTCCATAAACGCTCATCGCGATAACGAACACAAGCGCAAAAGAGGTGAGATTGACTGATGAAACTCGCAATCGCTACGAATAATCCGAACAAAGTCAAGGAAATAAAAGCCGTGCTGGGAGAATTTTTCCCCGAAGGGCTTTATTCTCTCGACGAATTGGGAATAAATATCGAAATTGAGGAAACGGGCGAAACTCTCGCGGAAAACGCCGTCATAAAGGCTGAAACGGTCTGCAAGCTTACGGGAATGCCGTCGCTCGCTGACGACAGCGGACTTATGGTCGACGCGCTCGGCGGCGCGCCGGGCGTATATTCGGCGCGTTATGCGGGCGAGGAACACGACGATAAAAAGAATAACGCGCTCCTTTTGAAAAACCTTCAAGGCCTGCCCCGTTCTGCTCATTTCTGCTCGGTCATCGCGCTCGTAATGCCCGACGGCGATATACGTACAGCCGAAGGCCGCGTAGACGGCGAAATTCTGTTCGAAGAAAGGGGCGGCGGCGGTTTCGGATACGACCCCCTGTTCTTCTCCTCTGAATTAAACAAAACCTTCGCGGAGGCTTCTCCCGAAGAAAAAAATTCCGTAAGTCACAGAGGACGGGCGTTGAGAGCTATGCTCCGACTGCTCGACGGTAAGAATAATGACTAAAACCATCGTTGCATTTTCCGATTCTCACAACAACTCCCTTCCGCAAAGATTGGAGGACGTCATCGAGGAGAGCGATTACGTTTTCTTCCTCGGCGACGGCAGCGCGGCACTCGGCAATCTCGTTTTCCACAGCGGCTTTCACGGAGTGTCCGGCAACTGCGATTCCACCGTACTGCCCGAGGAGGAAATCGTAGAAATCGAAGGCGTGCGCATTCTGCTCACGCACGGCGATAAATACCACGTAAAACGCGATCTTACCAATCTGCTTATGCGCGCGAAGGAACTCGAATGCACCGTCGTTTTCTTCGGTCATACGCATTTTGCAGAAATAGACCGCGTCGATAATATCACGTTTGTGTGCCCCGGTTCCATAGCCTCGCCCGCCGGCGGAAAGCAGTCTTATTGCTTCGCAACCGTCACCAACGGAAAATTCCTTGCAAAAATAGTAAATCTTGCCTGAAATCGTTGACACTCTCGTTTACTTGTGATAAGCTTTTTAAGCGTCGATTTTACAGATTGTACGCGGGTGTAGTTCAATGGTAGAATTCCAGCCTTCCAAGCTGGCCGCGTGGGTCCGATTCCCATCACCCGCTCCAATTTGAGCCTGTAGCTCAGCAGGATAGAGCAACGGCCTTCTAAGCCGTGTGTCGGGAGTTCGAATCTCTTCAGGCTCGCCATCACGGTGGGTATGGCGCAGTTGGTTAGCGCGCCAGGTTGTGGCCCTGGAGGTCGAGGGTTCGAATCCCTCTACTCACCCCATATCCCCTATAAAGGGGTATCGCCAAGCGGTAAGGCACCAGATTTTGATTCTGGCATTCGTAGGTTCAAATCCTGCTACCCCTGCCACTCGACTCACTAGCTCAGCAGGTAGAGCACCGCACTTTTAATGCGATGGTCCGGAGTTCGAATCTCCGGTGGGTCACCAAGAAAACAGCACTATAAGGTGCTGTTTTTCTTTTTTTATCGACACACCGGTATCTCTCGAATTATTATCGATAAAACAGCACTATAAGGTGCTGTTTTTCTTTTACCGGAGATTTGCGCTTTGCGCCCTGCTCCGCAGGTGAACTCCGGATAAATCCGGACTGACGCTCACCTCTGCCCGTTTAACGGCGGTTCGCTATTACGGCAGTCCGTTGGACTTGCCTACGAATCTCCGGTGGGTCACCAAGAAAACAGCACTATAAGGTGCTGTTTTTCTTTTACCGGAGATTTGCGCTTCGCGCCCTGCTATGCAGGCGAACTCCGGATAAATCCGGACTGACGCTCACCTCTGCCCGTTTAACGGCGGTTCGCTATTACGGCAGTCCGTTGGACTTGCCTACGAATCTCCGGTGGGTCACCAATAAAAATCCACCAGCCTAGCTGGTGGTTTTTAATTTTCGGGCATAGCCCTCTGTTATTAGCTTAGCGAAATCGCTTACCCTTAGTCCGCCTTTTGCGTTCGCTAACCTCTTACTTCTTGAACGGATCTATGAGCTCCG
>DBFJGL010000044.1:0-25894 GCA_048394785.1 Christensenellales bacterium | reverse complement strand
GTTATTCATATATTTAATATATTGCAAAATAAATAAATGTTCACAAAAGAAACAATTTTACTTGACAATGTTCTGTTTATAAACTATTATAGTTGCAAGATGTTCTGTTTTAGAACAAAAATTAGAATAGAGGAGATACTTATGGGATTACTTGGTGACATGCTCGGAATTAAATCAAGAGGCAGATTTACAACGGTAAAGGTTTCCGGCTCTCTTTCGCCTATTTTTGGCAAGAATGTCGAGGAAAAGAAAATGGAAAAAATCGCCGAAATGGAAAGTCAAGGCTATACGCTTGTAAGCAGCACAGGAAAACAGCTTGGCGGTGAAGGTTTTTTAGGCGGTTTCATGGGAGGAGACAGTATAGAATATACCTTAGTATTTGAAAAGCCATGATAGAACCTAAAATTACAACTACGCTAAATGCGTCTTAGTAATTTCTATCTCAAAAAGCAGTCCTGCTCGGACTGCTTTTTCATTTTGATTTTTTAAAACGCTATGCCTGCGGTATAATTCTTTTCAAGAACTCGCCCGTATAACTGCCCTCGACCTTGGCTACTTGCTCGGGCGTGCCCTGCGCTATAATTCTGCCGCCGCCGTCGCCGCCGTCAGGTCCCAAGTCGATGATATTGTCCGCGACTTTTATTACGTCGAGGTTGTGTTCTATGACCACCACAGTATTGCCGCCGTCCACCAGCCTCTGCAAAATGTCAAGCAGTTTCGCAACGTCGTGCGTGTGCAGTCCCGTGGTCGGCTCGTCGAGGATATAAACGGTTTTGCCCGTCGAACGCTTGCTGAGCTCGGTGGCGAGTTTTACGCGCTGAGCTTCGCCGCCCGACAGCGTAGTCGAAGACTGTCCGAGTTTGATATACCCCAAGCCGACGTCGTACAACGTCTGTATTTTGTTGCGTATTTTGGGCAGATTGGCGAAAAACTCCAACGCTTCTTCCACCGTCATTTCCAACACGTCGGATATAGTCTTGCCCTTATATTTGACTTCGAGGGTTTCGCGGTTATAACGCGCGCCTTTGCACACTTCGCAAGGAACGTAAATGTCGGGCAAAAAGTGCATCTCGATTTGAATTATTCCGTCGCCGTGGCAGTTTTCGCACCTGCCTCCCGGAATGTTGAAAGAAAACCTGCCTGCGTTGTACCCCCGCGTCTTTGCGTCGGGAAGGGACGCAAACAGCTCGCGTATGGGCGTAAACACGTTGGTGTACGTAGCGGGGTTTGAGCGCGGCGTTCTGCCTATGGGACTTTGGTCTATACCGATGACTTTATCGAGGTATTCCGCGCCTTCTATGCTGTCGTATTTACCCTCCGTAAGCTTGCTTCCCATAAGCTTGTTGGACAGTGCGGGATACAGCACTTCGTTGATAAGACTCGATTTGCCGCTGCCCGAAACGCCCGTCACGACAGTAAACAGTCCCACGGGTATTTCGCAACTCACGTTTTGCAAATTGTTTTGTTTCGCGCCCGAAATTCTGATTGCTTTATCGGTGCGCTCGCGCCTGCTTTCGGGGATTTTGATTGAATACTCGCCGCTGAGATATTTGCCCGTAATGGATTTTTCAGCCCCGATTATGTCTTGGGTGCTTCCGCAAGCTATGACTTCGCCTCCGTGCACCCCCGCGCCCGGACCTATGTCCACGACGTAATCGGCGGAGCGTATGGTGTCTTCGTCGTGCTCGACCACTATAAGCGTATTGCCGAGATCCCTCAGTCCCTTTAATGAATTGAGCAGCCTTTCGTTATCCTTCTGGTGCAGACCAATGCTCGGCTCGTCGAGAATGTACAGCACGCCCGTAAGTCCGCTGCCTATTTGAGTTGCAAGACGTATGCGCTGCGATTCGCCGCCCGACAGCGTCGCGGACGAGCGCGCAAGCGTAAGATAATTAAGTCCCACGTCGTTCAAAAAATTGAGCCGCGCGTTTATTTCCTTTATTATCCCGTCGGCAATCATCGCCTCGGTGGGAGTAAATTCGAGCGTATCTATAAATTTTTTCAAATCCCTTACCGAAAGATTTGTCATCTCCCAAATGTTTATGCCGCCTATTGTGACGGACAACGCCTCGGGTTTCAAACGCCTGCCGCCGCATACGGGACAGGGTTCTTCTTTCATATATCGGGATATTTCGCCCTTTACCATTTCAGAATCCGTTTCGCGGTAACGCCGCTGCAAATTCACGGCAATGCCCTCGTAGTCGGACATAAAACTGCCCGAGTACGAATGAGAATTGTACTGCATCGGAATTTTATCACCGCCGTTGCCGTAAAAAATTATGTCGAGCGCCTCCTGCGGCAGGTCTTTGACGGGGACGTCAAGCGAAAAACCGTATCTGTCGGACAACGCCTTGAACTGATATTCCGTTGTCTTGGACGTATCGATAAACCAGCCGCTCGCCTTTATCGCGCCCTGTCTTAGCGTCGCGTTCCAATCGCGAACAAGCCTGTCGGTGTCAATCACGCTCGTAAATCCCAAGCCCGTGCAGTTCGGGCACGCGCCGTACGGATTGTTGAACGAAAACAGTCGGGGCGTAAGTTCCTCAAAACTCAAATCGCAGTCGGGGCAGGCGTATTTAGACGAATACAAAACCTCCTCTCCGTCGAAATCGCATACGACAAGTCCTTCCGCAAGCTTGATTGCATTCTCAATCGCGTCGGTCAAGCGTCTTTTTACTCCGTCCTTGACCGCAATTCTGTCTATGACTACGCCTATGTCGTGTTTGACGTTTTTGTCGAGTTTTATTTCCTCGTCGAGAGTATAAGCCGCGCCGTCCACGCGCACGCGCACATAACCCGCGCGTTTTAAGGTTTCGAGCTGTTTGACGTATTCGCCCTTTCGCCCCCTGACAATGGGCGCGATAATCTGAACTCTGCCGCCGCGCTCGCAAATTTTGTCGCAAATCTGGTCGACGGTCTGACGCTCAATCGGTCGTCCGCACTTGGGACAGTGAGGCTTGCCCACGCGAGCGTACAGCAGGCGCAGATAGTCGTAAATTTCCGTCACCGTACCCACCGTCGAGCGCGGATTTTTGGACGTCGTCTTCTGGTCTATGGATACAGCCGGGGATAACCCTTCGATGTACTCCACGTCGGGCTTTTGCATTTGCCCCAAAAATTGACGGGCATAACTCGACAGACTCTCAATATACCTGCGCTGACCTTCCGCGAAAATAGTGTCGAACGCAAGCGACGACTTGCCGCTGCCCGACAGCCCCGTGAACACCACGAGTTTATCGCGCGGAATGCGTAAATCCACGTTTTTGAGGTTATTCTCCTTTGCGCCTTTTATAAAAATTTCTTTCATATCCGTGTCCTTTGTTCCGTCCGCCGACTCCCTGATTTCGTGCGCTTGGCTTGCTGTCGGCGCGCATTACTTATCGGCCGCGTCCGCCCTCGATTGCGCCGTCCTGCTGCGGCTATTTGAGTTTTTTAATTTGTTTTTTAAGTTCGTTAAGCTCGTCGCGCAGGCGTATCGCCTTCTCGAAATCGAGCGCGGCGGCAGCCGTCTGCATAAGTCCTTTAAGACGTTCAACTTCCTTAACAAGGTCTTTTGGCGACAGTTTGTCGCTCTCAACCCTCTTTTTGGTGATTTCAAGCGTGTTTTTGAAATCGTTTTGTATGGTTTTGGGCACTATGCCGTGCGCCTTGTTATACTCGTCCTGTATGCGGCGGCGACGGTTTGTTTCGCCTATCGCGCGGCGCATACTGTCAGTCATATTATCCGCGTACATTATAACTCTGCCGTCGGAGTTTCGCGCGGCTCTGCCTATCGTCTGTATCAGCGCGCTTTCGCTCCTCAAAAAGCCTTCCTTGTCCGCGTCGAGTATTGCGACGAGCCGCACTTCGGGCAGGTCGAGTCCCTCTCTTAACAGGTTTATGCCGACGAGCACGTCAAACTCGCCCTTTCTCAGCGAACCCACTATTTCGATACGCTCCAACGTATCGATGTCGGAGTGCATATAACGCACTCTTATGCCCACTTCGCCCAAATATTCCGTGAGGCTTTCCGCCATCTTTTTGGTGAGGGTTGTGACAAGCACTCTGCCCTCCTTTTTCACCGCCGCGTTGATTTCGGCAATCAAATCGTCAATCTGCCCCTCGACGGGTTTTACCGCGATTTCGGGGTCCAGCAGTCCCGTAGGGCGAATAAGCTGTTCGGCAACCTCGTCCGCAATTTCTGTTTCGTACTTGCCGGGAGTGGCGGACACGCATACCACCTGTCGTATGTGACTGTCAAACTCCTCGAAAGTGAGCGGTCTGTTGTCGTACGCCGCAGGCAGACGGAAACCGTACTCCACGAGATTGTCCTTGCGCGCGCGGTCGCCGTTGTACATTCCTCTTATCTGCGGCAGAGTCATATGGCTCTCGTCCACAAACATAATATAATCTTTGTTGAAAAAGTCGAGCAAAGTGTACGGCGGCTGTCCCACGCTTCTGCCGTCAAAGTAACGCGAATAGTTTTCTATGCCCGAGCAATATCCCATTTCTCGTATCATTTCCACGTCGTAATTCACGCGTTCGTCGATGCGCTGAGCTTCTATAAGCTTACCGCGCTGTTTGAAAAACTCCACTCGCTCGGCTTTATCGAGCAGTATGCGGCGCAATATAGCCTCTTTGTCGCCGCTCACGACGTAGTGGCTTGCGGGGAAAATGAGCGTGTGGTGCAAATCGTTGATTACTTTTGACGTGACCGCGTCTATCTCCGAAATTCTGTCCACGGTATCGCCGAAAAACTCCACCCTGACCGCAATCTCGCTGCTCGCAGCGGGGAAAATGTCCACCGTATCGCCGCGCACTCGAAAAGTGGAGCGCACAAAATCGAAATCCGCCCGTTTATATTGAATATCCACGAGTTTTCTGAGCAGTTCGTCGCGCTCGATTTCGTCGCCCTCGCGCAAGGAAACCGCACTCTCGTAATAATCAATCGGTCCGCCCAGCCCGTAAATGCAGGATACGCTCGCCACCACGATAACGTCCTCGCGTTCGCACAGCGACGCGGTTGCCGAGTGGCGCAGTTTATCTATTTCGTCGTTTACCTGCAAATCCTTTTCAATGTAAGTGTCCGTACGCGGAATGTACGCCTCGGGCTGATAATAATCGTAATAGCTGACAAAAAACTCCACCCTGTTTTTGGGGAAAAATTCGCGGAATTCGTTGCAGAGCTGAGCGGCGAGCGTCTTGTTGTGGGCAATGACCAATGCGGGGCGTTGCATTCTTTCTATCACGTTCGCCATAGTAAAAGTTTTGCCCGAACCCGTAACACCCAGCAAAACTTCCGTTCTGAAACCGTTTTGCAATCCTTCCACAAGCTTATCGATGGCTTGCGGTTGATCGCCGCACGGCTTATATTTTGAAACCAGCTCAAATTTCATATCAAGTCAGCGTGATTACCCGTTGTATCGATTGTCGTTCCGATTGCCCTTACATCGCGTATATATGACAATCGGACGTTTCAGGTATGTTTACCCGCTATTCAATCTTATAATTTTCCAACTTATTATTCTGTTGTTTAACCCGTCTTTACGACTCAATCCGTTTTTACGACTCGCCTCCGACAGCTTGCGACATATCGTCTGTCTGCCGCGCATTGCGCCGTTCGGATTAAAGCTTAAAGTCCGATTACCCTTTGCAAAAGCACCCTTATTCCGAGTGCGGCGGCGCCGGAGCACAAACCGCCTATGATTGCAAGCATAATTTTCATTCTTATATTGCTTCTGAACGCCTTTTCCACTCTTGCGAAAGCCAACCCCTTCTGATGCATATTGATGCAGTACACCAACTCGCCCTTTTTGTCCGAGCGCGTTACGTCGAAATAATCGTCGAGTTCGAGATTGTCGAGCGTGGTGTCGAGGTCGTCTTCTCTTATGGGCACGTCGAGGCTGATTGCGGAAAAAATGTCTATGGGAGTAAGCAGACAGGTGCCGCTTTTTTTATCGGCAGACTGATACACCACTCTCATTACCGCTCTCTCCTTCTTGGTAAGAATATGTTGTTTTTCCATTTCTCCTCCGACACGTCCTCAACACGTTAAGTTAAAGTATTGCCAAATCGCAGTTTTACGCATTATTTTCGTCGCTTAAAGTGCGAATTTCTGCAAAAGTATGGCTATTGCCGCAACCACTCCTCCGCCGAGCAGCGAGCCTATGAACGCCGCAAAACCTATGAGATAATACTTTACGGGCTTTGCGGGCTTTACGTTTACCGCGCTCTGCTCCGATACTGCGGGCAAGTTTACGGAAGCGTCTTCCGCTGTCTCCTTTTCCTCTCTGACGGCGGGCAATTCCCGCGACGAGGCGGACGCTCTTTCTTTTTCCCGGTGCGCAACGGTTTGCAGGCAATATTCGTCGGGAGTAAAATATTTTACCTTGATAAGCCCGTCGTCGCGCAACGCTCTTATCGCCACCGACATATCGAATTTAGACATCTCCGAACCCTCGGGAAGTGCGTCGGCGATTTCGGTTGCCTCGACAATCTTATATGCGCCGTCCTCGCCCGTTACCGAGCGGAGTGCCTCGTAAACTTTCATCGTTTTTTCGTCAATCATAGCCGTTCCGATACAAATATTATCTCCCGATATTTCAAGTTATAATACCATATTCCGCCCGAAAGCGCAATACTTTTTGAAATCGCTTTACAAATCTATATAAGCTATATTATTCTATAAAATAATAATTACAGTACAGGCGCACGCACGCGCAGACTTTGAGTTTAACGAATGTCGCGTCGCCTGCGGAGTATATATGAACTTGCTTGACAGATTTATCAACCGCACCGATTTTGAAAACTATGAGGACTTCAAAACCATTCGTTTTTCCGTGCCCGAAAACTTTAACTTCGGCTACGACATAGTTGACGAGTATGCAAAATCAGTTCCCGAAAAACGCGCGTTGGTATGGTGCAATTCCGTCGGCGAGGAAAAGACGCTCACTTTTTCGGACGTAAGCAGGCTGTCCAACAAAGCCGTCAATTTCTTCCTTTCAATGGGCATACAACAAGGCGACTACGTTATGACGATGGTCAACCGCAGATGGGAATATTGGATTATCGCCGTCGCCTGCCATAAGCTGGGCGCGGTAATAGTACCCGCCACCCACCTGCTCACCCCGAAAGATATATACTATCGTTGCAATTCGGCAAATATAAAGCTTTTGATTTCCACCGCCGAAAGCGACGTCATAGAGCATATATCCCACGCACTCGACAAATGCGAAACCTTGAAAGAGTGCATTTTTACTTCTCCCGTCGACGGCTTCCGCTGTTTTTCGGAGCTTATCGAGGATATGCCCGACACCCTGCCCGAAACGCTGAAACGTCCCGAAACAAGCGGCAATATGCTTTGTTATTTCACGTCCGGGACGACGGGAATGCCCAAAATGGTTCAGCACGATTTCGAGTACCCCGCGGCGCATATATTCACGGCGTATTTCTGGCAGCAGGTTGTGGACGACGGCTTGCATTTCACTATGGCGGAAACGGGCTGGGCAAAGTGCAGCTGGGGCAAAATATACGGACAATGGATTGCCGGAAGCGCGATTTTCGCATACGACTATCACGGCAGGTTTACTCCCACCGACATTCTTCCGCTCATCGAAAAATACCGCATAACCACTTTCTGCGCGCCGCCCACCATATACCGCTTCCTCGTGAAAGAGGATTTAAGCGGCTTTGATTTTTCCTCCCTCACCCATTGCTCCACGGCGGGCGAGGCACTGAACGCGGAAATTTTCAAACAATTCTACGACGCTACGGGACAAAAGATTTACGAAGGTTTCGGACAGACCGAGTCCTCTGTTCTGCTTGCCACGTATAGGTTTATGGAGCCTCTGTCCGGTTCGCTCGGACGCCCCAGCCCCATATACGACATCGAGCTCATCGACGACGAAGAAAACCCCGTGCCCGACGGCTGCGAGGGCGAGATTGCAGTCAAACTGCGCCCCCATCAATACGGATTGGTAAGCAATTATAAAAACGAGCCCGAACGCACGCAAGCCGCGCGCGGCGGCAATTATTACCACACCGGCGACCTTGCAATGCGCGATAAGGACGGCATATTCTGGTTTGTGGGCAGAAAGGACGATATAATCAAATCCAGCGGTTACCGCATAGGTCCGTTCGAGGTTGAGAGTGCACTTATGGAGCACCCGTCCGTGCTCGAATGCGCGATAACGGGAGTGCCGCACCCCCTGCGCGGTCAGGTTGTCAAGGCGACGATTGTGCTTGCAAAAGGATACGAGCCTTCCGACGCGCTGATAAAAGAACTGCAAGACCACGTCAAGCGCGTCACCGCCCCTTACAAATATCCGCGCATAATCGAGTTTGTCACCGAAATGCCCAAGACCGTATCCGGCAAAATCCGCCGAGTGGAAATTCGCGAAAAGGACAAGTCGGAAAAATAAAAATTTGACAGTAACAAAAAGCAGGCAATCGGATTTGCCTGCTTTTTATTTTCATTGAATTTGCGCGGACTTTTAGCGAACGCTGAACGCGTGATAAATCGCGTTGATTGCCTTTTCGTAATCGAAGGTATCCACACCGACGATTATATTCAGTTCGCTCGAACCTTGGTCTATCATACGAATGTTTATATTGCTGTCGGCGAGCGCGGTGAAAATGGTCGCCGCGGTGCCGTGGCGCGACGCCATATTGTGACCGACCGTCGCAATCAAGGACAGTCCGCTGTGAATTTCCACGTTGTCTGCACCCACGCTGTCGCGTATTTTGGACACGACCTTCTGCATTTTACCGCTGAACTGCTCGTCGCGTATGACAATGGACAGCGTGTCGATGCCCGACGGCATATGTTCGAAAGATATTCCCTCATATTCGAGCACGGACAGCACTTTGCGCGCAAAGCCTATTTCCGCGTTCATCATATCCTTTTCTATATTGATGATGGTAAAGCCTTTTTTGCCCGCTATGCCCGTTATAACCTTTTTTTCTCTGGGCAGCTTTCCGTCCGCGACAATCATCGTGCCGGGGTGCGAGGGGTTGAACGTATTCTTGATATTGATGGGAATGCCCGCGCTCCTCACGGGGAAAATGGATTCGGGGTGAAGCACCTCCGCGCCCATATAAGCAAGCTCGCGAAGCTCCTTATAACTGAGACTGTCGATATGTTCGGGCTTATCTACTATGCGGGGGTCTGCGGACAGGAAGCCGTCGACGTCCGTCCAATTCTCATACACGTCGGCATTTACCGCACGCGCGACAATCGCGCCGGATATATCTGAACCGCCGCGCGAGAAAGTCTTTATTTTATTGTCGGGAGCGGTACCGTAAAAACCGGGAAGCACCGCACATTTAACGTGTTTGAGCCTGCTCTTGATAAGGTCGAGCGAATAATCGAGCTGCAATTCGCCGTATTCGTTGAACTTGATAAGCTCGTCCGTGTCCACAAACTCGACGCCGAGCTTTGCCGCAAGCACTTTTGCGCTGAGATATTCGCCGCGCGACGCAGGATAATCGGCGGTTTTGCTGGTTTCAATGCCTGCCTTGACCGCGTCGAGTTCCGCATCGACGTCCATATCCACGCCGAGCTCCTTGACGATGTCGTTAAAGCGTTTGCGTATAACCGCGAACGTTTCGTCGCAGTTGCCCTTTTCTTTGACCTCGTTGAAGCAGGCGTACAGCGCGTCGGTGACTTTTACGTCGTCTTTTGTGCGCTTGCCGGGTGCGGACACGATAACGTATCTTCTGTCACTGTCCGCCGCGATTATATCAGCGACCTTGGTGATTGTGTCGCTGTTCGCCATTGATGTTCCGCCGAATTTACAGACCTTCATAGTTGTGACGTCCTTGTGTTTTAATTATTTATCGATATTGTATTTTATACTTTATATCTTATTTGAGTGAAAATATCAAGCGACTGAGCTTATTTTATGCGCTTGGCTTCGTAATAATAGCGTTTTTCTTCCGCTTCGCCCATAGAAAACGCCTTTCTGCACAGGTTGCCGAAACGGCAGACGTACTCGAACAAATCGGTTTTTTCGATTTTGGGCATTTCTATTGCCACACCTCTGCTGCCGTCCGCGACCGCATAAAGATGTTCGGCGCCGTGGATATAATCTATTTTGCATTCGGGATTTTCCGAAACGAACTTATCCAGAACAGCTTGCACGTCGGCTATGGCTTTTGCGCCGTTTTCGGGCGCGTGCAACGTATAACGGACTCCGTCCGCGTACAGGCTTATTTCTCCGTCGCCTTCCATATGACTGAGCGCGGCGATGATTTCCGCCGCCTCGGCGTTGAATACGAAACGATGTATGGGCTCGAAAGTCACTCCGTCGGAATGCAGATTTTCAAGCTCGCACAACGCGTATCTCGCAGGGTGATTTTTCTTTTCGTCTTCGGTTAAGCTCTGCTTCACGGCATTCCAATGCGCCTGCGCCGTGGCAAGCGAATGATTGCCGTCGCCCACCGCATAAAGAAACTCCGGCGTACCGAATTTAGCCGACGCGTATTCTTCGTACTTCTCTATGTTTTTTACCGCCTCTTTGACGGGCACGGCATATCCCGTAAGATGACCGCCGTTCATATTGAGGTCGAAATCGTAGAGTTTTTCCCACTCCTCCCTGCGCTCGTACAACGGTTCGATAATAAGTTTATTTGCGTCGTCCGCAAGCAAAATTATATGAGGCAGTTCTATTGCCGCGTCCTTGCGAATGGCAAGACGGGGCGGAATTCTGTCGTGAACCACACCCTCCGTCGAACGTATGGGCGTCGGATTGTTAAAATCGAAAGAATAGTCCTCGAGGTCGACGCAAAGCACGAGTCCGAGCCTGTGCGCTCCGAATGCTGTATCGCGCTTTATCAACACAAAACAGTCTTTAAGTTCGCAAAACGCGCCTTTATCGATATAATTCAGCATTTCCGCATTGATGTCGCCAATGCGCTTTTCGGGGTTTTTGTCCTCTAAATAAACCTCGGGAAATATAAGCCGCAACGTGCTGTCGCTATCCCCAACAAAGCTGTCGAGCTCATTCCAATATCCGCGCTGAGAGGTAAACTGGTCGCAGGAAACCACCGCCCATTTTTCGGGTGTTTTTGTGGTAGGCAGCAAAATGTCAAAAGGCTTAACCGTTCTCATTTATTCTTTTTTCTCCCGTGATGCTTCTCTTCGATGGCTTGTCTTTTGGCAAGTGCCATAGGCGAAATACCGTAGGCTTCTTCTATTTCGTCTTTGAGTTTATCCATTGTCATATACCGTCTTATTTCACCGTGTTTGACAACGGATATAATGCCCGTTTCCTCGCTGACCACAATGGACAGCACGTCCGTTTCTTCCGTTATGCCGATTGCCGCGCGGTGACGGGTGCCCATATCCTTGTTGACGTTGCGCTGAGTAAGAGTAAGAAAACAGCCTGCCGCAACGATTTTGTTTCCTCTGACGATAACCGCGCCGTCGTGCAAAGGCGCTTTGGTATTGAAAATGCTTTCGATAAGCGGCGCGGACAGTTTTGCGCCCAAAATCGTGCCCGTATCCAGAATATTGTCGTGGACGTCGTTTTCGGTGTCAATGATTATGATTGCACCCACGTCCTGCTTTGCCATATTCTGGCAGGCGGTAAGAATTTCAGCCGTAGCGTCGTGCAACTCGTCGTCGCTGTTCATCGCGCCCGAGCCTATCGCTCTCGACGTGGAAATTTTCTGAAAAATGTTTTTGAGGTCGCTTTGATAAACAACCGCCGAAAACACAATGACCGCTATCACCATATAGTGCAGCAAATAGCGCGAAATTGTCAGAATTTCGTGGTCTTCCAAGCCCGACAGCACCCCTACGAGAACTTCGAGCACAATGAGAAACACCGTCAGCAAAAGGATTTTTACATTCCTCTTGTACACGAAAAACAGCACCAAAACCACAAGCAACGAGATTAGAACCACCGCGTCGATTACGGCGTACAAATCAAGGTTGCGGATATACTCGATAAAATTGTACTGCATATTTACTCCTACATACTCCGCTTACGCGAAGCCGTTTATCCGTTTTGTGACAATCATACTTATGCGAAAACATTGACGTCGGTTATTGCGAGGCTCCCTGCTCGGCGATATGTGCCGACGCCCGCATAAAGCCCGTTTTCGCAAAAGTTTGTCGTTTATTCAGTTTTGTGTCTTATACGTTTTCGTGTTCCCGTTCACCTGCGATTTATATATCGAATTCGTCGAACACGTTATCGTCCTTATCTGCCATATCGGGGTTTTCTGCGAAATCGAACGGGTTGACGTCTTGATAGCGCGGAGGCGGCGGAGCGGCGGGAGGCGTATATTCTTTAGCCTTTTTTCGCAAGACCTCCATAAGCAGAATGCACGCCGCAAGCAAAACCACGTAAACGACTATTGCCGCTATGGCGGCGGCTATCATATCCTGCGAAACCTCTATTGACATTCCGTATTGCTGTTCGAGCAAATCGATATACTCCTGAGGAAGCGCGTTCGCGCTTTTCAGAATAAACACAGATACGGCGGGCAAAAGCGTGTTGACGCCCTGCAACGCCACATAAACGGGCATATATATCGAGAACGACGCAAACGCCGTAACGGGATTGAGATATTTAGGTTTCAACACCGCAAAATACATAATCAGCAGCGCGGCGGACAGCACCGTCACGTCGAGCAACTGCGAGGTATAGGTATAAACGACGGGGTTGAGCACGCTGAAAATTTCAATAAAACCCATCACCGTCCGCGCGGCGGCAGTAAAGCCCATCGTGATATAGATAAAGTCCGTCGACGACGAAAAAACAATGCGGCGGCGCGCCGTCATAGAGTACATCACCGACGCGCACAGATAGCACAAAAACGCCGGAAGCAACCCTTCTAAAAACAACGAGTAAACGACGTTCAACGCGACCTCCGCGCCGGAAGGCGTTTCAAGGCTGTCGATTGCGACGTATATGGGATAGGCGTTGCGGAACAGCGATGCGAAAATCAACGCAATCCATATCCATATAAACCATTTTCTGTCTATTTTGCTTGTTATCATATTGCTCCTTAATTCTTTTAACCGTCCGCAAGCAAGGTGAGTACGACGTCGTGAAGCGCGGACGCCTCATACTGCTTGCCCGACATAACCGCAAACTGCACGGCATTGAGATAATCCACCCGCGACTTCAAACGCAGCTGTGAGTGGCTTGCCGCTTCCTCACGCAGATAATGCACTGCTCCCGGACTCGTTTCCAAAAGCTTCGCAAGTTCCGCATTTCCCATTTCTTTGTTAAGCGCGACGTGCAGGACTTTGCGGTAATGAGTATACAGCGAATTGATAATCGACATAGGTTTTACGCCGTCTTTCGCCAAGGCGTCGAGCACGCTCAGCGTTTTTTTTGCGTCGCGGTTGCCCACCGCCGACGACAGCTCGTATATTCGATATTCGGTATCCGCCGCAACAAGAGCCTCTACGTCCTCGATTTCTATTACTCCGTCGGAATATGCTTTGAGTTTTTCGATTTCTGCGGTGATGCGAGCCATATCGCACCTCGTCCTGTCCGCCAATGCTTTCAACGCTTTCTCCGTTATGGTTCTGAGCGGCGGCGCGCTTAACTGTTTGTCGATAACCTTCGCAATTTCCGACTCTTTGAGTTTTGCGCAGTCCACAACTTCGGTATACTTCTTGTTTTCCAAGCCGCATTTCGCACCCTGCTCGGTGTTGATGACGAGGATTGCGGCGTCGTTGGGGTGCTCGAAATAATTCTCGAACGCGGCTTTATCGCTTTCGGACAGTTTATCCGCAACGCCGTCGAACACAACGACTCTGATTGCGTCGAACATCGGATACGTCATAAGCGCGTCAACCGCCTCCGACGCGCCGCGCGAAAAATCTATGACGGAATAATTCATATCCCGAAAGCTCTCGTTTGTGAGCCTCTTGAAAATATCCGTCGCCGATGATTTGAGATAATCGTCGTCGCCGCTCAAAACGTAAAGCGGCTTAAAATCGGATATGCCCTGCATACAGGCGGTAAGATTAAGTTCGAGCTCGGTGTATTTCACTCATCCTCCCTGCCGCCGCATACGCGTGCGCGCAGATGACAAAGTTAATTATGTAACAGTATATCATTTTTCAACCGTCAAGTAAAGACTATCTAAATTGTTTACATCAAGTTTTTCGATTTTCGAACTCGGAAATAAGAATTAGCATTTCTTTTTAGGGGATTGCGAGAGGAGTGAGTAACACGAACGGAACGCGGCAATCCCATAAAAAGGAACTTATACCGTTTTACCCTCGACTTTTCCCCTCTGCATATTCAGAAGTATAAACAATGTGGACTTCCAAAACAGATATGAAAAAGCGCGGAGAACCGCGCTTTTCAATGTTAAGCGTAATGCGTTTGCGAACCGCTGAACGCTTGTTGCGTTATCGACAAATATCAAAGCACTTTACGCAAAAATTCTTTAAGACGAGGATGCTCGGGAGCGGTGAAAAACTGCTCGGGGGGAGCCTGTTCGAGAATTTTTCCTTCCGCCATAAACAGAATTCTCGTGCCTACTTCACGCGCAAAACCCATTTCGTGAGTAACGATTACCATTGTCATACCCTCGTCCGCAACCTGTTTTATAAGGTCGAGAACTTCACCTACCATTTCGGGGTCGAGCGCAGACGTCGGCTCGTCGAACAACATAACCTTGGGGTTCATTGCAAGCGCGCGCACTATTGCGACTCTCTGTTTCTGTCCGCCCGACAAAGTGGAGGGATACACGTCGGCTTTGCTTTCGAGCCCGATGCGTGTGAGCAGGCGCATTGCGTTTTCTTCCGCAGCCTGTTTTACTTCCTTGCCGCTTTTGAACTCTATATCCTTGACTTCCATAGGCTGAACGTAACGCATTCTCGCGATTTTACGTTCCAGCTTCTCCACTTTTGTAGTCAGAGATATTTTTTGTTTTGTCAGCTTTTCGTCATACGTCGCATAGGACTTGCCCGCTTTTTCCTTTATCTCTTTTGTATTCTCCCACGCAGAAACAACGGGTTCAAGCTGTGTTTTGAGCTCATTAACCTTGTTTTTGAGCTTTTCCTTGTTTATGTCGAGTTTTTTGTTATACTCCTCTCCGTGCTTGGCAACCCACTTGTTATAGTGCGGAGCAACAAGCATATCCACCTTGTGTTTGCGCAAATTCTGCTTGCCGATTTTTATGGGCGCGAGCGTGATGTTTTTCTTGACGGTAAGGTTGTTGAACAGATTGAACTGTTGAAAAACCATACCCATTTTTTGACGGTGCACGTTGATGTCGACTTTGACGTCCGCAAGGTCCTCGCCCTCGAAAATGATGTGCCCCGCAGTCGGGTCTTCAAGACAGTTCAGACATCTCAAAAATGTGGACTTTCCGCCGCCGGACGGTCCGATGATAACGACCTTTTCACCCTCGCTTATCGTTTCCGAAATATCGTCAAGCACAAGGAGGTCTCCGAATTTCTTGGTAAGATTAACGACTTCTATCACTTTTTTTCAGCCTCCTTTCTATAAGCTTTATTGCAATTATTATTGCATATACGATGAGCAGATAGAACATTGCAGCAACAACCATTGGCGCAAGATACGTAGCCATTTCGTTTCCCGCACCGACAAGTTTCGCCGCCATCGTTAAATCAACCATACCTATCATACTTACGATTGACGTTTCCTTTATCAAAGCAATCAATTCGTTTCCGATTGCGGGAATAACATTCTTAATTGCCTGCGGCACTACGACTCGTCCCATTGTATAGCTATACGACATACCCAACGTGCGACCTGCCTCCATCTGTCCTATATCGACGGATTGAATGCCTGCGCGCAAACTTTCTGCAACATATGCACCCGAATTTATACCGAAGGTCAAAACGGCTGTTATAACAAGCGGAAAGCCTCTAATTGCAAATACGGCAAATGCCATTATAAACAGCTGCAACGCAACAGGCGTTCCTCTTATAACACCGACATAGAGGTCGCAAACGACCTCGAACGGTTTCATTTTAATACTACGCTTCGAGGCAATCTTTACAGCCGCGACAATAGTTCCGAGAATTAAACCCAAAACAGCGGCACCCAAAGATATAATCAAAGTCTGTTCCAAACCCTGCAACAGCCATTCCATATACTTTTGAGTCCTGAATACCTCTGCTATTTGTTCAAAAAACATAATATCCTCTTATAGCAAGCAGGGCAGAGCTGTGCTCTGCCCTACGTTATAATCTTAGTGTCAGGCTTCCAAACCGAAGTGCTTTTCAACCAAACGCTCAACGCCATTCTTGCCGTTTTTGACATCGTCAAGCAAAGCTTGCAGAACTTTATTGATAGCTGCTTTAAGTTCGGTCTGATTTTTGTTGATTGCTATTGCGTACTGCTCGGAAGTAGGATAACTCAAAGTTTCATCTGCTTCGGTTTCGGGGTTATCGGTTTCCGCTCCTTCGTAATACAACGGCAAACATACCAAGTCGTCTTTTGAAGACGTAAAGTATTTGGCGGGCAGTTCATCGATTACTACTGCGTCGACGTTAAGACCTATTGCATCGGTAGCAATCATTCCGTCTTGGTAAGGTACGCACGTCGCTCCCGTATCTTTAAGAGCACCCTTTTCGATTTCGTCAGCCACATAAATATTGCCTGTCGTATCCTGCTGTACGCCTACCTTCTTACCTGCGAGCGCAGACCAGAACACAACATCTACACCTTCATATTGGCTGGTTGTCAATTCGCCGCTTTTGAAGATTACATACTGATTTGCCGTATAATAAGGAATGGAAAAATCAACTTTTTCAGCACGTTCTGCGGTGATTGTGATACCTGCCGCCGCCGCGTCGCAAAGAGCACCGCTTTGAACTTCGCCGATAAGTACGTTAAATTCTTTGCTTTCAAACTTAACTTTCTTACCCATTTCCTCACCGACCATATTCATAATGTCGATGTCCACGCCAGCCATAGTATTTGCACCGGTCATATACTCAAAAGGCGCGAAGAAAGGATTGGTGAAAACCACAATTTCATCTTCCTTATTGTTGCAAGCTGTGAATGCGAAGCACGCGCCGACGAGCGTTGCGAGAGCGAGCACTACAACCATAATTTTTATAAACTTTTTCATATAATCCTCCGAGATTTTGTTTCGTTGCATTGATACTATCACTCCGTTGCATAATAATCAACAAAAATTGCATAATTTTTAATTTTAGGCTTATTTTTTTTAATTTTACTCAATTTTGGGTGATTTTATGCAATAATTATGCGATTTTTATGCATTTATGCAAATTTGCCGCCCGTCAAACATTTCAAATCGGATGGCGCAGAAAAGCGCGGCGAAAGTCGGCGGCGATAATTCTTTGAGCCGCGACGGCCGCGGACCGAATGCATAAGCGCAAAATGCGGACGCACGCATAACGCGCGGAAATAATATTATTTGACTATGAATTTTTATTGTATTATTATTTAATATAACAATATGCGTGCAGTGCGCGCGCACGAGGGAGCATATGCGGCTGAACGGAGCGCAAATTTTAATCGAGTGCCTGCTCGAACAGGGCGTTGACAATGTGTTCGGATATCCGGGGGCAAGCGTTCTTTCGGTGTACGACGCGCTGAAAAACTCCCCCATCCGCCACATACTTACCGCGCACGAACAAGGAGCTTGTTTTGCGGCGGAAGGATACGCCCGCGCAGGCGATAAGGCAGGAGTGGTGCTTACAACCTCGGGACCGGGCGCGACAAATCTCGTAACGGGCATTGCCGACGCTTATATGGACAGCGTGCCGCTTGTCGCAATAACGGGCAACGTAAGTCTGCAAAATCTCGGGCACGACAGCTTTCAGGAAGTGGACATCTTTGATATGACGATGCCCGTCACCAAATACAGTATGATTATCAAGAGCGCGGACGCGATTGCGGACGGAGTAAGAAAGGCGTTTCGCATTGCCGAGAGCGGCAGAAAAGGTCCCGTGCTTATCGACATACCCTGCAACGTGTTTGACGAATATGCCGAATACGAAAAACAGCCCCCCGTCAAAGCGGAAGTCATAACGAACGCGGACGTCGCGGACATTGAAAGGCTTGCCGAGTTTATCAACGCCGCAAAGCGTCCTTTGATATATGCAGGCGGCGGAGTGCGCTCGGCTGACGCCGCAGAAGAACTCAAAGATTTTGCACTGAAAATAAGCGCGCCCGTCATTGTGTCGTATATGGGAATAGGCTGTTTCGACCCCTACGACCCTGCCTATCTCGGCGTGCTGTCGGACGTAAACTCCGCGGCAACCGCCGCCCTCAAAGAGTGCGACCTCGTGATTACGTTGGGAGCGAGGTTCAACAGCCGCTATAACGCTTTCAACATTATAAAAAAACGAAAACTTCCTCTGCTTCAAATCGATGCGGACAAAGCCGAAATCGACAAAAACATTTTGACAACCGCAAGCGTTTGCGGCGACGTCAAGGACGTGCTTAAAAAACTCATTCCGCTTTTAAGAGAGCAGGAAAACGAAGAATGGGTTTTCTTCGACTTCGAGGAGTTTAAGATGGAGCACCGCGGAGCGGACGTTATACGCGCGCTCAACAGCCGCATTACCCCCGACACCGTCATAACCACGGACGTAGGACTGCATCAGGTATGGGCGGCGCATTGTCTGAAATGTCCTTACCCCAAAAGCTTTATCACAAGCGGAGGACTGGGCGCGATGGGCTTCGGAGTGGGAGCTGCAATAGGCGCGCATTTCAGACGGGGCGGCAGGTGCATTGTAATTACGGGCGACGGTTCTTTCAATATGAATTTCAACGAAATCACCACCGCCGTAAAACATCACGTTCCGCTCGTGGTGATTGTGATGAACAACAACTCGTTGGGAATGATACGCAAGTTGCAGCTCGAAAGAAAGAGCAGGCAAACTCCCGCGAGTTCGCTTTATCTCAACGTGGATTACGCCGCGCTTGCGGCGGCAATGGGCGCGCGCGGACTGCGGCTCGACGAAGACGGCGACGTCGAAGCCGTGCTTGACGAAGCGTTTGCGCAGACAACACCCGTTGTAATAGATTGCCGCCTCGGCATAAACGAAGGCATTTGAACACCCGAAAAGACAAGAGGTAACTATGCAAAAAAACACAAGACAGATTATTTCAATTCTCGTCAGCAACCAACCCGGCGTGCTGTCGCGCATCGCAGGGCTTTTTTCGCGCCGCGGATATAACATCGACGGTTTGAGCGTATGCGCAACCGAAGACGAAAGATACTCCCGTATGACCATCACCGTAACGGGCACGGCGCAGATTGTGACGCAAATCGTGGCGCAACTCGAAAAACAGGAAGACGTTGTCAAAGTTATGGGCTTCGACGGAAAGGAAGTAGCATTCCGCGAGCTGCTGCTCATCAAAATTGCGGTATCCCCCGACAAGCGCGGAGAGATTGTAGATTTGCTCGCCTTATTCAAGGCAAAACCTCTCGATACGACCGTAGATACGATGATGCTCGAACTTACGGGCAACACCGAAAAAATCGACGCGTTCATAAAAGTTATGGCAAGCTACACCATTCTCGAAATGGCGCGCACGGGCGGAGCGGCGTTGGAGAGAGGAAACGGCGCAATGGCAAAGGAACTGGAATAATAGATAATCTCATAAAACGGACTTTATCTTGCATTATTTCGCGCTGAACTTCGGTTTGGCAAATATCCGCAAATAAACCGCGGCAATTCTATCGAAATACAAGCAAATCGAAAGCATAATAACACATCGCAAAATGACCGAAAACAGAAAAATCGTAATATTCGACACCACCCTGCGCGACGGCGAACAGTCGCCCGGGTGCAGTATGCACTTAAACGAAAAGCTCGACGTCGCAGAAGCGTTGGACGCTATGGGCGTAGACGTAATAGAAGCAGGCTTCCCCGCGGCGAGCGAAGCGGAATTCAAGTCCGTAAAAGCTATTGCCGCAGTGCTCAAACACAGCGCGGTTGCCGCCCTGTGTCGGGCTCGCAAAGAGGACATCGACGCGGGATACGCCGCAATAAGAGACGCTGTGCGCCCCAGACTGCACGTCTTCATCGCAACGTCGCCTATACATCTCGAATATAAACTCAAAATAGATTGCAACGCGTGTCTTGCGCTCATCGACACGCACGTCCGTTATGCCAAAACGCTGACCGACGACGTGGAATTTTCCTTCGAGGACGCGACGCGCACCCCCTATGATTTTCTGCTGAGCGCCGCAATTACGGCGGCGCGCGCAGGCGCGACCACTCTCAACATACCCGACACGGTGGGTTACTCCACCCCGTCGGAACTTGCCGACAGAATTTCATTTCTGCGCTCTGAACTCGATAAAGAGGGATTTACCGACACGGTATTGTCCGTACACTGCCACGACGACCTCGGTATGGCGGTGGCAAATTCGCTTGCGGCGATAAGCGCGGGCGCGGGACAGGTTGAATGCACCGTCAACGGCATAGGCGAACGCGCGGGCAACGCCGCTATGGAAGAAATAGTGATGTCCTTAAAAACCCGCCGCGATTATTTCGGCGCGTACTGCAACGTGGACACGACGCGCATTTACCGCACTTCAAAAATGGTATCGAGCATAGTCGGTATAAAATTGCCCCCGAATAAAGCCGTCGTGGGTGCGAACGCGTTTGTGCACGAGTCTGGCATTCATCAGCACGGCGTGCTTCAAAACAAAGCCACTTACGAAATTATGTCCCCCAAGGACATAGGTATGCCCGAAAACACTCTGCTTTTAGGCAAGCACAGCGGCAAGCACGCGTTCAAAGACGTCACCGAAGAAATGGGATATACCCTCACCGACGAACAGATTTCTCTGTTTTTCCCAAAGTACAAAGAGCTTGCCGACCGCAAAAAAAATATTACGCGCTCGGACATAGAAGCTCTGCTCATCGGATACAACCGCCGCCGAATAAAGAGAATATTCACGCTGAAAGACTATGAGATAACCGCGTACAAAAACTCTGCGTCCGCGCTTATCACCCTCGAAACGGAGGGCAGGCAACACTCGGACAGAATGACGGGCGACGGTCCCGTGGACGCGGCGTTCAGAGCTATTTGCTCCATTACCGGTCAGAATTTCAAACTCGTCGACTACCAGGTTCACTCCGTATCCGAGGGAAAGGACGCGTTGGGCGAAGCGACGGTTAAGCTGACCGACGGCAAACAAATGCTGACGGGCAAAGGCATTTCCACCGACGTTATGGAAGCGTCGTTAATCGCGTACGTCAACGCCACCAACAAGCTGATGCAGGAGGACGAGCGATGAGCGCGGCATATTGTCTTAACGCCTCGGGCAGCAAAAACGACAATCGAGAAAAGACAAAACGCATAGAGAGCAAAATCGAGTTTTACGACACCACTCTGCGCGACGGCGCGCAGGCGGGCGGCGTAAGCTATTCGGTTGCCGACAAAAAAAGCATATTCAATCTGCTCGACGCCTTCGGCATCGATTTGATTGAAGGCGGCGACCCTGCGTCGAACCCCAAAGACGCGGAATTTTTCAAAGAAAACGCGAGCCCTAAACTCGTAGCGTTCGGCAGTACGCGCAGAAAGGATACCGCCGTATATTCGGACGAAAAAATCATTAAGCTTCTCGACGCGAACACCCCCGTCGTATGCATATTCGGCAAAGCGAGCGGCACGCAGGCGGAAGACGTGCTGGGCGTCACCAAAGAAGAAAATCTGCAAATGATTGCGGACAGCGTGAGTTATCTGAAAGCGCGCGGAAAACGCGTCGTTTTTGACGCGGAACACTTTTTCGACGGCTGTAAAGAGGATTCGGTGTACGCCCTGTCCTGCCTTATTACGGCTTATTCGGCGGGCGCGGACACGGTGGTTCTTTGCGATACCAACGGCGGCACCTCTCCCATCGACGTATATGAGATGACAAAGCGCGCGATAAACGCGGTGGAAGGCGCGAAAATAGGCATTCACACCCACAACGATACGGGTACCGCGGTGGCGTCGTCCGTTATGGCTGTGAAAGCCGGAGCGACTCACGTTCAAGGTACTTTTCTCGGCTTCGGCGAAAGATGCGGCAATGCGAACCTGTCCACGATAATAGGCAACCTTGCACTGAAAGAGGGCGCGGATACGGGAGTCGACCTTGCGGCAATGAGCAAAACCGCGCGCGCCATTGCGGAGATATGCAACATAAATCTCGACGCGTCAATGCCCTACGTCGGCGCGGCGGCGTTTGCGCATAAAGCGGGAATGCACTCCGACGCGGTCATAAAACACCCCGAGAGCTTCGAGCATATAAATCCGAAACTCGTGGGCAACAAGCACGAAATCGTGCTGAGCGAAATGGCGGGACGCTCTGCCGTCGCAAAAAAACTGAGTCACATTTTCCCCGAGCTCGACAAGACCAACCCCAAGACAAGGGAAATACTCGACGCCATAAAACTGCTTGAAATGAAAGGCTATCAGTTCGAGGGCGCGGACGGCAGCCTCGTTCTGCTTGCCGAGCGAATGATCGGCGGCTTCAAACCGTCGTTCGAACTTGTGAATTACTGCATTAAAGCCACAAAACCGGACGGGGAAAACGCCGCCGAAGTGAGCATAAAAGTGGGCGACAAAATCACTTTTGCGCGCGAGAGCGGCAACGGTCCCGTAAACGCGCTGGACAAGGCGTTGCGCAAAGCTCTGTCCGAGCATTATCCGCAAATAGGAGAAGTTTCGCTGACCGACTATAAAGTCAGAGTCGTCGACTCCCAAAGCGCGACGGGCGCAATGGTCCGCGTGCTCATAACCTCGTCGGACAAGCAGTCGAGCTGGACGACCGTGGGGGTTTCCACCGACATTATCGAAGCGAGCTGGTCCGCGCTTACGGACAGTCTTGAATATAAACTGACGGGACAGTGCCGCGTCATACTGTGATAAGGAGGTAGCTTATGGCAATGACGGCAACGCAAAAAATACTCGCCGCGCACTCCGACAGAGAAAGCGTATCCGCGGGCGAACTGATTACCGCAAAAGTCGATTTGGTACTCGGCAACGACATCACCGCGCCCGTAGCGATAAACGAAATGAAAAAAGTGTCGGACAAGGTGTTCGACCCCGACAAAATCGCGCTCGTCCTCGACCACTTCGTCCCCTGCAAAGACATAAAATCGGCGGAGCAATGCAAAATAGTGCGGGATTTTGCACGGCGGCAAAACATAAAACATTTTTACGATGTCGGGCAAATGGGAGTCGAACACGCTTTGCTGCCGGAAAAAGGACTTGTAAAACCGTCGTCGCTCATTATAGGAGCGGACTCTCACACCTGCACTTACGGCGCGCTCGGCTGTTTTTCGACGGGAATAGGCTCGACGGATATGGCGGCGGCTATGCTGACGGGCAAAATTTGGCTGAGGGTTCCCTCCGCGATAAAAATCGAACTCAAAGGCAAACTCGGACGCTACGTGACGGGCAAAGATTTGATTTTACACATAATCGGTATGCTCAAAACGGACGGCGCGTCCTATAAGTCGCTGGAATTTTGCGGCGACGTGTCCTCGCTTACCGTCGACGAACGCCTGACGGTGTGCAATATGGCAATCGAATGCGGCGCGAAAAACGCTTTTATGCCTCTCGATAACGAAGCCGTCGAATATCTCGCGAGCCGTACGGGAATGACGGCGGAAGAAATTGCGGCAATCGCGCTTTTGCCCGACGACGACGCGGAATACGAAAGACATATCGTAATAAATCTCGGCGAAATCGCGCCTACGGTCGCCTTCCCCCACCTGCCCGACAATGTAAGAATGTTCGGCAAAGACGATATGTCGGACGTCGAAATTCAGCAGGTCGTAATCGGAAGCTGTACAAACGGACGGATAACGGATATGCGCCAAGCGGCGGCAGTGCTGAGAGGCAGACGCGTAAAAGACGGCGTGCGGCTTATCGTAATACCCGCCACGCAAGAGGTCTACGCTCAGTGTATCGAGGAGGGACTCACCAAGATTTTCATAGACGCGGGAGCCGCCGTGTCAACCCCGACGTGCGGTCCGTGCCTCGGCGGCTATATGGGCATACTTGCGGACGGCGAAAGCGCAGTGTCCACCACCAACCGCAATTTCGTGGGCAGAATGGGGCACCCTAACTCAAAGATATACCTTGCGTCGCCGTACGTCGCGGCGTCAAGCGCAGTTACGGGACGGCTGTCCTGCATAGGGTACGGAGAATTGCAATGAAATTCAGCGGAAAAACTTTCAAATACGGCGACAACGTAAACACCGACGTCATAATTCCGGCGCGCTATCTCAACGACGCAAGCGACGAAAATCTGCGTGCGCACGCCATGGAAGACATCGACTCGAACTTTTCGTCGAATGTGCGCGAAGGCGACGTAATCGTGGGCGGATACAACTTCGGCTCGGGAAGTTCGCGCGAGCACGCGCCGCTTGCAATCAAGGCGTCGGGCGTGAAACTCGTGATTGCGAAAAGCTTTGCGAGAATCTTTTTCAGAAACGCCGTCAACATCGGATTATATATCGTAGAAGACGCAAAAATGGCAGATGAAATATCCGAAAACGACGTTTTAAGTGTCGATAATGATATTTTAACGGATATTACCACGGGCAAAAATTACGTCCTTCCGCATCTGGACGGCTTTATCGAAAGCATAATGGAAAAAGGCGGACTTATGGAGGCTGTGCGAGATGAGTTATAAAATAACGGTACTTGCAGGCGACGGAATAGGCAAAGAAATCACCGCCGCCGCCAAACGCGTGCTGGCGCGCGTCGCGGAAATTCACGGCTTTGAGATAACCTTCGACGACAGGCTTATCGGCGGAGCGGCAATCGACGAATGCGGCACTCCTCTGCCCGAGGACACGGTGCAATCGGCGCAGTCGGCGCACGGCGTATTGCTCGGTGCGGTGGGCGGCGACAAGTGGGACAATCTGCCCGTCCGTCCCGAAAATGCCCTGCTCGGAATACGGCGCGAACTCGGTTTATATGCAAATCTGCGTCCCGCAAAACTGTTCAAAGCCTTAAAAGACAGAAGCGCGCTGAAAGAAAGCACCGCTCAAAAAGGCATAGATTTGATTTTTGTGAGAGAGCTGACGGGCGGCATATATTTCGGAGAACGCGGATATTCAGAGAACGGCTACGGGCGCGCCGCATACGACACCGAGTGTTACGGCGAACTTGAAATCGAACGCGTCGCACGCATAGCCTACGAACTTGCCGAGAGCAGAACAAAGCGGCTGTGCTCGGTGGATAAGGCAAACGTGCTGACTTCGTCCAAACTGTGGCGCAAAGTAGTGTCGGACATCAACTGCGATTACCCCGACGTCACTCTCACTCATCTTTACGTCGACAATGCCGCAATGCAACTCGTGCTCAACCCGTCGCAGTTCGACGTGATTTTGACAAGCAATATGTTCGGCGACATTTTGAGCGACCTCGCCGCCGCAACCGTCGGGAGCATAGGCGTAATGCCCTCGGCGTCGCTCGGCGCAACCAATCTCGGAATGTACGAGGCAATACACGGCTCCGCCCCGTCTTTGGCTGGACTTGACGTCGCAAATCCCGTGGGCACGATATTATCGGCGGCAATGCTCTTGCGCCACTCCTGCGGACTCGACGCCGCCGCTCTATCCATAGAAAACGCTGTTGCGGCTACATTATCTGACGGCTTCGGAACCGCAGATATAGGCGGAAACTTGTCAACAACCGCAATGACGGACGAAATTGTCAGGAGATTATAAACAAAAAATAAGCGCGACGTTTACAAGCCGTCGCGCTTATAACTCTATCCGATAAGCAAATGACATATATACAAAACACTTAAATCAGCGACACATATTTACACTTTTTAATTGAGAAAATATGAAAATCGGATATTGTTTGACTTCTTGTTTCTAACCGCCTGCACCTCCCCGTAAAAGTTATATAAATCAATATAGACTATATCAAAAATTACTACATTTTGTTGATTTCCTATTTATAATACT
>DBFJGL010000043.1:0-7242 GCA_048394785.1 Christensenellales bacterium | reverse complement strand
CGGAGCTCATAGATCCGTTCAAGAAGTAAGAGGTTAGCGAACGCAAAAGGCGGACTAAGGGTAAGCGATTTCGCTAAGCTAATAACAGAGGGCTATGCCCGAAAATTAAAAACCACCAGCTAGGCTGGTGGATTTTTATTGTGCGAAATTTCAAAAATTTTGTTTATCGGTCGGATAACTCGTCGCCGTTATCGGAGTTACGCTCGGACTCGCGGAGGTAAGGAGTGTTTTTTGAAGTATATTCGGCGTCGGTTTTTGAAAGCGGAGGTATAAGTTTTTCTTTCAGCTGTATCAGCCTTGCCCCGTAAAGAACCAAAGACGCGAGCGCAGACGAAATCGCCGCTTGAGCCGCGTCCATCGGCAGGGCAAGCATTGCGGTATAATACGTACCGTAAATGAAAGTCTGCGCCACAAAGTAGCCCGTCATCATAAACATAGCCGATAGTATTAAGGAAAGTATCGAGAGCGCGATTTTGACCGCGTTGTTGATTAGTCTGCGCTTGTGCAGAAAACTTATCAGATAAAGCAGCCCGCCTGCAATCAGTCCTTCAAGACCTTTTATTACGAGGGTGTAAACCATAGTGGCGGGATAGACGGCAAGGTCTGCAAAAAACGAACCGAGACCGCCTGCGATTGCGGCAGGCAAAGGGCCGAACAGAGCGGCAATCATCAGTATTACGCTGTCGCCGAGGTTAAAATAGAAGTTGGGTGTGGACGCGCCGGCAAGGGTTGCGGCGGTGACGAGCGCAGTCGCTACGCCCGTATAGGCGACGTAGCGCGTGGCAAGCATTCCTTTTTGCCGTGCGAGAGATTTGCTCTTGTCGGCAGATGCTTTGGCGTGAGAGTTGTCAGACATAAAAAACTCCTTCCGATGGGCGAAAGGAGAAAACGCGCAAAATGCGCAGCGCAGATGCGTAATTCTCTCCCATTCTGACTTTACAGGCGGTTGCGGAATCTCACCGCATCGGCTGTTGGGGCTGTTGGACTTGTCCGTTCGTGACGGCATTACCACCGGTCGGGTTTACCCGCCCAAAGAATTATTGATTTATTTCAATATAGCCCCAGAAAAGGCATATGTCAACATTTTTTTGAAATTTAATTCGCTCATTTCTTGACAAATCTTCGGGGCGGTTATAAACTTTAAGTATGAACAAAGACAAGATGTTTTTCGGCGCATATTACTTTTATTTCGGCTTTAACAAGAAGTCTTAATTTCGGTGTGCGGAAATATTTTAACGTGGAAGAACCGTCACACCGTGACGGTTTTTTTAATGAGAGGACGCAATGATAGTCGTAGTAAAGAAAAATCAGGACAAAAAACAAATCGAAAACCTGACCAAATGGATAAAAGGTCTCGGACTCGGCATTCATATCAGCGAAGGCGAAAACTCCATAGTCATAGGACTTGTGGGCGACACGACAAAGGTGGATATAGACCTTGTGCGCTCGCTGGACATAGTGGAGAGCGTAACCCGCGTGCAGGAGCCGTATAAAAACGCGAACAGAAAATTTCACCCGGAAGACACGATAATAGACGTTTGCGGACATAAGTTCGGCGGCGGTCATTTTCAAATAATCGCAGGTCCGTGCTCGGTGGAGAACGAGAAGCAAATCGTATCCGTCGCAAAAGCCGTAAAAGAGTCGGGCGCAACGTTTTTGAGGGGAGGCGCATTCAAGCCCCGCACTTCGCCGTACGCGTTTCAGGGGCTCGGTCTTGACGGACTCAATCTCCTTCGCATAGCAAAGAAAGAAACGGGTATGCCCATTGTGACCGAGATTATGAGCGAACATTATATAGACGATTTCGAGGACGTGGATATAATTCAGGTAGGCGCGCGCAATATGCAGAACTTTGACTTGTTGAAGCGTTTGGGTAAGCTTAAAACTCCTATTCTGTTAAAACGCGGTCTTGCCGCCACCATAGAGGAATGGCTTATGAGCGCGGAATACATTATGTCGGAGGGCAATTATAACGTCATACTTTGCGAGCGCGGCATAAGAACTTACGAGCCGTATACGCGCAATACTCTCGATTTGTCGGCGATACCCATTTTGAAGGAGCGTACGCATTTGCCCGTCATAGTGGACCCCTCTCACGCGAGCGGAGTGTCGAGGCTGGTAAAACCGCTTAGTCTTGCAAGCGTAGGCGCAGGCGCGGACGGACTTATGATCGAGGTGCACAACGACCCGTCGCACGCGCTGTCCGACGGCGCGCAGTCGCTGACGCCCGAGCAGTTTGCAGACGTTGTCAAAGCGACGGACGTTATGCTTCCCGTCGTAGGAAAGCACAGGGATTTATGAATATAGCCATTATAGGATTGGGACTTATCGGCGGCTCGTTGGGGCGTGCGATAGTGTCTAAGACGGAGCACAAAGTGTTTGCGTACGATTGCGACGAGTCGGCTTTGCTTAAAGGTTCGTTGCTCAACGCATATCACGACAGACTTACGGACGATAACGTATCGGATATGGATATGGCAGTGTTCGCGCTTTGTCCGACGGCAGCCGTCGCAATGATGAAGGATATTTGTCCGCGTCTTAAAAAGGGCGCGATAGTCACCGATTGCTGCGGCAACAAGCGGCTTGTGACGGACGCGATGAAGGAGTTGGGCGCAAAATATCCCGAGATAAGATTTGTGGGTGCGCACCCTATGGCGGGCAGAGAATTCAGCGGCATTTCCCATTCGTCGGCGTCGCTGTTCGAGAGAGCGTACGTCGTCATCGTGCCCGTTACGGAGGATTTGGACGCAATGGCGGCGGTCAAACGTCTGTATAAGGATATAGGCGCGCAGGACGTTGAAATCTGCACTGCGGAGAAGCACGACGAGATGATTGCTTATACGTCGCAGCTTGCGCACATTGCGTCGAGCAGTTATATAAAGAACGAGCGCTCCGTGCAACACGCAGGATTTTCGGCAGGCAGTTTCAGGGATATGACGAGAGTCGCAAAACTCAACCCCGAGATGTGGACGGAATTGTTTTTGCAGAATGCGGATTATCTTTCCGAAAACCTCGCCGATTATATAATGCGGCTCTCGCAGTTCAAGCTTGCCATCGACAAGGGCGACGCGGACAAACTCAGAGAGTTGCTTCAAGAGGGAGTGCGTATGAAAGAGGCGGCGGAAAACGCGCGCAAGGAGCGGTTGAAAAATGACTGAAATAAACGTTGGCGCAGGCGGCGGATACCCGATTATTACGGAGCGGGGGATAATATCCCGTTGCGGAAGTTTTATCCGCCGGTTTTTAGGCGGCAAAAGAATAATGATTGTGTCTGACGGCAACGTCTATCCGTTATACGGCGAAGCGGTCGCGAAATCTTTGACGGACGGCGGTTTCGAAGTTAGCGCGTTTGTTTTCGAGGCTGGGGAATGCAATAAAAATTCAGACACATATCTGAGTATAATTTCCGAGCTTGCGAAAGAGGGTTTCAAGCGCGACGGCATAATCCTGGCGTTGGGCGGCGGAGTTACGGGCGATATGGCGGGATTTGCTGCGGCAACGTATATGCGCGGCATAAAACTCGTTCAAATGCCTACCACATTGCTTGCCGCGATAGATTCGTCCATAGGCGGCAAGACGGGAGTCAATTTGCCCGAAGGCAAGAATTTGCTCGGAGCGTTTTATCAGCCCGAGTGCGTGCTTTTTGATGTGGACGCGCTTAAAACCTTGCCGCGCGAGGAAAGAAAAAACGGAATGGGCGAGGGGATAAAGTATGCAATCATCGAGGGCGGAAGGCTGTTTCGATTGATTGCGGATAATGCTTTTGACGAAAACGCAGAGGAATTTATCGGGCTGTGCCAGCAGTCGAAAGCAGATATAGTAAGCAGGGACGAAAGGGAAAACGGACCGCGCAAACTGCTCAATCTCGGACATACGGTCGGACACGCGATAGAAAAAGTCAGCGGGCTGGAAGTCTCCCACGGCAAGGCTGTCGCGTGCGGCATCGGGATTATGGCGCAAGCGGCGACGGCGGCAGGCGAGCTGAGTAAAGCGGAGTGCGGAAAAGTCATAGAAATGCTTACAGAAAACGGCTTCGACACCGAGTCGGTATGGGCTTGGTCTGATTTGAAACAATATGTAAAGCGCGACAAAAAAGGCGGCGGAACGGATATGATATCTGTTGTAAAAATATTCGGCATAGGCGACGTCCGCGTCGAGGATATGCCGTATAGCAGGCTGGAAGATTATCTCAAAGGGAGCGGAAGAATAATATGATTGCTACCGTTCGACCTTCATTCATAAACGGGACAATAACCCCTCCGTCCTCAAAATCGGAAGCGCACCGAGCTATGATTGCCGCACTCCTGTCCGAGGGACAAATATTTGTTCAAGGGCGTTTGGAGGGAGAAGACGTAGAGGCGACAATGCGTGCAATTGAGGTGTTGGGCGCAGAAGTCGAACGTACAAATTCGGGTTTGAAAATCACAAGCGGCGCAGAATATAGAGATAAAGCAATTAAAAGCGGATTGTTAACTATCGATTGCGGCGAAAGCGGCTCGACGTTGCGATTTATCCTTCCCGTAATATGCGCATTGGGCGCAACGGTCAGGCTTACCGGAAAAGGTCGGCTTTCGCAAAGACCGCTCGGCGGATTGCTCGACGCGCTCAAAGACGGCGGCGCGAAAATTAAAGGCGACCGTTTGCCGTTGACTGCGGGCGGAAGGCTGAGAGGAGGCGTTTATAAAATTCCCGCCGACGTCAGCTCGCAATATATAACCGGTATGCTGCTCGCGCTTCCGCTGACGGGAGAAAAATGCCTCATCGCGCTGGAAGGCGACGTTGTTTCCGCTCCGTATGTCGATATAACGCGCAATCTGCTCAAAAAGTTCGGCATTGAAAGCCGCGCGGTTTCGGGACGGACGGTAAAGGAAGAGTGGGGTATAGCGTCGGACGGCGGCTTTGTTATCGATGAAGGACAGACATATAAATCCCCCGATATAATTGCGGCGGACGCAGATTGGTCGTCGGCGGGATTTTGGGCAGTCGCGGGAGCGGTGGCGGGCAGGATTACGCTTGCCTCAATGAACGCGGACAGCACGCAGGGCGATAAAGTAGTGCTGGATATATTAAAGCGTGCCGGCGCCGACGTCAAAATAACGGACGGGAAAATAAGCGTTTGCGCGACAGATAAACTCAAAGCGTTTTCATATGATTGTTCGGACTGCCCCGACACAGTTCCCGTGTTGTCCGTACTCGCGGCGGCAAGCGACGGCGTTTCCGTTATAAGCGACGCGGACAGACTGCGAGATAAAGAAAGCGACAGACTATCCGCAGTAATGTCGATGCTCGACGAAATGGGAATAATAAGCGAATATAAGGACGGCTCGCTGTACATACGCGGAGGCAGAATAAAAAGCGGTTCGTTTGACGGGTTCGGCGACCACCGTATGGCAATGAGCGCGATAGTCGCGGCGCTTGCCGCAGACGGAGAAAGTACGGTTGAGGGCACTGAGTGCATCGCAAAGTCTTATCCGTCGTTTATCGAGGATTTAAGACGGCTTGGAGGAAACGTAACGGAGGATAAAAATGAAAGCGGCGTTTGAACGGCTGAAACTTGAAATTACGGGCAGCTCGCATTCGGAGAATATGCAGGTCATATTGGGGGGACTGCCGCAGGGATATGTCTACGACTCGAAAGAGGCGGAAGAATTTGTTGCTCGCCGCAAAAGCGGCAAAAACGTGTGGAGCACGCCTCGCAAAGAGGAAGACGTAACAAATATAATAAGCGGAATTACCGACGGAGTGACGGACGGAAACGCATTTGTCGCGACCATTGAAAACAAGTCCGTCAAAGCGGGGGATTACGCGCAGTTGTCTGTGACGCCGAGACCTTCTCACGCAGATTACGTTATGTATGAAAAAGACGGGAAGATAGAATCGGGCGGCGGTCGTTTTTCGGGCAGACTGACGGCTCCTCTGTGTGCGGCAGGCGCGCTTGCGCACCAAGTGCTTAAAGCCAACGGCGTCCGAATTTACGCATACGTGTCGTCGGTGGGAGGCGTGAGCTGCGGAAGTTATAAAAGTACGAAAGTTACCGAAGCGCGACTTAAAGAAATAAGAAACGGCGGTTTAAGCGTGCTTTTTGATGAAAACAAAGACAAAGTCATTGAACTTATATCGAAAGCGTCAAAAGAGGGCGACAGCGTAGGCGGCGTTGTCGAATGCGTGATTTTGGGGCTCGAAGCAGGCGCGGTAGGCGAAAGTATGATGGAGGGGCTGGAAGGGAAAATAGCATATTCGGTATTCGGGGTGCCCGCCGTAAAGGGCATAGAGTTCGGAGAAGGGTTCGGCCTTGCTTCCATGAGGGGCAGCGAGGCAAACGACGCGTTCGGTTCAGAGGACGGGAAGGTGGTGACTCTGACCAATAAAAGCGGAGGAATAAACGGAGGAATATCCAACGGAATGCCCGTTACGTTCTCGGTGTGCATACGCCCCACACCCTCTATATCCAAACCGCAGCGCACCGTAAATCTCAAAAACGGTACGGAAGTTGAGATAGAGATAAAAGGAAGACACGACGCGTGCATAGTACCTCGCGCGGTTGCGGCGGTGGAGAGCGCGGCGGCGATTGCGGTGCTTGACGAAATGTTGAAATACGGCAAAATCAAATGACGGTTTGTCGGAGTGAAAACAGTCGGAGCGCAAACCGACGATAGAAAATAAGATAAAAGAATATAAAAACAGACGGAAATAACACAAAACAAAATATATAGAAAGGATAAATCCCGAGGGTTATCCCGATAAAGGTGAAGTATGGAAATCGGCGAAATCAGAAAGAGCATCGATAAAACGGACGACGAGATAGTCAAACTCTACGAACAGAGAATGAGGCTTGCGAGGGAGGTTGCGCTTGCGAAAAGGCAGGGCGGTATACCTATGGAAAACACCCTGCGCGAAAAGGAAATCGTAAACAGAGTTACGGCGGCTGTACCCGATGAAATAAAATTGTATGCAAAACAGCTGTTCGGGACGCTGTTCGACACGAGCAAAGCCTATCAGTCCACAATTCTCGACGCCCGCTCCGAGGTGAAAGACGAAATAGAAAACGCGCTGAGCGAGGGTGACAGAGCGTTCCCCGTCACGGCAAGCGTAGCGTGTCAGGGCGTGGAGGGAGCATATTCGAGCATCGCGGCGGAAAAGATGTTCGAGATTTCCTCAATCAGTTATTTCAAGGATTGGAACAGCGTTTTTACGGCGGTGGAGAAAGGTTTTTGCGAATACGGGGTTCTGCCCATAGAGAAC
>DBFJGL010000042.1:0-21039 GCA_048394785.1 Christensenellales bacterium | reverse complement strand
GCATACCGTTAATAAATATCTGCCACCCATCGAAGCGTCTGTTGCGGAGCAAAGTTTATTGTACGTCGAAAACTTTAACGAAGTCGGGAGCGACGCGCCATTCGGGGAGATTATTCCCGTTGGGATTTTGTCGGGCGGCAAAGTTGCAGACGTAGTCAATCATTTGAGAGGAAAGCGCGTAATCCGCTTTCTCGAACGGACGCCAACTGCGCTCCATAGTGCCGAAAAAATACCACAAGTCCGCACTGTGCCACGCGCCCTTATCGTCGCCGGGCAAAGAACGGTTGAACCTATAAATATAAGTCGGAGCGTCGGAACGGCGCGCATAATTTTCCGCCGCGCGTCGGAGCACGGGCGGCACCATATCGTTTTTGAGATAACCGATAATTACGGGGATTTGCCCGTTTGGCGATATGTTTTCACCGCATTCCTCTGCGCTTGCGCCATTGTTTAAGTTACCGTTTGGTGAGATGTTTTTACAGTGCTTATTTGTGCCCTCGAATTGATTTTTGCGAACGGCACCGTTTTGCAAGCTATTTCTGCCGTCCTCGTATGCATCGTAAGACTGCCATTCATAAGTCGCGTCGTTTTGCGGGAAATTTTTGTCGGTATCTTTATCTATATCGTTTAGCCGACTTGCATAAACCGCGCCGTTTTGAAAGGTTACGTCGTCGTTGTACCCGACTGCGCCCTTTAACTTCCGTTTGCCAATCCCTGCGTTTTCGGAAAAGTTTTTGTAATTGTCCTTATTTGCCAAGCTGCTGTCCGCGACGGGAAGGGACGCCATTGCTCCGAGCAGTCCCGACGAAGCTTTCTGCCAGGCGTCGAACAAGTCTTTTTCGGGAACGGATTTCAAATCGCTCATAGACGACGCGCCTGCCGCCTTCATCACTCTATGCGCCAAACGCACTGCGAATCTGTTGCCGTGAGGTTTGAAAATACCCTTCAAAAAGCCGCCGCCCGACAACATAACCGCGCCGCGCACCATTGCTTTGACTTTTGAATTCAAAATGAGAATTTGCACCGAAATCGCGCCTGCGCTCTGCCCCATCAACGTGATATTTTCGGGATTGCCGCCGAAAGCCGAAATGTTATTAAACACCCATTCGAGCGCGGCAAGCTGGTCGTACAGCGCAAGGTTGAAAGGAGAGGAACCGTCGGACATCATACCGAACGCGTTGAGTCTGTAATTTACCGCAGCCAGAATAACCCCTCTTTTGCAGTATTCGGCTCCGTCAAAGGGCAATTCGCTGTTACTGCCCTTTATAAAACTGCCGCCGTGTATAAACAAAACGACGGGACGGTTTTTTGCGTTTTCGGGCGCGTACACATTGAGGTTAAGACAATCCTCTCCGTACGAAAACTCACAGCCCTTACGGAATTCGTTGTGATAAAACGCGCTCTTTTGCGCTTCGTCATAAAATGCGCGATACTGCACCGAACAACGCCCGAAACGCGTCGCGTCGTATTCGCCGTCAAAACGCTCGACTACTTTCGGCATACCGAATCTCTCTGCGGTCGCATAGCGCACGCCGAGAAAACGGCGCACGCCGTCCTCCGAATATCCTTTTATCGCGCCGCAAGGCGCGTTTACGACAGTGTATTCCATATCGTTATCCGTTTGCGCACAATCTCAATTTGCAGTTGTTGCATTTATTGCCGCATACATTATTTACCGCATAATCGGCACTTTACCGCTACGTATCCGTTCGGTTAAGCCTGTATTGCTTTGACTAACATAGTCCGCGCCGACCGCAGGTTATCTCGGAAGCCCCTTCATATATTGCATACTGACTGCCGCGCTCTTTAACGGATTGGGAGAAAAATCGAGCTCCGCAACGGCGTATTCGGCGCCTGTTTGCCGCGCCGAATTTATTATTGCTCCGAAATCGAGCGTACCTTTTCCGAGCGCGCGGAAGACGGGCAGTCCGAGGACTTTTGAATAATCTTTGAGATGTACGGTACCTACGCGACCGCTCAGTTTTTTCAGAAACTCAGCGGGCTCTTCTCCGCCGACTTTTATCCAGAACGTATCGGGAATAAAGCGTACGTAATCTTCTGTGCGCTCTATCATTAAGTCGAAAACGGAAGAATTATCCTTTTTGTCGAACTCGAACCAATGATTATGATAAGCCACCGTCATTCCGTATGCTTTGAGCCTGTCGCCCGCGACGTTGAGAATGTCGAGGAATTTGTCAAGGCGTTCGTAGCCGTTCTGTCTGAACTGCTTGGGCATCATGCCTATGCCTATCTCGCGACAGCCGAAAGTCAGGTGTTCCTCGGCGAGTCTGTCCAAATCGTCCGTGATGCGCTGGACGGGCGAATGAGTGGCGCATATTGGCAAATCATACTCCGCCGCAAGTGCGGCAAGCGTCTGCGCGCCGACGGGCTGGGACATGGTGCAGGAAATTTGCACCGCGTCCGCACCCATAGCTTTTACTTTTTCAAAAACAGTGCGATAACCTGCCTCGTCTTTGAGGTATTTACGCAAAGAAAACAGCTGTATTCCGTATTTCATATTTCTGCGGTTCGGGCGCGCTAAAAGCGTGTGCCGCTGCTGCGTATTGCCCGAAATGTGCGGTTGAACCGCTTGCGGCTTCGCAACCGAAGCCGACTGCGTTTACGCTATCTGTCGCCCTCGTCGTCGGAGGGAATTTCGATTTCGGGAGAACCCTCTAAATCGCAGGGGAACTCCGCTACGTCGCTTACGCCTGCGTCCGCAACTATTCTCTGTCCGTCGATTCCGATTTGTCCGCTCTCGAAGCTGTGTTTGAGCATCGCTTCCTTTTCTATTTGCAGCTGCGCGACCTTTTTCTTGGACAGCGGATACCACAAAAACAGTATCAACGCCATAAGTCCGAACAGCACCGCCGGAATGATTGTTGCCATATCGTACATAACGCTGAGCGTTTCGGGAGTCTGAACCGCGCCCTTTTCGGTTGCGTAATTCATTCCGAGAAGCGCGCCGTTGACGGCGACTGCCGCGATGACCTGACCGAGCTTACGGAAAAACATAAATATCGAGTAAGACGTGCCGTCCTCTCTCATACCCGTTTTAACCTCGATGTCGTCGATTGCGTCGGTTGCGATTGACCATACCTGCAACAGAATGAACGTCTGTCCCAATCCGCTGAAAAAGAGCAGAACGAGGAACAGCCACCACACTTCGAGAATAACTCCGCGCAAAGCGAAAAGCACGAGGTTTGCGACGGCGGCAAGCGTTATGCCCACGGCGCAAAGTTCCTTTTTGCCGAACCGACGCACAAGCTTGGGCGTTACGAACATAAGTATGACCATCGGCGCGTAAGTGCACACGGTGGACACTATGTTCATCCAATTCTTTCCGAAGAAATCGTCGAACAGATAAAGATAATAACTTTGCGTGAACATCTGCGCGGCAAGCAGAAGCATAGACGCACAGCTGATTGAGATGAACGCCCTGTTCTTGAACAGCGTTTTTATGATGCGCGCGGTTTCGCCTTTTGCGCGCTTTGGTGCGGGAGCGGTGTTTACCCTCTCCTTATTGAAGCGAAACGCCAGCATAAGCATTGCGAAGGAAACGAGAGCAAGACACACCACGCCGATTATGACGGGAGTGTACTGCATATCCTGAATAATCCTGCCGTTTTCGCCGTAAACGGGACTGCCCGCCGCGTCGACGCGATTGACGTAACAGAAGGACGCGATGAGAATGACGGGCGCGCTTCCTATGCCTGCGCCTACCGAGCGGAATACGCTGAGTTTGGAGCGTTCTTTCTCATCGGTAGTGACGACGGACGCAAGCGAACCGTACGGAATTTGCAACGCGGTGTAGCTCATACCGAACATAACGTACGTCACGGTGGCGTAAACGCACATTCCTACCGAGCCCTCTTCCATACCCGGCCACTTGACGAACATAAGTATCGCCGAAATTGTGAGAGGTACGGACGCGTAAAGGAACCACGGACGGTATCTGCCCCATTTGCTGACTTTGATTGTGTCCGCTATTCTTCCCATGATCGGGTCGTTGATTGCGTCCCATACGCGCGCGCCGACCATCATAAGCATAATGAACAGCGGGCTCAGTCCGAAGATGTCCGTATAGAACTTTTGAAGCAGCGACGTGACAAGTCCGAACACGCAGCAGCAAGCGACGTCGCCGAGCGCGTAGCCGATATAATCGGGCAGTTTAAGTCCGCTTGTGCGCGCTATAAAGCTTTGTTCCGAGGGATTGACCGCCCCTTCGGTTTTTGTTAAATCACTCATAAATTTCCCCTTGAGTTTTATTTTCAACTGTTATTTTTTGGAGCTCAGTTTTTCTTCTTCCTTGCGTTTTTCGAGTTCCGCAATATATTCTTCCTCGTCGAACGGAATTGGAACTTCACGATGCGTCCACCCCGAAAGGTGTATTGCGTTGGAGAACGTAAGTCCCGTAATGCCCTCCTTGCCCGGCGCGGTGAACACGTCGGTTTTTCCGAGCAGATAATCTGTGTAATTGCGGATTATGCCGAGGTGCTGAGGCGGATTTTTGTACAGCCTGAGATAATGCCCTATGCCTCTGTAAGAAATCTTTTTCGTCTTGGGCTTGCCCATAAAAACGGTGTTATGCTCGCTGAACTGCGGTTCGGGCTCGCTGTTTTTGGTAAACGTGAGCTTGCCTCCTTCTATCACGATTTTGCCTCCGTCGCCCGTGATTTCCAGCCTGTTGGTGCCCGGAGCGTCGTGAGTGGACGTAACGAACACGCCCGTCGCGCCGTTTGCGAATTTGCACACCGCCGTGACGTCGTTCTCGACGTTGATGTCCCTGCCCTTGGTGGACGTGGTCGCGGTCACCGACACGGGAAGTCCCGCAAGCCAGGTGAACAGGTCGAGTTGGTGCGGGCATTGATTTATTAGCACGCCGCCGCCTTCGCCCCACCAGGTTCCGCGCCAGCCGCCCTGCGCGTAATACGCTTTGGGGCGGTACCAATTTGTGATTATCCATACTATGCGTTTGAGTTCGCCGAGTTCGCCGCTGTCTATTATCTTCTTGGCGCGGATATAGAGCGGATTTGTGCGCTGATTGAACATCATTCCGAACAGAAGCTTCGGGTGTTTATCCGCCGCCGCGTTCATCTCGCGAACCTGTTTGGTGTACACTCCGGCAGGTTTGTCGCAAAGCACGTTGAGCCCCGCTTCAAACGCCGCCTGCGCTATCTCCGAGTGAAAATAGTGAGGAGTTTCCACCATTACGACGTCGATGAGTCCGCTTGCGAACATATCGACGTAATTGTCGAAAACTTTGACGCCCTTCAAATTTTCGCTTGCGTATTTGCGTCTGCCTTCGTCTATATCGCATACAGCCGTAAGCTCCGCGCCCGGAAGCAAAAACTTGGCTTTCGTGAACAGCTTGGTGTAAAACGTGCCCTGCTTGCCCACGCCGACTATGCCGTATCTTACTTTATCCATATTCCCTCCTTTAACCTAACATTTTCATAAGATTGTCGAACTGCCAGACAAACACTTCTTTGCGCGAAGCAAGTGCAAAATAGCTTCTGCCCATCTTCTTGTCGACCTCTCTGAACGCCTTGAAATAATTGCTCATCGCGAGCGCCGCAAAGGGTACGAAGTTTACCGCGGGTTTGAGCAGCGCATACTTGAAAGTGTGCGGCTCCAACGTCATAAATCCTTTGTATCCTCTCTTTTTCAGCTCCGCGAATATGTAGTCGTAGCAACCCTCGCCGAGTCCGAGCGGAACCTCTACCTTGTACTTCGAGCAATCCTTTATGTGATAATACTCCACGTAATCTTTCAGCATATCGAACGCCGCTTTTGCGTCGACGTCGCATTGAACGTAATTGCTCGCGTCAAAACAAAGCGCAAGCGACTCGTCGTTCATTGCGCGGTAAAGTTTCAAAACCCTCTCGGGGACGTCGCCGTATACCTTCTTTTCGTTTTCGTGCAAAAGCTTGACTCCGCTTCCGCGCGCTATGTCGAGAAACTGACGGAATTTCGCGGCGACTTTGTCAAAACACTCGTCGGGGTTCTCTTTGCCGTAAAAGAAAGAAAACACTCTGATGTATTTGCAGTCCGTCGCCTGCGCGATTTTGACGAGTTCTTTGAGCTGTTTTTTCTGCTTCTCGAAACCTTCGTCATCGTTTACGTCAATCTTTCCTATCGGAGAACCGATGGACGAAAACTTGACGCCGTTTTTGTCGAGCACGGGTTTTACCTCGGCGATAAACTCCTCCGCCGTATAGTCGGCTATGTTCTTGCCGTTGACGTTGCGCGGACATAAATACGACTGATTAAGCTCTTTTATCACGGCTATCTGCTTATCGAGATTGCCGCTTATTTCGTCGTAAAAGCCCGATACGATAATGCTCTCTTTCATTTCACTCCTCCGTATTGTTTTCCGCCTGTCTGCGTTTTTGAAGTTCGCGCTCATAATCGCCGCAATCGACGGGCAGCGCAACCTCCTCTCCCTTCCAAGCGGAATAGTATATGGCGTTGAACAACCTTACGGCTCTCGCGCCTTCGTCTGCCGAGGCAAGCATTTCGCCTTTGCCTCTTATCGACTTTGCAAACGCCCTCAACGAGCGCAATTGTTGTCCGCATATCAAATCTTTGAGCAATGTGAAAAAGCCGTAAGTGCTTACGCTCGCGCGACTCGGCGCAAAACCGTAGCCGCGTTTGGTTTCCGCATTCACGGTTTTCTGGCTTTTGTGCCGGTACACCGTCATTTTGAGCCTGCCTATTTCCACTCTGCCTCTGTCGCACGCTATTTCAAGACGGTTTACGCCTTTTAATTCGTGCGTGGACGCCGTAAAAGCACATTCGTAATCGCCGAATTTCATAATTGCGGTTACGTCGTTTTCAACGGTTATATTTCTGTCGCGCGTGTACGCGTACGCTTTGATTTCGGAGGGCATTCCGACAAGCCACTGCAATATGTCGAGCTGATGTATGCATTGGTTTATCAGACAACCGCCGCCCTCGCCCGTATAACTTGCGCGCCAGCCGCCCTGATTGTAATATGCCTGCGAACGGTACCAATCGGTTATGGTAAAATTCACCCTCTGAATATCGCCGAGTTTGCCGCTCGATAACAGCTTTTTCGCGCGCTTGTACATTCGGTTGCTGCGCTGGTTAAACGATACGCCGACTTTTGTGTCGGGATGCGCCTCTGCCGCCGCCGCAATTCTTTCCGCTGCCGCCGCAGTAACCGCAAGCGGTTTTTCCACAAGCGTGTTCACGCCTTGCCCGACTGCGTATACGGCAATTTCTTCGTGCGAGTAATGCGGAGTGGCTATGATGACTCCGTCAAGTTTCTCGCTTTTGAGCATTTCGCGGTAATCGCGGTATCTCTTTGCGCGCGGAGTAAACTTTTTGCACCATTCGAGCGCGGCGTCGTCGATGTCGCATACCGCCCTCAGCCGTACGCCCGTCAGAAAACCGTGCGCGAGATTGAACGCGTGCCGTTTGCCCATTCGTCCTGTTCCTATCACCGCAAAATCAAGCATATTAGTTTCCCCTTACGGTTGCGGCGGCAATTTTTTCGCCGCATTCCGATTGTTATACGTTTTTTACCGCAAACCTATTCGCTTTAGGCAAGACTGCTCCGCCGCCCGTCGGTTTTCACCGCCGTCCGCGCCGCATAAAAGCACGGACTGCGCAAGACGGTGTATGACGCAAAACGGCAGAGTTACCTTTGCACTCTGCCGCTCGCGCCGTTTTTGATGAGGGTTTTAACCTCGCCTACCGTCACTCTGTTATAGTCGCCCTCGACCGTATGTTTAAGCGCGCTTGCCGCCACGGCGAAGTCCACAGCTTCCTGCGCGTCTTCGCAATGGTTGAGCCCGTAAATCAGCCCTGCGCCGAAGCTGTCGCCGCCGCCCACTCTATCCACAATGCGAACCGCATACCGCTTTGAGAAATGCGCTTTCCCGTCCGAGTACAGCATTGCGCTCCAATTATTGTCGTTTGCGGATATACTCTCTCTGAGCGTTATCGCGACTGCTTTGAACCCGAACCTGTCGGCAAGTTTTTTTGCGACTTCTACGTAACCGTCCTTGTTGAGTTTGCCGCCGTCGACGTCGCTGTCCGCCGCTTTTATTCCGAACACGTCCGAGGCGTCTTCTTCGTTGGCAATGCACACGTCTACATACTTGCACAGTTCTCCCATAACTTCGCCCGCTTTTTCTCTGCTCCATAGTTTTTTGCGGTAGTTAAGGTCGCAACTGACCGTTAAACCTTTCGCTTTTGCCGCTTTAACTGCCTGTTTTGTGATTTCGGCAACATTATCGCCGAGCGCGGGGGTTATGCCCGTAAAGTGGAACCAATCCTTGCCTTCGAATATAGCGTCCCAATCGAAGTCCGTTTGAGCCGCTTCGCAGATGGAGGAATGCGCTCTGTCGTAAATGACTTTGCTCGGACGCATCGACGCTCCTTTTTCAAGAAAATAGATGCCCACTCTGCCGCCGCCGTATGCGATTGAACGAGTATCGACGCCCATACCTTTAAGCTCTTTCACCGCCGCCGCAGCAATGTCGTTGTCAGGCAGTTTTGTGACGAAAGCCGCTTCCTCTCCGAAATTTGCGAGAGATACCGCGACGTTTGCCTCTCCTCCGCCGAACGTAGCCTGAAAACGCGGCTCCTGCATAAACCTGAGGTATCCCTCGGGCGCAAGTCTTAACATAATCTCGCCGAACGTAACGATTTTCATATTATCCTATTATCTCCTTTACGATTGCCGTCGCACGCGCGCTTATTCTTTCTATATCGGCAGGGGTGCCTTTCATCATAAAACTGCCTCCTGCCGCTATGACGAATTTCTGCGACAGATAATTTTTCAGATTATCCTCCTCGACGCCGCCCGTCGGAACGAATTTTACGTCGGGGAACGCCGCCGATAACGCCTTTAACGTCTTAATGCCGCCGTACGCTTCGGCAGGGAAAAATTTGAGAATGCCGAACCCGTCCGTCTTTGCGGCAATGATTTCGGTGGGAGTAACCACTCCCGGAACGTACGGGACGTCCTCGCGTTTGCACACCGCGGCAACCTCGGGCGAGTATCCCGGCGACACTATAAACTTTGCGCCTGCCGCAACCGCCTCCCGACATTGCGTTTCGTTTATGACCGTGCCCGCGCCCACGAGCATATCGGGGAACGCCTTGACCGCCGTCGACAGCGCGTCCTTTGCACATTCGGTGCGGAAGGTGATTTCCGCCGCGTTTATGCCGCCGCGTCTTAACGCGTCGAGTTTGACCAAGGTTTCGTCGACACTGTTCAATACCACGACGGGTATTATTTTGTTTTCATTCAAAAACGAGTAATCCATTTTCACTCCTTGCAGTCATTTCGACTGCCTATCGGATATACCGTACTATGTGCGGCTGTATTCCGTATGCGTCTGCACGCAACCGAAATAAGTTGCCGCGCTTTTGCCGCGACAACGTCTTGTTATCGCTTTCTTAAACTCCGCTGTATGCGTTGAAACCGCCGTCAATGGGCAGCACCACGCCCGTTATGAAGCCCGCCGCTTCCTCGCTGAGCAGAAATTCGGCCGCGCCGACGAGTTCGTCGATTTCGCCGAACCGTCCCATAGGAGTGGCGTTGAGTATTTTCTCGGTACGCGCCGTGGGTTTGCCGTCCTTGTCGAAAAGCAACGCCCTGTTCTGATTGGTCACGAAAAATCCCGGCGCGATTGCGTTGACTCGAATGCCGGCTTTTGCGAAATGCACGGACAGCCATTGCGTAAAATTGCTGATGCCCGCTTTCGCCGCGCTGTACGCCGGAATTTTGGTAAGGGGCGTAAACGCGTTCATCGAGGATATATTGAGCACCGAACAGCCCTTTCTGCCCAACATATCTTTGACAAATATCTGCGAGGGTAAAAACGTGCCTATGAAATTGAGGTCGAACACGAATTTTACGCCGTTCTCGTCAAGCGCGAAAAAGTCCTTTTCCGTTTTTTTGTCCGCATCGTAATATTCGTTATCGGTGGTTGCGCGGGGATTATTGCCGCCCGCGCCGTTGATGAGCACGTCGCAAAGTCCGAGCTCTTTGACGATGGCTTCGTGCGCGTCTTCTATCGACTGCTTGTCGAGTACGTTTACGCAGTATGCCCTTGCCGTGCCGCCCTCTTTCACGATTTCGTCCGCAACCGCTTGCGCCGCCTCTTTGTTGAGGTCGAGCAGCGCAATCTTTGCTCCGTCTTTGGCAAGCGCGCGCGCAAGCTCGCCGCAAATTACGCCGCCTGCGCCCGTTATCACTATCACTTTCTTATCAAGGCTTTCGCCGAATTTTACCTTTTTCATTATCCTTTCTCCCTCTCGTTAACGAGCCGTTCTGTCCAACGCCGCCCAAACGCCGTTGATATAACTCGCGCCCAACGCGCGGTCGTACAATCCGTAACCCGGTTTTCCGCTCTCTCCCCAAATCATTCTGCCGTGGTCGGGGCGCAGATAACCGTCAAATCCGTTTTTGTGCAACACTTCCAAAATGCCCACTATGTCGAGCGAACCTGCGTTTTGGTCGTGAGCGCACTCCTCGAAACCGCCCTCTACGAGCCTGATGTTTCTGACGTGCATAAAATGTATTCTGCCCATCGCCGAATATTTGTCGACGAGTTTTACGAGGTCGTTGTTTTTATCCGCCCCAAGCGAACCCGTGCAGAACGTCAAGCCGTTGCAGGGACTGTCGTAAAGGGAGAGGAAACGGTCTATGTTTTTCTCGTCGGTGATTATTCTCGGCAACCCGAATATGGGCCACGGCGGGTCGTCGGGGTGTATTGCCATCTTTACGCCGCACTCCTCGCAGACGGGTATCACTTCTTTCAGAAAATAACCGAGATTTTCAAACAGTTTTTCGCTATCTACGCTTTTATACTGCTCAAACAACTGTTTTAAGTCCTCTTTTTGATAACTGCTGTCCCAACCCGGAAGCGCAAGGTCGCCGTCGAGCGGATTCATTTTTTCAAGTTGCTCGGAGTAATAAACCAAGGAGTTTGAGCCGTCTTCCGCAACCTTGTCGAGCTGGGTGCGAGTCCAATCGAACACGGGCATAAAGTTATAGCATATGCACTTTACGCCCTCCGCCGCAAGCCGTCTTACGTTTTCCTTGTACGCCGCGATATACTTATCTCTCGAAGGCAGACCGAGTTTTATATCCTCGTGCACGGGGACGCTTTCTATGACCTCGGCTTTCAATCCCTTTGCCTCGGCAAGTTCTCTGAGCCGACGGATTTTCTCCTTGGGCCACACCTCTCCGACGGGGACGTCGTAAACGGCGGTAACCACGCTGTACATATTTGGAATCTGTCTTATGTAGTCAAGACTTATTTTATCGTTTTCTCCGTACCAACGGAACGTCAGTTTCATCTGTCACCTCCGAAAAACCGTCTTGCATTGCCTATGCAGACGTTGAAAATCAGTTCGCGCAGTCCATTCTCGTCGTCGGGATATTCGCCGTCTTCCGCCCATTCAGCGACAAGACTGCAAAGTATGCGCCTGAAATAATCGTGACGGGCATAGGACACGAAGCTCCTCGAATCGGTAAGCATTCCGTTGAACAGTCCGAGTCCTCCCGTATTTGCCGTAATCCTGAGCTGTTCGCGTATGCCGTCGCGATGGTCCATAAACCACCACGCCGCGCCCAGCTGCAACTTGCCTCTCTCTCCGCCCCAGAAATCGCCGAGCAAAGTCGCGAGCGGATAATAGGAATTGGGGTTGAGTGTATATATTATCGTCTTGGGCAAACCGTACTCTCTCTCGATTTTGTCGAGGAGTTTTTGCGCCGCCGCCACGTCGACGGCGTTTGCCAAACTGTCGCCGCCCGCGTCCGCGCCCGCCGCCGCAAATAACTTGCCGTTGCAGTTGCGCATAACGCCCGCGTGAAGCTGCATAACGATCTTGCGCTCGAAAAACATACCCGCAAGCCTTGTCAGCACCTCGAATTTGTACGCGTCTTCCTCGTCCTTTTCAAGCTTCTCTCCTCTCATTTTCTTGGCAAACGCCCGCCTTGCAAGCTCCGCGCTTCCTTCTTTCGGGAAATCTGTAAACGCGATGTCCGCCGCCGCGCAGCCCGAATTCATAAAATAATCCAGCCTTGCTTTAAGCGCAGAAATCAAATCGTCGATGTCTGAAATCGCGACGCCGCTCGCTTTTCCGAGCAGGGCGACGTATTGAGCGAAATCTTCCTTTTCTATGTTGATTGCTCTGTCCGGTCTGAAACAGGGCAACACCTTAAAGGACAGATTTTCCTTTGCGAGCATAGCGTGATATTCGAGAGAATCGCAGGGGTCGTCGGTGGTGATTACGCATTCCACGTTCGAGCGCGCAATGAGTCTGCGTGCGGAAAAAGAACCGTCCGACATCGCTTCGAGCGTTTTATCCCATATGATTTTCGCATTTTCGGCGTTCACGGGCAAAGTTATTCCGAAATACTTTTTCAGCTCCATATGCGCCCAATGATATACGGGATTGCCGATGAAAGAAGGCAGTGCGCAACAAAACGCCTCAAACCTCTCGTAGGCGTCGCCGCCGCCCGTCACAAGCCTTTCGTCCGCTCCGTACGCTCTCATTACGCGCCATTTGTAATGGTCGCCGTCCAGCCACAGTTCGGTTATATTGTTGAAAACCTTGTCGCCGTATATTTCCGCAGGGCTCAAATGGCAGTGATAATCGAATATGGGAAGCTCCGCCGCATAGCCGTAAAGCCGCCTCGCAAGCTCCCCTTTCAACATATAGTTGTCCGACATAAATTCCATACCGTTCTCCGTAAGAGTATTTGTAACAAGTACACCTACATCTTATCCCCTGCATTTTTGCAAGTAAATTGATAAAATTGCTATTCTACTTGCAAATATTGCTTTTTGTTTATATAATACTTATATGTCATCCGTATACGCCACTCATTGGAAATCCTCTCAGCTGATGTCCAACAGAAGCTACGAAATCAATTTTTACCGCGACAAGGACTTCAAAACCGTGTCCATTCACTCGCACGACTTTTACGAGCTGTACTTTTTCATCCGCGGCGAAGCGACCTATATCGTCGAGAACGGGCATTACCGCCTGCAAAGCGGCGATACCCTTTTGATTTCTCCCACCAACCTGCATCAGCTTGACGTTTACGACAGTTCCGAAACGTACGAGCGCATCGTGCTGTGGCTCAATCCCCGTTACTTAAAGCGGCTTTCCACTTCCAAAACCGATTTGTCGGAGTGTTTCAGGCTCTGCTCGGACAACCGCAATCACCTCATTCGGGATAACGACGTAAGCGAGGATATAAAAGCAAATCTGCTCGCGGTATATTCGCTGTCGCAGTCCGCCGAGTTCGGCGACGACGTTGCCGCCGAGATACACATCAAACATATTCTGCTTACGCTTTGCAAATATCTGAAACTCGCCTCTGCCGAGCCTGCCGCGCGCTCGGTGCCGTCACAGCCCGATAACGTCATTTCGCGCGCGCTTGATTTTATATCCAAGCATATCAGCGATAATCTTTCTCTGGATAATCTCGCCGACTCTCTTTTTATCAGCAAATATTATCTTTCGCGGCTTTTCAAGGAACAGACGGGCACAACTCCCCATCAATATATCCTCAAAAAACGGCTTATACTTTCAAAGCGGCTCATAGAGGAAGAACTGCCCATAAACGAGGTGTTTTCCCGTTGCGGCTTCTGCGATTATACTCACTTTTTCCGCGCTTTCAAGCAGGAGTACGGCATAACGCCCAAGCAGTATTTCGGCTTAATCAACCGCTCCTAAGCCTATCGTCGCAAATAATTTCGCGTATTTCCCGTCCTTTTTGTAGAACGCCGCAGGTTTGCCGAGCGGAACGTCGACGGTCGCAATCGTCCCGCCTATATACGGTTTGTTATCGAAAAACCTCACCCATTCTCCGTCGGGCAGTCTGACTTCGCGCTCCTTTGCGCCGCGCTCTATTACGGGGGCGACGTATATTTCGTCGCCGAGCATATACGAATATTCGTCGCGGCCGAGCGAATAATCTCCGTAATTGTAAAAGTCGGGGCGCATTACGGGTATCCCCTCCTCTGCCGTCCGCATACATTCGATAAGATAGGGTTTGAGCTTGGCGTGCACCGCGGTGAGCGACGCCGCATAACCGATGATTTCCTCCGAATACGGCTGAACGTTGGCTTCGGGGCGGATTGTTTCGTGCGAGCGCATAAGCGGCGAAAAAGCGTTCATTTCCATCCATCTGACAAAAAGCTCTTTATCCCGTCTGAGCGACGCGAAACTGATGAATCCGCCTATGTCGCTGTGCACCGCCGCCACCCCCGAAAAACCGAGATTGAACGTCGCGGGCATCACGCACGGCATTCCGTAGTCCTTGGAAAAGTCGGTGTGCTGGTCGCCGTTCCACATCATTGTTGTGTAACTTTGCGCGCCGTTGAACCCCGAACGCGTAAAAAAGAATATCTCCTTTGCTCTCGGATGGCTTTCCACCGCCTCTCGATTGAGCTTAGCCCATATCGTAGGCCATTCGTTGTGCAGTTCCTTGGCGTCGCCCGACGAAAGTACGCAGTCAACGGGCAGATATTCGCCGAAATCCGCCATATATCCGTCCACGCCCAAGTCCAGCATATTGCGTCCGATTAACGTCTCTTTGATATATTTAACAGCATCGGGATTTGTCAAATCCAGCATACCCGCGTCAAACGTGGTGGACTTTACGTGATAAATCTCACCGTCTTTGTTTTTTATGAGATAGCCCTTATCCCTGCATTCGCAATAGAGTTTTCCGTCCCGTACGAGATAAGGGTTTATGTACGCGAGGAACCTTATTCCCTCACGGTTAAGCTCCGCTATGTTCTCTTTGAGGCGGGGATAAAGGTCGTTATCCGCCTCCCAATTCCAATACACTTGCTTGCCCGCCGCGGTCACCTTCTTTCCGCTCCAATCCTGACACCAGACCGCGCAGACTTTTACTCCGTTTTCTTTGAGTTCTCTCGCCTTCTTTATCGCCCTGTCAATGCCGCCCTGCACCCCGAGGATAAGCCCGTCGTACGCCCAATCGGGCAGGTACTCTTTGCACGGAATATCGGCGTTAAGCGCGCGGTTTATGCCTTTGAAGTCGCTTTTTGCGGTATAAAACGCCGACGACGGACACTCGGAAAAACGAAAAACCGACACGTCTTTGTTTCTGAAATCCGCAACGCCGTACGAGGCGACGTCAAAGCGCAGCGCGTATTTTTCGCTGCTGACGTACGTCGTCATCGGGCAATACGTTTCTATATAAGAATGACTCTTTTCTTTGTACGGCAAAAATTTCAGCACCGTCTTCTGCGCGATGGGCGGAATGACTATATGCTCGGATACGAAGTTGATTATGCGCTCGCCTTTCATATTCAGCTTGCGGTATTGCTCGCCGCCGCCGAAAATCGCCTCAGTCGCCGAAGCGCAGAACCTCAGCTCGGCGCAGGAGAAGCCTTTTGGAGAAAAGCGCAGGTAAACGCCGTTTTCTTTCTCCTCGATCGCAACCGACAGCGATTTGCCGCCGCTGAAAAACTCGACTTCCGCGCAATTTGATTTTTGCGAAATTATCCGATAAGACGATAACGCCTGCCGCGATTTTATCTTTTCCTTTATCTTGAAATTGCCGTGCGAACTGCGGTAAACCTCCTCCGACTGCACCGCCGCGGCAAACGGACTGTCCGCGCTTGACTCAAACACCTTTCTGTCTTCATAAAAAAGCGCGAGACTCCCGTTATTATCCTTCAATATCATCGATGTTTCCCCCTTTATATGTATCTCTCGTATAGACGTATTTCGTCCATACTTTGCTTACGTTTTTGTTTTTTGCGAGTTTTTCTCTCGCGACTATTATCGCGGCGCCGACAAGCACAAGCGCAATACCCGCGCCTTTCAGCGCCGAAAAACTTTCGTTGAACGCCGCCGCTCCCACTATGCAGCTTATGACCGGCACAAACAGCATATACAACTTGACCACCCACACGGGGTGACGTTTAAGATTGCGGTAATAAAAGACGTATATCAGGCTTTGGGCAAGCCCGCCGCCGATAATTATGAATATCTCCGCCGCGCCGAAACTCGCGCCGCCGAGCATACGGCAGTCGCCTGATATAAGCGCGCTGACCGTAAAAAGTACCATAACGACGAAATTGTTATAGTAGGCGATGACGTCGGAATCGGCTTGAAGCTTGTCCTGCGCGCCTTTTATCACGAACGCGTTTACCGTGACGGAAAGCGCGCTGGCTATAAAGAACAAATCGTACCAATTAAACGTCACGCTTTGAAAGTCTATATCGAGAACAAGTATGACGCCCGCGAGCATAACGAAAGTCGCAAACCAATCGGAAAGACGCAACTTTTCTCTGAAAAACACCGCGGACGCGACGTTTGCCATAAGTATATCCGTCTTTAACAGCACCGTACCCGTACCCACCGAACCGTGCTGAAAACCGAGGTTTGCGAAGGTGTCGAGCAGAAAACCGAGCACGCCGATGACGAGAAGAACAACTGTCGTTTTGCCCTGTCTGAATAAGTCTTTTATCTTGCCCTTTACTGCTATATACAGAGTAAGGAACACGAAAGCCGCCGCCCTCAACAGCATTCCCGCCGTAAATGCCGAGCCCGTAAATTCCACTCCCCAATCGGATGCAAGATAATAAGCCGACCAGGCAAGCACCATTCCGACTATGAAAAACGCGTCTTTTCCTTTTGACGATACAGTTGCACTCATTTCCTCATAACAAGACTTTTATTGTTTTGTTTTATACTGTTAAAACGCGTTATATGCAATATCACGCGATTTTTCATTTGCTTCGAGCGTTATATAACGGATATGTTTACACCCGTTACGCCCGTTTTGCCGCCGAGTTCTATGCCTCTTTTGTTGTCCGGGTGAACAAGCAGCCATTTGTTTACCGCGCGCAAAGTTCCGTCTATGCCGCCCTCGAGCGGAGCGTTGGTCCCCCTCGGAAGCAGAATTGCCGCCTTGAAATATTCGCCGACCGCAAGAGGAGCAAGATGAAGCGTCATAGGGCTGAGCTCCACCGCTTCGCCGCGCTTCAACGAAAGCGCAACGCCCTTCGCGCTGTCAAACGTATCGTCCTCTATATCGCGGGCGTCGCCCAGCACGAGCACACAGTCGCAAGCCGCGACAACCACTTCGGACGACTTGTGCCACTCCACTCCGTTCATACTCTTTCCGCCGCCGTAACACCAGCCTGCCTGTATGGGAAGTTCCGCGAACACCTCCCGTCCGATTTTTTTCACGCACGCGAGATTGTGCAGTTCTTCGTCGTCCGCGATATAGACGTTATCCTTTTTCGGATTGAGTTTTTCTGCGGCAAGCACTATCTCCGCCGCGTCCGCATTCACCTTGCGAAACAGATTGCTTTTGTCCGCCGCCCTCAACACGGGAATATCGGCGTTAAGTTTTATGTCTGAAATTTCTCCGTTGCAATGCATATTCGTCCGCTTCCTTTGCGTTGTCCTCGCGCTTCCTGTTACAGCTTTTCGGTTGCGGTGAGCCTTGCGAACGCGTCGAATGCCGCAGTGTAGTCGCCGTACACCATAGAAACGTGGTGCGCGAGTCCGCCGTAAACAACCCTGTCCAGGACTTCGCTCATCTTATGACCGAGCCGAACCTTTGCATAAGTACCCGTAAGCTGCTTTTCCATGGGCAGTGCCTTTCCGCTTTCGGTGAAAAGTCTGTATTTTCCGTTTACGCTGTCGAGGCGCGCCACGCTCATTTCACCCTCTTTCATAACAAACCCTGCCGTCACACCCTTGCCGCCTGCAAAATAAGTGTCGAGCGTGGGCGTGCATACGCCGTCGCACAGCGAGCGCGGAGCAACTCCGCAATGCCACATAAGCGCGGTATCTTCGTCGACGTTTACCTGCGAAATATCCGCCATAAACGGCGTGCTTGCGCCTGCCGCCTTGTGACAAATCATCGTGACGGCACAATCGACGTCGCCCTCGCAGGCAAGAATGTAGCCGTCGTCCTGCAACAGCGACATAGATGCGCAGGGTGCAATGCCGAAACCTGCCGCAAATTCGGGCCAGCACCTTATTGCTAGCGCGCTCAATCCTTTCCCGTCGATAAACGCTTTGAGCTTTGCGCAAAGCGCGGCGACTTTATCCTTTTGAACGGCGTTTATCGCGCCGAGATTAAAACTGTCTTCAATACGGCGCGCGTAGCTTTGTTTTGTTTGGTCATCTTCTTTTACGTTGTAAACTTCGCTCAGTTCGTAATAATCCGTAATACAGCCGAATTTGCGATAAAGCGCGAGTTCGTCCGTACCCACGTTGAAGAAGCCGTGCGCCCGCGAGCCGAGTATGCCGATGTGCGCCTCTTTGAGCGCGGCAATCATACGCACCGCGTCCAGCCACGCTTCGTCAATGCTCTCGGAAACAGTATAAACAAAGTCGGAATAACCGCTCTTTACGAGGTTTGACGCGTTGAGATTTACGCCGCATACAGAGTTGAGTCTGATTTTTCCCCCGTTGTACGGAAGTTCGGGCAGTCCCCAAAGCAACAGCGGCTTGTCGCACCTTTTTTTGATTTCGAGCGCGAGATGCCCCAGATGAAACGTGCCCGATATGACGGCTATTGCGTCCACCCTCTCGGAAGCGAACTTCGCGCCGACGCGAGCCGCTTCGTCCGCGTCCATAATCACGCCGTCGATTGCGACAAGAGTCAAATCCTCCCTCGCCGACAAATCCTTGACAATGCCGCGATAAATTTCCGCCGCCGCATTGAAATCGAACGTGTTTCTCGCAAGGCAAACGAGCCCCAGCTTAACGTTATATTTCATATTACACCTCAAATATTTTTTTCAGAATAATGTGTCTTGCGCCCGAAAACGCCTTGATTTTTTTCTCCGCCCCGACAAACGCGAGTTTCAGTTCTCCGCCGCCGTCCGCGCCCTTGAAACCGACCTCGGATACCGTATCCGACAGCTTATCGGCGATCGCGCCGTAAGAGAAAATACCGCCGGTGACAAGCACTCTTTCGGGGTTTAACAGCATAGCGGCGTTGCCTATGGACAAAGCAAGTTTTTCTATGCAGTCGTCCACGATTTCCGTAGCCGCAAAATCGGCTCCGTACGCTCCGTATATTTCGCATACAGGCAGTTTATTGCCTGTTTTTGCGGCATAAAGTTCGGATATGTGCATTTCCGACACATACGCTTCAAGGCAGCCCCGTTTGCCGCACCGACAAAGTTCGCCGCCCGGCTTCACCACCGTATGTCCTATTTCTCCTGCTCGCTCACGCGCTCCCGACACGAGCGCGCCGTCCGTTACGACCGCGCAGCCTATGCCCGGCGAATGCTTTATCAACATAAAATCGTCGTCCGCCGACATTATCAGCGCGCGCGCCTGCGCACGTACGTTATTTATAACGCTTACCTCTAAACCCGTCGCTCTTTTCAGCTCGTCGCCGATGCGGCAGTTGTTTTCAAGCGCGCCGTAACTGTTTACGGATACGCCGTTTTCTTCGTCCACTGTGCCGATGACTCCCACTCCTATACCCACGACGTTCCTGTCCGCATATTTGCAGGAAAGCTCCTTCGCTTCGTCAAGCAGACGATCTATGCCTTTCGCGAAATAATCGGAAGTAGGATAAATTCTCTCCTCCAAAACCTCGCTGAAAGTGCAAACGGAAACGTGAGTATTGTCGCTCTCGATATTTATGCTCACGGCGGCGCAATGCCCGTCCTCGAAATGCAGCATTTTTTCGCGTCTGCCCGTTGAATTGCGCTGTACGGCGTCGCCTTCGCTTACCGCGCCCTCCGCCATAAGTTCGTTGATAAGCAGAGTGACCGCCGCAGTTGTGAGCCCCGTTTCTTTTGCGAGAGATACCCTCGACGCGTCGCCGCCGCTCATCAGCCTGAACAAAATGGCCGCCTTGTTGCTTTTTTTCAACGCTTTCAGGCTTCGGGTCTGCGCTTTCATTTGCGTGTACCGTCAAACATTTCTTTCAATTCCGCAGCTCCGAACGCAACGGGATTGTTGCCCATAAGCGGCTGCTTTGCGCACGCCTCGGCGAGCGCGGCGGTATCAGAGCACCCGATGTCTTCGAGCGTCGCGCGCATACCCGTAACCGATTTCAGCCGCGCGACTTCGTCCGCCATTGCATCCGCGCCGTCATAACCTACAATGCGAGCAAGTCCGTCCGTTCTGCCGCCGTCGCCCTTTGCGTTCAGCCTTATAAAACGGTCCAGCGTATATGCGCACGCTTCTCCGTGGCTCATTCCGTAAATTTCCGATAACGGATAACTGCACGCGTGCACCGCCGCCGTTCGGGTGGAAGCGAACGCCAAGCCCGCGAGCAGCGCGCCCAGACTCATCTTCTCGCGAGCCTCTTTGTCCTCACCGTTCCGCCACGCGGCTTCCAACGCTCCCAAGACGCTTTTTATAGCTCCTGCCGCAAGCGCGTCGCTTACGGGATTGTGTGCTTTGCACCAATAAGCCTCGATTGCGTGCGCAAGCGCGTCAAGCCCCGTCGCGGCGGTTACGAAAGGCGGAACTCCCATTGTAAGTTCATAATCGACCACTGCGATCTGCGGATAAAACGCCGCGTTTGCGATGGGTTTTTTTACGTTGTTTAGCCTGTCCGTTATTACGGATACCGACGTCACTTCGCTCCCCGTGCCCGCCGTGGTGGGCATAACTATGAGCGGAACGCCTTTTTTCGGAAATGCCTTCCGTCCGTAAAAATAATCTTCCGCCGAGCCGCCGCAAAGCGCAATCGCGCACGCGAACTTGCTCAGGTCAATCGCGCTTCCTCCGCCGAGTGCAATCACATAATCCGCTCCGCTATCGGTAATGCGCCGAGCCGCTTCGTCAGCCTCGTCAAGCGACGGATTTGCCGTGAAACCGTCAAAAATCCCCGCAACCGAAGGGACTGCGTCCGCGAGCTTTTCCGCTATGCCGTTTTTTGTGAACACGGCGTCGCAGATAAGCAGTCCTTTGGTAAAGCCGCATTCTGCCGCGATGTGCCGCACATTGTTCCGCGAACCGCCGCCGAACACGATTTTCACAGGCTGAGCATAATTGAATATAATATTTTCCATA
>DBFJGL010000041.1:0-7730 GCA_048394785.1 Christensenellales bacterium | reverse complement strand
GTTATTGCCGCCCTGTCGCCCTCCGTGCCGTCCATATTTCTCGGAAGTCCCAGCACGAACGCGTCTGCGTCCTCCCGTTTCGCATATTCGCAGAAATAGGATATATCGTAATCGGTATCCTCCTTTTTGCGAACGTACGTTTCTCTCGGATTTGCGGTAAGTCCCATTATATCGCTTACCGCCACGCCTATTCTCACGTCGCCCACGTCGAGCGCGATTTTTCTCTTATACATTTTTTCTCCCGTTTTCGCTGTTTTTCTATATGCGGCTTGCAAAGCTGTTTTGCTTGAACCGCACCGCAATGCTTCATTATATCCGTCGTTCGGCAATATACCTCGGGCTGTTCCCGTTCCTAAAAGTTTAACACGTTATTCGCTTATTTCAAAACCTTTGCTTCATTTAAGCATTCCGCTGCCGCCCGTCTTGTTGATTTTGGGGAAATTTACGCGCGGTTCGCGGTGTTTTGGCTTGTTTTCTCCGATAAGAGCGTATGCCGCCTCTCCCTTTTTGAACAAAAACAACACTCCGAACGCGCATATTATTGAAGATATTATTGCCGCAATCAGCCAATATATCGCAAGTCCCGCGTAAGTCCCCAAACTAACCATTACGGGTATGAACGCGAAGGACAGTCCGAACAGAAGCCCGGCTATTAACATTGTTCCGGAAGCGAACGCCATCATCGAATAATTCGAACTCATCGCACTTTTCATATCGGCGGCGGTTTTCCAATGCACGTTGCCGCTTTTCATATCCAAGTATATAGCCGCAGCGTTTATTCCGCTCGAAAACAGCAGCGTACTTACAGCCGAACCGATTATCGCAACGGCGTTGAGTTTGTACAGCGCGGCTTCGATTATGACGAATACCGCAAGACACGCCGCCGACGCCGAAACGGACAGCGCAAGTTTTGCCTTTATGGATTGAACGGGCTTATACGGCAGAGATTTTCCGACGGCAAAACTCTCGCCCTCTCTCGTGTACGCTATCAGCGCAAGCATATTCGCGCCGCCCAGCATCATCGTCCCCGTAACAAATGCAACGCCGCCCACCAAGATGTGATAAATCTGCGCGCCGTATTCTTCCTCAAAAATTCCGTCGAAAGTGCCGACGAAATACATCACGACCAAAATCACGGGCGTGGTAAGCATATTTGCAAAACACGACATCGCCATTTGCGGATTGCGCATTACCTGCAAAAAGTCCTTTTTCATCAAAGCGGCGACTATATTCGTCTGTTTGTAGCTGATGTCGCGCTTGCTCTGTTCGGGGCGGGACTCCGCCTGCCTCATTCCGATACGCTTGTAAAACAACGCCGAAAACAGTAGTCCGAGCGAGAACATCGCAAGTATTATAGCAATAAAAATACCCGCGTTTTTGCCTGCGTCAATGCCCAAACACGCAAAAACAAGCGTTCGGTTGGGATACATCACAAGCGAAAACGTACCGAGCGCGTCGAGTGCGCCGCCGCTCATTCCTCCCTGTCCCTCTCCGAAATCGATTTTGTTCAAAGAGTATATAAACGCAAGCCACGCCGCCATAATTCCGAGATAGAATATCAGCGTAAGCACGCTTTTCAGAGTGCTTCTGCCCTTAAAGAAAGAACTCAGCCACATTATCGGCATCGTAAACAGCGAAAGTATGAACACGGGCAAGACGGGCGCAAACAGCGTAATCAGAAAAATAAGCGGATAGATACCGTAAAACATTGTTTGCGACAGTACGTTATAGGTGATGGTGAGCGCGAGTGCCGCAGGTATAAACAGTATTGCGGACATTTCCAGCGCGTTGATATATACCAATGCGAATTTTGCCGCGAACACAGAGTTTGGGCGCAGAGGCAACGCGCTTAAAAACGCGCCGTCTGCGTTGTTGAACAGCACGTTTACGAACGTGAAAACAGAGGTGAACAGCAACAATATCTGTATCATACTCAAAAAAGCGGTAAGAGTATTCGCGTATGCCGTAAAGTCGGGAAGCATATATCCTATGAACACCGACGCTCCGCACAATAAAACCGCGACGGGAATAATTGACATCAACATCGCGGCGCGCGACGAAAGCTTGCGCTTGCCCGTCTGTTTCGCCTCTTTCAGATTTGCCTTCTGATTGCGGTAAAGCAATTTGAACAGCAATACTGCGTCCTTCATCGTCTACACCTCCGCAGGCGCGTCGTCGGTAAGTTTAAGGAAAAATTCTTCCAGCGAACCGTCTTCCCTGCCGCGCAGTTCCGAAGGCGTTCCCGACGCAATCAGCCTGCCGTCGTCTATGACGCCTATGCGGTCGCAAACCTTTTCCACCACTTCGAGAACGTGAGAACTGAAAAATACGCTGTATCCCTTTGCCGCATGCTCTTTCATAAGCTGTTTCAAGTTGTATGACGATTTGGGGTCCAGCCCCGTCATAGGCTCGTCGAGTATCCAGAGTTCGGGCTCGTGAATAAGCGCGCCTATGATGTTCAGCTTCTGCTTCATTCCGTGCGAATACGTTTTGATTTGACTCTTTATCGCGTCCCCTAAGGAAAAAAGTTCGAGATATTTGTCAAGCCTCGCTTTTCGCTCAATCGACGGCACGTTGAAAACGTCGCACATGAAATTTATAAATTCTATGCCCGTAAGTCCTTCGTAAAGCAGATGGTCGTCGGATACGTATCCTATTTTGCTTTTTGCGGCTATCGGATTTGTTTTTATATCCGCGCCGTCCACGAGAATACTGCCGCTGTCAAAACTTATTATTCCCGTAGCGCACTTTATCGTCGTAGACTTCCCCGCGCCGTTGGGACCAATAAATCCGAATATCTCGCCCCTGTTTACCGTAAGACTCAGACCGTCCACCGACGGCTTGGAGTTGCCGCCGTAAGTTTTGATTAAGGACTTTATTTCAAGCATAATTTCTCCTCGCCGTCACGCGGCTGTTTCCGTAATAATCTACGGTTAAACGATATCATTTTGATATCACAATTGTCAATACCTGCCTAAAAATTTGTGCATTTGAATTTTTATTATATTTCGTCACATATTCTTTGACGGCTTACGCGCTTTTCTGCGCTCGGATATTACAGCCTCGTTACCGTTTTGCGTAGGCTCATAGAAAACGGCGTCCTTGATTTCGTCGGGCAGATACTGCTGTTCCACCCAACCGCCGTAATCGTGCGGATATTTATAGCCGACGGGCATATCGCCTTCGCCCGAAAAATGTCCGTCGCGAAGATAAACGGGCACGCTCTCGCGGCGTATGCTCTTTACCGCTTCGTCCACTTTGCCGAGCGCGTCCACAACCTTGTTGGATTTTGGAGCTTCGCTCACATAAATTATCGCTTCCGCAAGCGGTATTCTGCCTTCGGGAAGTCCGATTTTTTCAAATGCGGTCACCGCGCTTGTCGCAACCACAAGCGCATTCGGATCCGCAAGTCCAACGTCCTCAGCCGCGTGTATCATAATTCTGCGCGCAATGAGCATAGGGTCGCAGCCGCCCTCAATCAGCCTGACCGCCCAATAAAGCGCGGCGTCGGAGTCGCTTCCGCGCATACTCTTGATGAATGCGGAAATCATATCGTAATATATGTCTTCGCTCACCGATAACGCACGCTTCTGTATTGACTGTTCCGCGTCCGTGCGCGTAATCCCGATACTGCCGTCCGCGCAAGGTCTTGCGGTGATTGCCGCAAGCTCCAAAGCGTTCAATGCGGTGCGCATATCTCCTCCGCTCACTCGCGCAAGATGTTCGAGCGCGCCAGCCTCGACGGTAAGATTCATTGCTCCGAGTCCGCGCTCCCTGTCTTTAAGCGCGCGGTTCAGCCCTGCAAGCACGTCGCCCTCGCTCAAACGGGAGAAAGCGAATATGCGGCAGCGCGAAACGATTGCCCTCGTCATAGAAGCATATGGGTTTTCAGTGGTGGAACCGATAAATATAATCGAGCCCTGCTCAATCGCCTGTAAAATGCTGTCCGACTGCGCCTTGTTCCAGCGATGGCATTCGTCAAGCAGCAAATATGTACGTTTTCCGTACATACGCAATCTGTCCCGTGCTTCTTCAATAACTTTTTTGGCGTCGGCGACTCCCGAAGTTACGGCATTCAATTTGACAAATTCCGCATTAGTATTCTCGGAAATGATGTTTGCGAGAGTAGTTTTGCCCGTTCCGGGAGGTCCCCAAAAGATACAACTGCCCAATTTGTCGGCAGAAATGGCGCGGCGAAGCAGCGAGCCTTCACCCACTATATTTCCCTGCCCCAAAAACTCGGCGAGAGTTCTCGGGCGCATTCTCTCCGCAAGCGGAGCGTGCTTTTGAGCGTGTCCCTGTAAATCGAATAAATCCATATTTTCATTATACATTTCAACCGCGATTTTGTAAAGAAATTGATTGCACGGCGCCGCCGTCCAAAATTTCACCGTCAAATTTTATAGATGTTTTACCCCGTTTTTGCAACTCGCGGCGGTTTTTATCATATATTAGCTTGTGTTTAAGCATCTGAGAAAGGAAATGAAACCGAAATTCATTCGCGCGGTAATTGCAATCCTCGTGTTTGTCGGCATCTTTATCTTTTGCAGCGTTTATTTCAGAAACAATGTCGTCCCCACCGTTATGGGAAGTTCTATTGCCCAGGTGCGCGCCATCACCACCAACGCGGTCAATCTTGCCGCCACAACAGTAATCAACGACGGCATTACATACGACGATTTGTTTGACATCGTTTACGACAACGAAGGCAACGTGGCTATGATAAACACAAATTCGCCCAGTATAAACAGCATTGCGCGCGAGATTGCCAACCTTGCGCAAGCCAACCTCGACTCGCTCGGCGTTCAGGAAATATCCATTGCAGTGGGCACGTTTACGGGCTTTGCCCTTCTCACGGGTTTCGGTCCCGACGTAACAATCAAAATAGTGCCGATCGGCACTGCCAACTGCGATTTTGTATCATTTTTCCAAAGCGCGGGCATAAACCAGACGTTGCACAAAATCTATATCGACGTCTACGCCGACGTCAACATAATCACCCCCATAGACGAACCTACCATTCAAGTGAAAGCGGAAATTCTTGTGTGCGAAAATCTGATTGTAGGAAAAATCCCCGAAATTTATCTCAATATGCAAAACAATCCGGGAGGTCTTTGGCAGCTAAGCGCATAACTCACCCCATTGTCAATTCATATATTCGTCAAGTTTTATCGATATTTTACAACAAGCCTTCAAATCTGCGTTCTGCTACATCTTTTTACTGCGCGAACGGGAAATTATGCCGAATACGAAACCGCAGACTATAACCGTAGTAAGTCCTGCCGCAACCGCGCTCATTCCTCCCGTAATCGCTCCCAACAGCCCCTTTTCGGCAACGCCTTTAAGCGCACCTTTTGTGAGATTGCTTCCAAACCCTATAATGGGCACGGTAACGCCTGCCGACGCAAACTCTTTTATCGGTTCAAAGGCTCCCGCAAGTTCGAGCACGACTCCCGACAGCATAAAAATAACCAATATCCTCGCAGAGGACATCTCTGTTTTATTGATAAGCAACTGCCCGAGCATACATACAAAGCCGCCCACGGCAAACACTTTCAGATACGTTAAAAAGATTTCCATAGTCACCTTATGCGGTTAGTTTATATTTTGCCGCAAACCGCTTTTTGCACAAATATTTTGCGAAGTTGCCGCCGCAAACCGCCAATGTATTCTAATAATCGATAAATAATAGAATACTTTTGCGATTATTTTCGCTGATTTTACTAAATCTCAACAGAACTCCTCGCTTTCCGCAACAAACGCGTGCGCTATTCCCGGTATCGTTTCCTTTTGCAGCGGAGTGTCTTTGTTCAGCAACGCGCCGGTAGGAACAACCAAGACGCGCTTTAATTCGCCTCTCTGCAAGCGTTTGAGAATATAAGAATTAAACGCAGTGTTTACGCACCCCGTTCCCGAACCTCCCTGGAAAGTTTTCTGCTCCGCCGCATAATAACTTGCGCCGCAGTCAATATAACTCTTCGGCATATTAAAACCCTCTCGTTTTAGCAAATAAGTCAACGCTTCTTTTCCGAACCTGCCGAGGTCGCCCGTAAATATAGCGTCGTAATCATCTATGTTCCTGCCCGTTTCCTTAAAATGGGTAAGAATCGTGTCGCAGGCGGCAGGCGCCATAGCCGCGCCCATATTCGCTTCGTCGTCTATACCGAGGTCTACGACCCTGCCTATCGTCCCTCCCGTTATCTTCACGGCGCACACGGGCGGATTGCCGTAATCGTTTGTTTTTTTGCCGAAATTAAGTTCCGATATATTTGATAAGCCGAAATTTACGCAGTTCATAAGTTTGTCCTTGTTTTTTTCCAGCCTTTTGCGCTCCTTTTCGTCGCTTACCGTACGTGTATCCTGCGAGAGTATATCGTCTATATTTACTTTACAGTTATATTTTTTTGGCTTATTAACGCTCAAAATACTGCACCCCGCTCCCGTCACCGTCCATTGAGCGGTCGGTTTTCGTTGGTTGCCGAGCTCCAAAGGAAAGCGGTATTGCCTCTCTGCCGTAGAAAAATGGCTTGAAGTGGAACACGCAATCGTATCCGCAAAACCTCCGTCTAACAGCATAGACGCGACGATTATCGCTTCCCCGAACGTGGAACACGCATTGAACAGCCCCAAAAAGGCAAACGGGAAACTGCGCGCCGCGAAATTCGAAGCCGAAATCTCGTTCAGAAGGTCGCCGCTCAGCTGCATATCTATGTCGTCAACGGTGAGTCCCGCTTTCATAACGGCTCCCGACACGGCGTTTTTATGCATTTTACATTCGCACTTTTCATACGATTTTTCGCACCATAAATCGTTTTTCAACACTACGTCGAAATAATCGCCGAAATTGCCGTCGCCTTCTTTCGGTCCCATGATTGTGAAGCCGCCGAGTATATAAACAGGTTTGTTAAGAAAAAAAGTTCTGCTTTTCATATTACATCGCAAGGCCTATCAACCCGACAATAAAGCTCGCCGTCACTCCGAAAACAATAATCGGTCCGGCAATCACGAACATCTTTGCGCACACGCCGAAAAACACTCCTTCGCGGTTATATTCTATCGCGGGCGACACCACGCTGTTTGCAAACCCCGTTATGGGGACAATCGAACCGCCTCCGGCAAAATGCCCGATTTTATCGTATATTCCGAGCGCGGTAAGAAAACTTCCAAAAAAAATCAGCGCGACGCTCGTCCAGCTTGCAACGTCTTCAACGCTCATATCGGGAAATCCGAGCGCAATCAAGTCGCTAATACCCTCGCCTATAACGCAGATGACGCCGCCCACAAAAAAAGCCGGCACCATTGACCGCCACATCGGCGATTTAGGCGATTTTTCCTTTATGAAATTTTGATACTCCTTCTTGTCTATCATACTCGTCCTTTAAGCTTAGCCGACCGTAAGCTTACGCCACAGCCCCCATATATGCCGATACGCTTTCGCTTGGAAATACGTCAAGAAACCGCATTCTCGGTCTGCGCCGCTTCTGTTTTCGTCTTTTTGGGACGCATATCTTCCTGTTCCGTCACCGCCGCAAACAGTATTTCGGTATCTTCTATGTTGCTTGAAAACAGCTTGTCCACGCGTAAAGTGTTGACAACGCGCGCATTTTTTATGCAACGCTTTATTTTTATATTTAACGGCATAGGATAATCTTTGATTTTAAGATATTAACATTCGGCGCACTAAACGCCGCCTACACCGCAATACCCGCAATACGGCGCGCAATTAAACG
>DBFJGL010000040.1:0-5068 GCA_048394785.1 Christensenellales bacterium | reverse complement strand
TAATGTATATTATATAATCGCTTTTTCCGACTCGATATTGACACAAAAACAATAATAGTGATATTCTGTATGTGCCTTATAGGGCAGAACGGAGGTAATATGAAAGACATTTTGAAAGGAATTTTCCGATTCCAGCGCGGGCAGGCAATGTTCAACCTTATCAAACACGATGAACAAAGACGCCCCGTTTCCGTGCGTTTCGGCGTTCTCAGCATAGTTCAGTCGCTGATTGCGCTCGCAATCGCCTGTCTTGCGTTTTTGTTTTCGGCAATGGACAACGGAAACGCCGGTCAGTTGATTATAATTGTTATAGCTATCGTCGTAGGCATCTCTGACATATCGCTTTATCTGTCCTCTCTTATCAATATGTCGAGGCAATGTCATTTGAACAAAACATGGGCGACCTATACGAGCATTGTGATGTTTATCGTGTGCCTCGTCGGTTCAATAGTTATAGTCGCAATCAACGTCGTTCAACTGATGTAATGCGAAGACATTTTCTCTCAAATCGAGCATAGTATTCTAATAATATGCAGTTTTTAGAATAGTTCTTGCTAATATGTTCGTCAAAACCAACTAAGATTGCTCCATTTACTAAACCGACGCCCCGTCAATCGATGGGGCGTCGGTTATTATTTTCGAGCCGTATACTCTAATTTGAATGTACCGCATATTCTCTCACGAAGTTGCGCTTCATTCTTTATAGTTGTTTTGCGCACTCAATGCGCTTATGTTTTGCGGTATTTCGCGACTACCCGTTTTATTGAGTATAATTTGTTGACTCGGTATGTCAGGCAAGAATAAGCGCGGTCAAATCCATCGGGTCTACGATTTTTCCATCCTTATACACGCGCATATTGCCGCTCGCGATTTCGTCAATCAATATTACGTTGCCGTCTTTGTCGTATCCGAACTCGAACTTGATGTCATAGAGTTCCATACCCTTCTTTGCGAGGTCGTCGGCTACGATTTTCGTTATTGCGAGCGTCTGTTCTTTCATACTGTCGTACATTTCCGCGCTCATTACTCCGAGCACGATAAGTCCGTCTTTGGTTACGAGCGGGTCGCCCTTGGCGTCGTCCTTAAACGTGGTTTCAACGTATCCGCCGTCGATTTTGGTCCCGTCTGCGATATATGCGCCGTAACGACGGATGAAACTGCCGGTTGCAACAAGTCTGCATATTACTTCCAAGCCCTTGCCGAACACTTTTGCGGAAAGAACTTCCATTGTCGCGTCGTCCACGTTTGCGCCGACGTAATGGGTTTTAACGCCGGCATTTTTAAGCAGTTCGAAATAATAAACGGAAGTTTTAAGGTTAGCTTTGCCCATACCGTCGATTGTGAGTCCTACCGCGTTTTCGCCCGGGTCGAATTTACCGTCTTTGCCCGTGCAGTCGTCCTTGAATTTCAAGAGTACGTTGCCGTTTTCAAGCGCGTATACGTCTTTTGTCTTTCCGGTGTACAGTTTATCCATTGTTTCGCTCCTTTGTATTGTTTGAACCGCATCTATTGGCAGCTCAGATATTTCAACTTATTTATAGCACAATTCGGCGGCAAAAGCGAATGTTTTACGCAAAAAAATACGCAAAAAAGCAAACAAATTTATTGCGTTCCGAACGCGGCATATGATTTTTGAGTTCGGCAAAACACCCCGATATGATTTGCAGGCGCAGTCTTATCGACTTGCAATGTCCGATTGCAACGTCAGCCGACGCCGCAATCCGCCGTTTATCGAATTATACCGCAGTCGCGCCGTGCACAGAGTTATTCGGGTTGATAACTCGGCAGGCATTCTATAAGCACAACGTCGCTTGCAGACGTTTCATTATGCCCGCAACTACCCTTTCCATCGCCTTTGCAACCAAGCGTTTCACTGTGCCCGCAGGCGTCGTTGCCGCTAATTCCGCGGACGTTTTCAACGGTAAACTTGTTTTGAGCGGCATAAGGAAGATAAAAATAGTCGCCGCGGCTTATCTCGCGACTGTAACCGTCGCCCTTGATGACCGCATTTCCGCTAAGACAGATATAAACGGACGGAGCATAGCCGAGCGTCAGTTTTCCGCCGTCGCGCAGCGTATGCCTGTTCTGTGCAAAACAAGCCGTATCCGAATAATCGATCAACACTTCTTTTTTGTAAGTCGGAGCGTCTGTAACCGTTCGCGGAATAACTCTGGCATATTCCGCCGCGCGCTCCCCGTAAATTTCGAAATTTATACTGTCAAGCGCAACGTCTTTATCGAGTCCTATATATTCCTCGTTGTAACTTATGTGATAATCTCCGCACCAACGCTCGGGCTGAATGGTAAAATCCGTGGGCTCCTGCACCTCGATTATAGTGCAGCCTGCGCCTATGGCGTGTATCAGCCCTGCCTTTATCAGCCACACGTCGCCGACCTCGGCGTCCACGCCGTACAACAACCCGCCCATTACGTCCTTTTCCGTTTCGCTTCGTTCCTCGTACTCCGACAGTTCCTCTTTGGTTATAGGATTTTTGAAGCCGAAATATATCTTTGCGCCCTCGCGTTTGCCGACCACGAGCCAAGCTTCGGTTTTTCCGTATTCGCTGTTGAAATGTTTTCGGCTGAATTCCTTTGTCGGATGAACCTGAAACGGAAGCCTTATCGCGCTGTCCAAAAACTTGACCAGACAGTCGTATTTTCGCGTGCCAAGCAAACTTTCGGAATGCTCTTTCAGCAAATCGTCAAAGAAAATATCGGTGCCTTCCACAACCGACACACCGTCGCGCTCGCCGAAATATCTGGGATTGACCGCGCGTACCTTGCTTGCAACCCATTCTTCGGGAAACATATTATCCGTGCCGTCATCGTAGCCGTTTTCGTCGTTGAAAATCTCTTTGTACGGCGCGCCGCCTTTGTATATTCGATAAACCCTGTTTCTTTCAAAAAATACGGGTTCGCGCACTAATTTTTCGATATTCTTTTCCATAATGCATTCAAGTTTTACAGTCGGTAAAATACTTTGATTTTATCTCTGCTTTACGATTCGGCGTTTTGCAAATTCGCAAAATTTCGCCGCGTCGTATGTTTTATTTCTGTATTTATACATCGCGCGCATACTCGGATCGCTTGTCGAAGACGGATAAACTAAGAATATTTCTCCGACTCATACCGCATTGCCGCAGTATATTTTACGCTTGCTCACAGCCTGTCAGCCTCGCCCGTACTTCTTCAAGCGTCGGCATCGCTTCCATCGCGCCCTTTCTCTCCACCACAACGGCACACGCCGCGGAGGAAAAGCGCAAACACTCTTTACAGCTTTCCGCACTTTCGAAAAGCCCCGTGTCGGCTATATTGTAAAGTATGCCGCCTATAAAGCAATCTCCCGCTCCCGTCGTGTCTTTTACCTGCGCGTCATATGCCTTGCAAAACGCATAACCGCCCATTCTGTCGTATGCCGCCGCTCCTTCCGCGCCCTTGGTCACGAAAAGAATTCTAGCCTTCTGCGCCGCCGCAAACAGTAATCTCACGCCTTCGCATTCGTCTGCCGTATCCGTTAAAAAGCACAGTTCTTCGTCCGTGACTTTCAGAACGTCGCAATACGGCAAAAACTCATATACGGTGCGCTTGCATTCTTCTTTGTCGGGATAAAGACCGAAGCGCAAATTGACGTCAAAGGACGTTATCGCGCCTTTTTTTGCCGCAAGATTAACCGCTTTCATATGCGCTCGTTTTGAGGGCGACTCCGTGAGTCCCACCGAACAGAAATGAAGAACGTCGCCGCACTCGAACATATCCTCTTTTACGTCGGCTTCGTCAAGCATCAAATCGGCTGTGTCGTTGCGGTAAAAAGTAAAGCTGCGGTTGCCGAGTTTGTCAAGCGTGACCACGGCAAGCGCAGTATTGTGCGAGTCGTCGAGCGTAGCGTAATCGAGTTTTACGCCCGTTTTGCCGAGAGAGTCGCGTATTATGTCGCCGAAACCGTCACAAGACAGATTGCCGAGATAATAGCCTCTGCCGCCCAGCCTCGCCACGCTTGCCGCCACATTAGCCGGCGCGCCGCCCGATTTCGCAATATACGAACCTCTTTCGTTTGCGGGTATCATATCAATAAGACACTCGCCTATGCAAATAACTTTATTCATATTTACATTTTACCTCACGACGCTGTCATTAGCAATATCATTTACGATATTGCTGCTCGAAACTCATTCATTAAAAAATATCTGCCGTCGTTTATAAGCGGCAATGCCAAGAAATTAAGCCGCAGTACTTTTTTGTTTGCTTTTTTTGCGTCGATTTGATATGGTGTATAAAAAAATTCAAGGAGGCGGAATATGCGCGAAAACAACAGTTTCCTAGAAGGCAAAATTCTGCCGCCTTTAATAAAATTCGCCGTTCCCCTTATGTTCTCGCTGCTCTTGCAAGCGTTATACGGCGCGGTCGACCTGATTGTCGTGGGCAGATTCGGCTCAACGGCAAGCGTATCCGCCGTCGCCACGGGAAGTCAGCTTATGGTGGCTGTCACCGCAATCGTCACAGGACTTACTATGGGCGTCACCGTGCTTATCGGACAGGCAATCGGTTCGGGCGCGCCGAAAAAGGCAGGCGACGTGGTATGCGGTATGATCAAACTGTTTTCGGCGGTTGCCGTCGTCATCACCGTGGTTCTGCTCGCCGTACCGAAATATATCGCAATCGCGCTTCAAGCCCCCGAACAGGCGCTTGCTCAAACGGAGATTTATATAAGAATATGCGGCGCGGGTATGGTTTTTATCACTGCTTACAATGCAATCAGCGGCATTTTCAGAGGCATAGGCAACTCTGTGACGCCTTTCGTTTTCGTCGCAATCGCCTGCGCGCTCAACGTCGCGCTCGATTTGATTTTTGTTGCGGTTTTGCATATGGACGCCGCAGGAGCCGCCCTCGCAACAGTCATTGCACAGGCTTCGAGCGTGCTGTTCTCGCTCGTATATCTGAAAAAGAAAAAGCTTCCTTTTCCCGTATCCAAAAAGGGATTTTCCGAAAGAGGAATTGTTAAAAACATTCTCTCTGTCGGCGCGCCGATAGCGTTGCAGGACTTCCTCGTCAGCATATCTTTTCTGATTATC
>DBFJGL010000039.1:0-8681 GCA_048394785.1 Christensenellales bacterium | reverse complement strand
CAAGTTTGAAACCGGGGACCAATTCGCTGAGATACGTGTTTACAAATCCGTCCAAAGCGGCTTGCACGCCGCCCTCTCCCAGTCCGTCGAGCATTGTCTGCAATTTTGCTATGCTCAATTCAAAACCGAAAATATTGCCTCCCTTCAAAAGACTGTTTATCAACGCCGAATTTATAACCAGAGACAGCTTAAGCGAGCCGTCCGTACCCAGCGTTATTCCGCTTTTTTCGTTGTCCAATACAATTGAAACGGGCAGCCCCATCACGGTGGCTCCGCTCAAATCGAAAGTCATATTTTCGCTTACGTACAACTCGGCTTTATCGTCCTTATCGCAGGCGACGAGCGCGAAAGTCATCGCCGACGCAACGAGTACGACAGCCATTATCAGTGCCAACGTTCTTTTTTTCATAGCGCGCGCCTCCTAAAAGTATTTGGGAGCAAGTCCCCTGATTGCGTCAAAGTAGCTTTCGGTGACTTCCGAGAAGCTGTCCGCGTCGTTTATTGCAGACTTTGCCGCACCCATATCCGTTATGCTCTCTGCAAACATACGCTCCATCATAGATATCCTGAGCTGTTTGTAGTATGCGAGCGTGCTGTTGTCGGTTATGCCGAGCTCTATGAATTTCTCCTGCGTAAGGTCGCAAAGCACCGCGTGTCCGTGATTTGAGGGGTGAATAAAGTCGTTGTAAATGAGTTCCTTACCCTTTTCCGCGTCTTTATTCCACACCTTATCGAACGCCGCCGCACCGTCGAGAACGTAGAAAGCGTTTTCGCCGTATTTGGTGACAATTTCATTATCCGTCAGAACCGCGTCGAGCACGCCGTTCAATACGTCGAGCATCATACGCGCCAAATCTCTGATTTCTTCACCCTCTTGCGCATATTCTTTCAAAGCCGTCTTGCTTTCTTCAAGCAGCAGAGTGCTGTCGTCGTGGAAGGGGTTGTAAACCGCTTGGAAAAATATTTTCGCGTCGGGATTGTAAATCTTCAGAGTTTGAACAATGGATTTCACGTTGTTCACGGACGCTTCGTACGTGCCGTTTCCGCTTCCGTAAAGAATGTTCCACAACTGAGTGTCGTTGTATTCCAATTCTTCAAGGTCGAGTTTTCTGTTTTGTTCGTCCAAAGACGTAGAAAACGCTTCCAAAATAATTGTATCCAAATCTTCCTGCAACAGGTCGTTTCCGAGTATGGAAATGTGAATTATATCCGCAGTCTTGACGTGGGCGACAGTCATTTTGGCGTCGTTGCCGTCGGGATTTTCATCGGAATACGGATTTCCGAGCAGTTCGAGTAAATCTCCCGTCCTGTGTCCGGAAACCGAGCGGTTATACGTTTCGAAACCGTTTATTTTTGCGAGTACGTTCGGATAACCGTAATTATCTCTTTCGCTCACGGGCGAAGGTCCGAGCAACGCCTCGGCAATGGAATCGCCGAGATAAACTATTTTTACTCCTTCCCCCGGTTTTTTGGATTCGCCGTCTTTGTTGCACGCGGCAAACAACGCCACGCCGACGACGAGCACCGCTATGAGAAGCAGCGCAAGCAACTTGTTCTTTTTCATAATACCCCCATAATTTTTATTTACGACCTTCGCCGCATTCGGTATCGGACATAAAGACCGACGCATTATGTTTTATAATTATATACGAGCTGTTTACGTTCCGAACAGTACGGTTCGCCCGATTTACGGACAGCTTCGTTTTACAGCTGATTATACGGCTTGCCTTATTCACGGATTGTGCGAAGCTCGCCTGCGATTCAGCAAAACCGTTGCTATCCGCCGTATGCGCAAACGCGTTTTCTTTGTATGATTTACCGAGTCTTTTGCTCAGCCGCATTCGCGGCGCGGCTCGGATACTTATACGTCGGCTTACTTATCGCCCTTATAGAACTCGATATTTTCGCCGTCGGACCACAGTTTTTCGAGGCAGTAGAACATACGGGTATCGTCGTTAAAGACGTGCAGGATAACCGAGCCGTAATCGAGAACAGCCCATTTTCCGTCGCGCATTCCGTCGCTTCTGAGAGGCGTGATTTCATCTGCTTTAAGCGTTTCCTCTACGTGTTCCGCAAGCGCGCGCACCTGTTTCGAGCTTCTGCCCGTACAGATAATAAAATAATCGGCAAGGACGGTGAGGTGTTCAACTTTAAGCACGGTTATGTCGACGGCTTTGTTGTCGTCGAGAATTTTGCATATAGCGTCTTTTAATTCAATAGGTTGCATATTTCTCCTGTCTGCATTTTTGCAGATATTATTATCGATTTTGCCGTTTTATATAATACTTTTCCGCCTCTTGCGTGAGCGGATAAATGTTTTTGCCCGCTTTTCGCAACTTGTCGCAAGTGTATTCGAGCACCGCCTTAAACCCTTCTTCAAAGTCCGCAAACGCAATTTTTCTGAGTTTTGGTATGGGAGGATACTCCCTGTCGTACGAAACGCTGTCCGCGGTATATATCAGTTTTTCCATAAGGCTCATATCGGGGCGCGCGGTCGTGTGGTATCTGATTGCGTCAAGCACTTCTTTATTTTTTACGCCGAAATCGCGCTCGGCTTTTGCCGCTCCGAGAAACTGGTGCAATACCGAAGTGCCTACGCTGTCCTCAGGCACTTCGAGTCCGTCAAGCGTCGGGCGTTCTTTCGCGTTGTCATGCAAAAGCGCGGCTTCGAACACCGATATGAAGTCGAGTTTCAGATTGTGTACGGAATTCATCTCCACAGCCGTTTTTACCACGGCTTTGCTATGCTCGTACAATGGCGGACTTTCGTATCTTTTCAGCTTTTCGAGCGTATCCGAATATTCGCCGAACAGATTTTTACTCTTTATCCGCTCATACACCGCGTCGTCTAAACCGTCCGGACGTTCGCCGAGCAAAAGACAGGCTTTAATCAACGACGAAGATATATTCTTTCCTTTATATGCAAGCAACGTAAAATCGCCGCCGATTTTATTCTTGATTGCGCTGATTTTGTCTTGCGCTCCGCAGTATCCTTCCCTTTCGATAACGGCGATTTTGCAACAGTCGGTTATCGCTTTCGGCAAATACCAACTGTCGAAATATTCGAGGCTGTCGCCGCCGATCAAATAAACTATTTCGCCGTATTTTTCTTTCATAACCGGCAGCGTAAACGCGGCGTAATTATCCGCGCCCCTGTTCTTTTCCGTTTCGTCGACTATTACGGGCACGGCAAATCCGCAAAATGCCGTCGTAATCAGTTCCCTTCTCACGTCGAAAGACAAATACGCGTTCGATTTATGCGGAGGCGAATAAGTGGGCAGAATAACCAATCTGTCCGCATTCAGTTCCTTGACGGCAGCCCTCGCCATCTCCGTGTGAATTTTGTGCGGAGGGTCGAACGCTCCTCCGAAAACAACCGTCAGCATATATATTATACTACCACAATAAAAACCGCTTTTCAATGCGCTTTCATATATTGCTTGCAAGATATTTTGACAAAGTACGTTTTGCAGTTTTAATTTGTCGGTTGCGCGTTTATATCAAGCCTCGGCATACGCCCGACGGTTTCGGAGATATGCGCGCAATTTACTTATACTCGACTTCCTGCCATATGCGATTATCGCTTTTCGGCGGCGCGTATAATTTGCAATTTAACTTTCACGCGACGTTCGTTTACGAAAATCAAAACGCGTCAATAATGTATTTATGGCAAAAACCGTAGACTACATTGCTCTTACCGTAATAATATTTATGCTCACCTTGGTGTGGAGCGCAATCGCATTCGGAAATTTTATAGGTGCGATTATCTTTTCCTGCGCGCTTTCGGTCGCGATTACATTCAGCGTAAAATACTTTTCCAAGAACAAAAAACGTCCCTATTCTTACGACAGGCTTGCATTGGAACTTTCGGTTGAAGGAAGCGGTTATCTGATAAATTTGATTAGGAGTACTATAAAAAACGATAAAATCGAGAGTGGTTTTGATTATATTCTATTTGACGACAGCATTTTAATAGCCGCTTTCCGCTTTAATCTGCTGAACGTCAACGACCTCGGCAACATATATCGCACAAGTCTTAAACACAACAAAAAACGCATTTTCGTTATGACGCGCGGCGTGGACAGGCGGGCTTATCAGGCTCTTGCGCTTAAAGACATTCACATATCGGTTATAAAAATAAGACAGATTTACGCTTATCTCAAACGATGCGACGCCCTGCCCGACTTAAAACCCGTCAAGCATAAATTTTCGCCGTCACGGTTCGGAGAAATGGTTTTGCAGCGTTCAAACCTGAAACATTATCTTTTTACGGGTGCGGTGCTCATCTCCGTTGCGTTCATTACCCCTCTGCGCATATACTATCTCGTTTTCGGCTCCATATCGCTCTTGCTCGCACTGCTCACGCTTACACCGATAGGCAAAGGTCACTTCCGCTCATCTACGATTTTCGACGAAATAGACAAAATGAACGAACGGTTTATTTCAAACGCAACCTCAAACGAACAAGACAATTTATCCGTCGACAGCGACAGCGGCGACAACAGCGGCAAAGACAAACCCGACAAATAAACAAGCGGCTTGCTTTATTTTGCAAACCGCTCGTTTGAAATCGATATATTATTTCTTTTGCTTTATTAAATACTCGCCTCACAAACTACTCTACCCATTCGAATTCGAGGTCGCCGATAACAACGGTATCGCCCTCTTTCATACCCTTCTTTTTGAGCTCCGCAATTACGCCTCTGTCCCTCAACAACTTCTGGAAGAACGCGAAACTGTCGTCGGAAGAAATCACGACGTTTTGCTCTATAAAATCCACAAGCCCGCCGTCCACAAGGAAGCTGCCGTCGGGCAATCTGTCCACTCTGAACTTCATATCGGACTTTTCTTCCAACGTGAATTCGCCGTCGATTTCCTCTCTCGAAGGAGGCGGCAACTCGTTGACTTTTTCGTACATAAGGTTGAGAAGTTCCGTAATGCCCCGATTGGTTATGGAAGATATTGCGTAAACGGGAGTGCCGACCGCTTTGCGGAAATCGTCGAGGTTGTCTCCGTCGGTAAGCAAATCGGACTTTGACGCCACGACAATCTGCGGAGTTGCCGCCAGCTTATCCGAATATGCGGCGAGTTCTGCATTGATTTTTTCGTAGTCTTCGATGGGATTTCTCCCCTCACTGCCGCTCACGTCCACGATATGCACGATAAGGCGCACTCTTTCTATGTGTCTGAGAAAATAATGACCGAGCCCAGCACCGTCGCTTGCGCCCTCTATAAGTCCCGGTATATCAGCTATGACAAAACTGTCGTCATACACCTGCGCAACTCCGAGATTGGGATTTATGGTCGTGAAATGGTAGTTTGCGATTTTCGGTTTTGCCGAAGTCAAAACGGATAAAAGCGTGGACTTGCCGACGTTGGGGAAGCCCACGAGCCCTACGTCCGCTATCGTTTTAAGTTCGAGCGTGACGCGGTGCTCCTCCGTGGTTTCTCCAAGCTGAGAAAAAGACGGAGCCTGTCTTTGCGCGTGCGCAAAACGACAGTTACCCTTGCCGCCTCTGCCGCCTTTAAGCGCAACAAAACGCTCGCCGTCCTCAAACAAATCCGCAATTACGCTGCCCGATTCCGTATCCTTTATCACCGTACCGGCAGGCACTTTGATTTCAAGCGCGGGCGCGCTTTTGCCCGTGCACACCCGCGGCGCGCCGTTGCCGCCGTTTTCCGCGCGAAAATGCTTTTTGAACTTGAAATCGGCAAGCGTATTTATGTTTTTGTCGGCGATAAAAACAATATCGCCGCCGTTGCCGCCGTCGCCGCCGTCCGGTCCGCCGTTGGGCACGTATTTTTCTCTGTGGAAAGAAACCGCGCCGTTGCCGCCGTTGCCCGCCTTTATAAATATTTTTACATAATCTAAAAACATATCGTTTTCCTTTTGAAATTAAATTGCGTAATTCCGCAGTAGTCGTTTGAAGGCTTCAAAGAAAGCCGACGTCCAAGCCTCTCTCGCCCACTCGCAATAAGCATACCACATCAATGCGCTTCAAGGCAATCCTTCAAAATCGCGCGGGCGGCGCGCTTGCCCGCGCCCATCGCGAGTATAACCGTTGCCGCTCCCGTCATTGCGTCGCCGCCTGCATACACGCGCGCAACGGAAGTCCTTCCCTCGCCGTCCGCAACAATAGTGCCTTTGGGGCTGAATTCCAACTCGGGGAAGCTGTTTTTTATGATGGGATTAGGCGTAGTGCCGAGCGCGACGATTACGCCGTCAGCCTCTATTTCAAACTCGCTGCCCTTAATTTCGACGGGACGCTTTCTTCCGCTCGCGTCGGGCTCGCCGAGCTCCATACGCACGCATCTGACGCCGCTGACAGCGCCGTCTTTGCCGAGTATCTCAACGGGATTTACAAGCAAATTGAATATGACGCCTTCTTCTTCGGCGTGTATGACTTCTTCGCGCCGCGCAGGCATTTCCTCTCTGCCTCTGCGATATAACAAATTAACTTCCGCGCCCATTCTTCGCGCAGTACGCGCCGCGTCCATCGCCACGTTACCCGCGCCCACAACCGCGATTTTTTTCACGTGCATTACGGGCGTTATCGCGTTCGGACAATACGCTTTCATAAGATTTATTCTCGTCAGATATTCGTTTGCGGAGCAAACTTGCGGCAAATTTTCGCCTTTTATTCCCAAGAACATAGGAAGTCCCGCTCCGCTTGCGATAAACACCGCGTCAAAATCATTCAACAACTCGTCGACGAGCACCGTTTTTCCTATGACTGCGTTTGTTTCGAGCTTTACGCCGAGCGCGATAATGTCGTTTATTTCTTTTTCCACTATGCGCTTTGGAAGTCTGAACTCCGGTATGCCGTAGCTGAGCACTCCGCCGGCTTTGTGCAACGCCTCGAACATAGTGACCTTAACGCCCGCCTGCGCCAAATCGGCGGAACAGGACAATGCCGCAGGTCCGCTGCCTACAACCGCCACCTTCAAATTCTGCGCTTTCGCCGCCTCGGATACGGGCTTTTGACTGTTATCCGCCACATAACGCTCCAAATTTCCTATTGCGACCGAACCTCCGAGCCTTTCTTTGCGCACGCAATACTTTTCGCATTGGTTTTCTTGCGGACATACTCTGCCGCATATTGCCGGAAGATTGTTGTCCACAGCGATTATTTTTGCCGCGGAGTCTATATCGCCCTCTTTCACGCTCTTTATGAACATCGGGATTTTGACGCCGACGGGACAACCCTGCATACAGGGCGCATTTTTACAATTCAGACAGCGTTCAGCCTCTTTAAGCGCGGTTTTTGCGTCGTAACCGAGCGCAACCTCGCCAAAATCGCACACGCGTACGTCGGGCGCGCGGTTAATCATTCCGTTTCTCTCGTCAACTCGCATACTCATTCCCTCCCCGACAAAGAACGCAGTCTGCAAATATGTTCCGCTTCCTGCTCTTTATAAACTTTGGAACGCGCAATCGCTTCGTCGAAATCGACCTTGTGTCCGTCGAATTCGGGACCGTGAATGCACGCGTATTTTATCTTGCCGTCCACCGTCAGCCGACAACAGCCGCACATACCCGTGCCGTCGACCATAATAGAATTCATACTGACTATTGTCGGAATTTCGTAAGTTTCTGTCACGGCGCACACCGCGCGCATCATACCCAAAGGTCCGACTGCGAAAACTGCGTCATAGCGTTCGCCTTTGACGAGAAGTCTTTCCAAAACAGTCGTGACAAACCCTTTTTCTCCCGACGAACCGTCGTCGGTAACGGGATAAAAATTATCGCAAAGCGACTTCATTTGCTCCGCATACATCAAAAGTCCGACGTTTCTTGCGCCGGATATGACGTCGCAACGCTTGCCGTCCGCTTTAAGCTGTTTGAGCTGAGGATAAACTACCGCCGCTCCTATGCCTCCGGCTATGAGCAGCACTCTGTTGTACCGAGATAAATCGGTGGGGTTGCCGAGCGGTCCCGCTACGTCCGCAAGCACATCGCCCTCATTCATTTGCGCAAGTTTCATCGTTGTGAAACCGACTTCCTGAATAAGAAGGGACACTGTGCCGTCTTTACGCGAATAATCGCATATCGTGAAAGGCACTCTTTCGCCGTCGGCGTCCGTGCGCAAAATCACGAACTGTCCCGCTCTGCAATGGCGGGATACCATCGGGGCGTATATCGTATATTCGCATACGTTTTGAGCGACTCTGCTCTTTTTTACAATCTGATACTTTTCCATAATTTAACCGAATACGGCGACTATTCACCGATATGTATTATCATTTCTCTTGATTTTTATAATACTTGCAGTGCTTTTGGAGATTGCACGCGCCGCAATCAGGAGTTCGGGAATGGCAGGTATATCTGCCGTGGAAGATTAAAAGATGGTGCAAATCTCCCCATAAATTCTCGTCGAACCCGTTCATCAACGCCTGTTCCGTCTGTTCGGGAGTTTTGGCGTCGGCAAGTCCCAATCTGTTGGCAACTCTGAAAACGTGAGTATCCACCGCTATTGCGTTCTTATGATATGCAACCGAGCATACTACGTTTGCGGTCTTGCGCCCTACTCCTCTGAGCTTCATAAGACCTTCCTGAGTATCGGGAACTCCGCCCATCTCCAGCACGCTTTTGGACATCTCTTTTATAGACTTTGCCTTATTGCGATAAAAACCGCAGGAAAAAATGCGCCGTTCGAGTTCTTCCGTCGGCATATCGACGA
>DBFJGL010000038.1:0-15141 GCA_048394785.1 Christensenellales bacterium | reverse complement strand
CATCACAGCCCTTCTGTATTATAATTCCTCTGTCGTCGGAGGAATTCCGCGAACCCATTTACATCGGAGGCATTATGTCAACAGTAGGTACAATTTCCAGAGGCATCAAAGCTCCTATCATCAAGCAAGGCGATGATTTGGTTAAAATCACCGTTGATAGCGTCCTTGCCGCCGCAAACGATTCCGAAACAGGTTTCAAGGTGCAGGACAAAGACGTGCTCGCCGTGACAGAGGCGGTTGTCGCAAGAAGTCAGGGAAACTACGCAAGCGTGGACGACATCGCAGCGGACGTTAAAGCCAAAACAGGCGGAGGCACTGTGGGACTTATCTTCCCGATTCTTTCCAGAAACCGTTTTTCTCTGTTGCTCAAAGGCATTGCAAGGGGCGTTGACAAGCTGATTATTATGCTGTCCTATCCTTCCGACGAAGTCGGCAATCACCTTATGAATATGGACGCACTCGATAAAAACGGCGTCAATCCCTACACCGACGTATTCACCGAAGAAGAAATTTATAAGACGTTCGGCGAAATCAAACACCCCTTCACGGGTATGGACTACGTTCAGCTGTACAAGGAGTTTTCCGAGGGCAAAGCGGAAATAATACTCGCAAACCGCCCCACCGAAATTCTGAAATACACCGACGTCGTTATCAACGCCGATATTCATACTCGCGCCCGCACCAAGCGGCTTTTGCTCGAAGCCGGCGCAAAAACCGTTGTTTCGCTTGATGAAATACTCACCGAAAGCGTAAACGGAAGCGGCTTCAATCCCAATTACGGCATTCTCGGCTCCAACCTCGCAACCGACAACAGCGTCAAACTTTTCCCGCGCGACTGCTCCGAGTTCGTCAACGCCGTTCAACAGCTTATGTTTGAAAAAACAGGCAAAAAAATCGAAGTTATGGTTTACGGCGACGGCGCGTTCAAAGACCCCGTAGGCAAAATTTGGGAGCTTGCCGACCCCGTTGTGTCCCCTGCTTATACGTCGGGGCTCGAAGGCACCCCCAACGAGCTTAAACTCAAATATCTTGCCGACAACGCCATCGGTTCTCTCAAAGGCGACGAGGCAAAAGAGGCAATCAAACAGATGATAAAACAAAAGCCCACCGACCTTTATGCGTCACAGGCGTCACAGGGCACCACTCCGCGCCGCCTCACCGACCTGCTCGGCTCGCTCTCCGACCTCACTTCCGGAAGCGGAGACAAAGGTACGCCCATCATCTATATCCAAAACTACTTCTCGAACTACGCCAACGACTGACCGCAAACCAAGTTTTAAGCTTAACTCTGTCGCAACCGAGTCACGGGCAAGTCAACAAAATTACTAATATATCAAATCCAAAGAAATAGCGGTTTAACCGCTATTTCTTATTATTTTAACAAAAAACCACTTATCGTATTTTCGAACAGCCGCTTCTCGGACGTTGTATTTATGCATTTCACACACATATCGTGCACAAATCACTCAGAATTTGTCCTTAAATATAATAATTTCGCCATTTTGAATACATATCGTGTACCATACTGAGACCCTCATATTTTGCTTGCTTTTACCGAAAATTGTGTTATAATCGTATCAATCGCCGATTTCCCATTTCGCGTCCGGGGGTGTACTGGATTCGACAGGTGGTTTGAAGCGGTATAAGCACGTTGCAGGCTCGTCTGCATTATCAACGGAACGCTAAAATTAAACGCGAAAAATAATAATGAGAGCTCCAATATGGAGTTCGCTCTCGCTGCATAATTAACTGACAGCGTGTCGACCTGAGGTTTTCCGTTCCCTTAGCAATCGGCATCAGAAAAACGGACAACGCAGCCCCATCGTCCCGTAAGGTTGCTGTCATCAGGGACTCATCAATCCGAGGCTTGCTTGTGTGCCGAAGTGCGAAAAATTCAATCATAAGCTAAACGTGTAGAAAGTGCCGTGAATAGTTGCTTGGACCGGGGTTCAACTCCCCGCACCTCCACCACCCAAATGTGTCTGTACAGGCGCATTTTTTATTGTGCGGGGAGTTCGGGCAATATTTGCCCCGCGCTCCGCGCGTGAACCCCTTCGGCTGCACGCGATTGGACACAGTTTAGATAGTTGTGTCGAGAATGTGGTTGTCAACACCGTTACTGCTGTCGATATTTGTCGAAATTATATATTGTATGTCGAATTTTGTTTATTTATTATGAAGCCAAATGGAGCTAAATGCAATGTCGATGTAAAAATCGAACGTGTCGAATTATGTTGTTTTATGAGATAATTTGTATTATTTTGCAAAAACTGCGGTGCGTCTCCTCTGAGAAAAGCGATTATGCCGGAAGTCTGTTAAATGTATGTTGACGATACGGATATATTCCGTTTATTAAACGCAATTTTGAAAATGGCGAGAAGCGTTGAGCAAGCCGATGCTATTACATACGCCCACCATACTCCGTCAACGTACAGATATTTACCCATAAGAAAAAGAGGAAGAGGAAGAAAAATAAGATTTGATGCATATAGCAACAGAGACCAAAGCTTTTTGCCCTGCGCCTGCAATGCCGCACCGATAAGCATAGGCAGCGGAGTAAACGGCAACGCCGCCGCAATTATTCTCATTCCGTCCGCGCCCAAGTCTATAATCTGTTTATCTTGTGTAAATATCATCATCAGATATTCGGGGATTGACTCCACAAAAACGAGCGCGACCGCGGCATATGCAAAACCCAACGCCGCAGAGAAGCGTATTGCCTGCTTTACTCTACCGCTGTTCCCTGCTCCGAAATTATACCCTACTACGGGAGACAACGCCTGCGTTATTGCAGTGAATGGCACCAAAGCATACGTTATCAGCTTGCTCATATATCCGAACGTCGTTACACCCAACGTACCGCAAACATCTCTTAACACATTGTTTATCAATACGGTTATAACGGATAAACTTCCCATTTGCACAAGCGACGGAAATCCTATCCCCGCGATTTCGGCAATGCGCCGCAAGCGTAGCCGTGCCCCTTTGAATATTTGTTCCGAGAACCTGGCAAAGAAAAGCACGCTCATTATAAAGCTTATTATCTGACAAATAACGGTTGCAAGAGCCGAGCCCTTGACGCCCATATCGAGTGCAAAAATGAACACGGCGTCAAGCACAATGTTTATCGTAATGGGAATAACCCAAATCAACAAACCGTACAGCATTTTGCCCTCGGCGCGTATTATGGACGAAAATCCCGTCGAAAACACATTGCCCGCAAGGATAATCACGAAATATTCCTTGGCGTACGCGTACAAGTCACCCGTAATGCCCATCAGTTGCAATAACGGATTCATAAGCGCGAACCCCAAAACGGTGACAATCAGTGCCGTAATATAGAAAACAAACATCGCGTTAACAGTAACTTCGCCTGCTTCGTCGTATTTTTGTTCCCCGAGCTTCCGTGACACTATTGCCGCCGCTCCTCCGCCTACCGCCGTTGAAACTGCCCCTTGCAAAATCACGAACGGAAAGACGACAGACACTCCGCCCATCGCGTAATCGCCCACGCCCCACCCAACAAAAAGCGCGTCGGTAAGATTATACACAGAGTTGAGAATAAGCGCGATAAGAGTGGTTGCGGCAAAACTGAGCACCAACTTAGGAATGCTCTGCGTTGTCATACGCTCAGCCTTGGATTCCTCTTTCAGCTTCATATCAGAAGTATGCTCCGTTCCGTTTTCGATATTATTCCTGTTATCGTTCATCGTATTTCGCGGATAAACGCGTTTATATGATTGACCTTAACGGCAAACTCTATTTTGCGCGTTTAAGAATAGCGAAGCCCGTTTTATAAAACACGAATGCGTCGGCAAAAACATTGCGCCACCATCCTAAATGCAATGGCGAATAACGGTAATACTTTTCAGTCTCCATAATCAATCCGCCGTACGCCATTGAAATTGCGTATCTTATATTTATTTCGTCGTTGACCGCAATCGGTTCATTTGCAACCGAATTATACGCCGCGACGGCGTCCTTTTTACCGTACATACTGTTTTTCATTAAATGCAGGCACATAAAATCAGCAATTCTGTCACCCCAAAAACAGCGTTCGGGGTCTATCCAGGAATACGACAACCCACACGAACTGCGGCGAACGATAATATTAGGCGCCCAAATGTCGAAATTCACCATACGACAATCGGCTTTTTTGAGAATATCGGCGTGCTTATCGATATATTTGAGCAGTTTGTGCCCGCGAGCCGTCTTATGCCCTTTTGCCTCGCAGCTCTCTATCAGCGACACGGTCATCGCTCGGATTGCCTGATACCAGTCATCGTGCAGTCCCATTTGAATGTATCCGAACTTTTCGCCCTTTACAGAGTGCATCTTCGCCGCCATCTTACATATTTCATTGTCGGCAGCTTCTTTTTCCTCGCGCGACAGCTTTATTTTGTCGAGCTGTTCTCCCTCGATTTTTTCCATAATAAAGTATTCGGAGGAAATAATTTGCTTGCTGTCGTCATAAAAATAAACCTCGGGAACTCGAATGGAAGTATCTTCGCGCATACGTTTGTACCAATAAACTTCCGCCGCCATCATATCCCGTTCATAAGGCAGAAAATTCTCTGTCGGCGCAACTTTAAGCACATACTCTTTTCCGATTGCCTTAACGAGATAAACGGCGTTAAACTCGCCCGCCCCGAGCGGCGCAATTTCGCTCACGCCTGTTATTTTCGCATTTTCGAAAATATGTTTTATCGTCGCGTCTGTAAGATAGTTTTTTGTTTTGCTTTCCATATCTCCCCCTCTGCCTCCGCAAATGTCGCAAACCTCCGCGGGCAAATCTTATATATAAATTTTAGCATGCAAAAATTACAAAAAATATCAAAATACCGATATTTTTATTAAAATGCAGTTGACTTCCTTAATACCAACCATTAGGTTTGACAATTATTCCGCAAATCGATTATTTTTAATTTCACCGCTTTTGGCAAAGGAATTGCTACAACCGCCGTCTGTTATTGAGCAACACAACGTATTTGCTACCTCAAAAAAACTAAACTTTCTCAGATATTTCTCATTGTAAAAACGCCGTCGATATAAGATTTTGTACTATTCGTTATTTAACAACGCGCCGCAAACTATTTGCAACCCAGTTCTTTATCAGAACACTAAATACCCTGACAAACGTAAAAGAGCGCGTGCGCGCCCTTTTACATAATCCCTTTCTATCCCACTTCCGCATACGCGGAGCTTTATCAAAATAACATCACCGCTCCTCTCTGAAATAAGTCAGTCCGAGCGATGCGGGCGGCTGAGTTTCTCTGCGGCTAACGATGCTTGTGATGACAAGCACGATTATCGTAACCACATACGGTATCATCTTTATTATTTCCTTCTGAGCAAATGATACCGATATATAGTTCGGCATAAAGTAAAGCATACTGAATATTATCGAGCCGAGTATCGCCCAATTTGGACGCCACACCGTAAATATGACCAAAGCAACCGCCATCCATCCGTACGTGTCTATGGAATATTCGATACTGCCTCCGAGATAGTCCATAATATAGAACAGTCCGCCGAGTCCCGCAATCATACTGCCGATAACGGTAGCCGTGTATTTATGTTTCGTAACGCTTATGCCCGCCGCATCTGCCGTTGCCGGATTTTCGCCTACCGCGCGCAGATTAAGTCCTACTCTGGTCTTTTTAATCACGACAGCGACTATAACCGCAAGGATAATTGCAATGTACACCAACGCGCCGTAAGAGAAAAACAGTTTGCCGAACCAACCGAGTTCGTTTGCGAACGAGAACGACTGCGTAAAGTATTTGCTTGCCGCGCTGAATCCCGTTGCGTCCACTCTGCCGCCGAAAAAGCTTATGAAGCCTACGCCGAACGTAGTCAAAGCAAGACCTGTAACATTTTGATTACAACGCATCGAAACCGTAAGCACGCTGTAAATCAATCCGCCCAATCCGCCGAACAGCATAGCCATAAGGAAAGGAATGAACACCGCGCCGAACGGCGACATCTGACTTACGTCGGAGAGCGACGCAATATAAGCGGCTTCGCCGATAATTCCGCCGGCGGCTCCCATACACATAATGCCGGGAGTACCAAGGTTAAGGTTGCCCGATTTTTCGGTGAGAGTTTCGCCTACAGAGCCGAAAAGGAAAATCGTACTGAAACGTATCGAACTTTGTAAAAAGGTCAGGAACATTACGCAATTACCTCCTCGCCTTCGTTTTTAACCGCTGCCTCGACGGCGTTTTCGTCATCTGCCTCGATTTTATCGGCGGTTGCGTTATTATCGGAGTTTTTCTTTTTGAGAGGTCTGAATTTTATCTTATAGTTGATAAAGAACTCGCAACCTATGACAAAGAAAAAGAATATGCCTGTGATTATCGACGAGAACGAGCCTCCCATATCGAAGTTGGTTGCAACCTGTCTTGCACCCTGCTCTATGAACACATACAGCATAGACGTAAACGACATTGCAAACGGACTGAACTTCCCGAGCCAGGATACAAGAATTGCCGTAAAGCCTCTGCCCCCTACAGTATTTACAGAGAGAGAATGGTCTGTACCCGCTACAAGCAGCAGTCCTGCCACTCCGCACAGCGCGCCCGAAAGCACCATAGTGCGTATTATGACTTTCTTTACGTTTATGCCGATATATTTTGCCGTATTTTCGCTTTCGCCAACAACGGACAGCTCATATCCGTGCTTGCTGAAACGGAAATATACGAACATAAACACCACCAGAACGGCAACGATTATGATATTGAGAACGTAGTTCTGACCGCCTATTTTGGGGAAGTGCCCGAAATCGAGAACACCGAGAACTCCCGAGCCGCTGGGAACCCATACAAAAATGCAACTTGCAACGAGCTGCATTGCCACATAGTTCATCATCAGCGTAAACAGGGTTTCGTTAGTTTTCCAGCGCGCCTTGAACAACGCAGGTATAATTGCCCAAATTATACTTGTCGCAATGCTTGCCGCCGCCATAATAAGCAACAACATAGAATTGTTCACCCGTCCGCCGAGATATTGAATGCACGCTATACAAGCAAGACCGCCCATAAGCACCTGCCCCTCGGCGCCAATATTCCAAAACCTCATTTTGAATGCGGGAGTAACCGCAAGCGCGATACAAAGCAAAATCGCTATGCCTTGGAAAAAGTTGAGTATACGCCTTTGCGTCCCGAACACGCCGTCAAACAATCCTTTGAAAAAATAACCGAAACTTGCGCCGTCGGTTAATATAGCGGCGGTAACCGCGCTTACGAGCAATGCGATTATAACAGCCGCGGCTCTTATGGTCCACGCCTGCCATTTGGGCATATTATCACGTTTTACAATACGGAAAAGCGGTTCCTTTTCCGTTTTATTATTCGACATCGACTGCCTCCTTCGCAACAGGTGCGGAATCGGTCATAAGCAAACCTATTTCTTCCTTGTTAGTATTTCTTCCGTCGAGAATGCCCGTCACTTTGCCTGCGCAGATAACCATAATGCGGTCGCACAACTCCACAAGTACGTCAAGGTCTTCGCCGACGTAAATGACGGCAACTCCGTTCTCCTTCTGCGCGTTCAACAGATTGTATATCGTATAGGAACTGTTGATATCCAATCCTCTTACGGGATACGCCGCCATAAGAACGGTGGGGGCTGCGGCTATCTCGCGTCCGACAAGTACTTTCTGAATATTACCGCCCGAAAGTCGTCTGACGGGAGTATGCGAACTCGGCGTAACCACTTCGAGGTCGCGTATGATATTTTCGGCAAGCTGTTTAGGTCTTTTTCTGTCAAGGAAAAATCCGTCGAAATGAGCGTTGGATTTGGGTTTAAGAGCAGGCACCTGTTTTTTGTCCTGCGCACTGTCGTCCGCTTCTTTTTTACTGTCGACAAACAGCACCTTGCCTCTCTTGTAGCTTCTCAACATCATATTGTCTATGATGTCCATATTGCCGACAAGTCCCATTCCGAGTCTGTCTTCCGGCACGAACGAAAGTCTTACGCCGAGTTCCCGTATCTGTGCGGGACTCTTTCTGATGAGATTTTCTTCATTACCGCTTTTGGGGTCGTTGTAAGTGATTTCGCCCGAACTCGGACGCAAAAGACCGGCTATGGTTTCCAGCAGTTCGCGCTGTCCGCTTCCCGCAATGCCGGCTATGCCGAGAATTTCGCCCGAACGCGCCGCAAACGATACATCGTCAAGCACTTTGACGCCCTCGCGATTGACAAGCGATAAACCCTCCACAACAAGTCGGCTTTCGGGATTGACAGGTTCGGCTCTGTCGATATTGAGTTCGGTTTTGTGACCGACCATCATTTCGGTAAGTTCTTGAGGAGTGGTTTGCGAAGTCTTTACGGTGGCAATATGCTCTCCTTTTCTCAAAACGGCGACGCGGTCGCTTATTGCCATAACTTCGTTGAGCTTGTGAGTAATTATGATTATAGACTTTCCGTCTTCGCGCATATTGCGAAGCACCTGAAAAAGCTTTTCCGTTTCCTGCGGCGTCAATACTGCGGTGGGTTCGTCAAGTATAAGTATGTCTGCGCCGCGATAAAGCACCTTTATGATTTCGACAGTCTGTTTTTCACTGACGGACATATCGTAAATTTTCTTTTTGAGATTTATATCGAAGCCGTATTTTTCGGCTACGTCGAACACGCTTTGTCCGCGTCTGCGCGGCAACCAATTAAATTTTGCCTTTTTGGCAAATTTTACAAACGGCAGCGACGCAATATTCGCGGCAAGTTTAAGCCTGCCTTGCTTTGTGTCGGTCTGACGCACCGTTTTAACGGGAGCCTCGACGTCATCGCTGTCAATTACGTAGTGCGGCTCGTTTGCCTGTTCTTTGAGTTTAACGGCGTTTTCGGATATGCTGTAAGGCGGCATATCTTCGCCCAAAATAATATTGTCGATTGCGGTGAACACGTCAACAAGCTTGAAGTGTTGGTGCACCATTCCTATTTTGTAGCGATAAGCGTCCCTCGGGGAACGAATTATAACAGGTTCGCCGTCAACGAAAATGTGTCCTTCGTCGGGAAAATAAATTCCCGAAAGCATATTCATTAACGTAGTCTTACCGCTGCCGTTCTCACCGAGAACGGAAAGAATCTCACCGCGATATACGGTGAGGTCCACGTTTTTATTGGCTACCACTTCGCCGAAGTATTTGGAAATACCTTTGAGTCGGATAGCAACGGGGTTTGACATACCCTTTCCTCCGTAAAGTCTGCGACTTTATCGCCGAAGACCGTTAAGTCAGCCAAGGCGGAGCCTGCGCTCCGCCTTGGTTAAATTGGTTTAATTATGCCTTGTTCAATTCGGTAATGCCGTCAATACGAAGATCGAAATAAGGAGCAGAACGGTAAACGGATTCAAGGAAAACACCGTTAAGTATTACCTGCGTATCACCTTCATAGTCGTTTGCGCCGATAGTATCAACATTTGCAAGATAGCTTTCAAGCGTTTTGCCGCCAACCGTAAACTTTCTGGTATCGAAAACATTAAGTTCACCGCTTCTGAGCTGAGCTGCAACCTCTAAAAGTTTTTCCTTAGTGCCTGCCGCCGCCGCAGTGCCGATTTCAAGAACTTCGACAGAACCGGTTGCAGCGCCTTCCGCTTTGTTGAAAATGTCTGCGCCGATATGTCCTACATAGTCAAATCCGACTGCGGAAACACCGTTGATTGCGCAGTTGATAAGATACTCAAAATAGGGTTCCCAATTGACCTTTGAACCGATAATGTAAGAACCGCCGCAGGTAGCTTGTGTGCTGATGTTATAAGTTACGTTAGGAATATTCTTTTCTTTGCAAGCAGTAGGCGCGCCCATGCTGTCCGCGTGCTGGCTGATAAGCTTCGCTCCGCGCTCGATAAGAGCGAGTGCAGCTTCTTTTTCGGTAGCTTCATTGTACCAGCTTCCGGTATATTGAACTTCCATTGTCGCGTTGCTGACAACAGACCTTACACCGAGGAAGAAGGAGGTGTATCCGGACACGACTTCCGCGTAGGGGTATGCGCCGACGTAACCGATTTTAGCTTCGGCGGAAGTGATATCATTGCCGTACAGTTCAATCAATTTGAGACCCGCGGCAACGCCTGCAAGATAACGACCTTCATATATGGAGGCAAATGCATTATAGAAGTTGGGGACCAATTCGGTATGAGCGGTCGTACCGGTTGCGTGTGCAAAACGAACGTTGGGGAACTCTTTTGCCGCTTTGAAAAGGTACTGCTCGTGTCCGAAGCTGTCCGCAAAAATGACGTTGCAGCCTTGGTCCACAAGGTCAACCGCCGCTTCATAGCATTCGTTGGATTCGGGGATATTGTCTTTGATTACGATATCAACTCCGACATTGTTTGCCGCCGCTCTTGCCGCGTCGATAAAGTTCTTATCGTAAGTGCTGTTTTCATCGTGCAACGCGATAAGACCGAATTTGATATTCTCTTTGGCAATGGGCTTAAAAGACACCGCTTTGCTTCCGCCGGGAGTAATATCTTCGGGGTTGCAGGCTACAAGACCGATTGTCAAAGCCGCTACGAGAGCTAAGACCAGCACGAGTGCCAATACTTTCTTTTTCATTATGATTCCTCCATATTTATGCCATTTGGCATTATTTTTTAATTGGTGTGCGCCGAGCGCGGATACGGGTGCGGCGGATTATATGCGAACTAAACGCCGCTGTAATGACGGGTTATCGGTTGCGCCTGAACGTAAGACCGCTGTCGCTCATACTTTCCACAATGGCGAGCGACTCCACCCTGACGCCCTCTGCCCTCAGCTTATCGCCGCCGCCCTGAAAGCCTTTTTCTATGGCAATGGCGCAGCCGACAAGCTCGGCGCCTGCGTCCTTGACAAGGGCGATAAGCCCTCTCAACGCCTCGCCGTGCGCAAGAAAATCGTCAACTATAAGCACTCTGTCGTCGCTTGTGAGATATTGTTTTTCCACAAAAATCGTATTGGTGTTGCCGTGAGTATAACTTTTCACGGTAGCGGTATAACAATCGGCGGAAATGTTTGCGGTTTTTGATTTTTTCGCAAAAAGAATCGGGGCGTGCACATAGCGCGCACAGGCGCAGGCTATCGCAATCCCCGAAGCTTCGATGGTAAGAATTTTTGTGATTTTGTCGCGGCAGAAAAGAGAGTCCACTTCTTTGCCGATTTCCTCCATCAAACCGTCATCTATAAGATGATTGAGAAAACCGCCTACTTTAAGCACCTCGCCCGGATAAACTTTACCGTCCTTCAAGATGCGTTCCTCTAAAAGTCGCATTCGTGCTCCTCCACCACAACATTTCGTGGTCAGTCGGGAAACATAATTCCCTAAATTGTGCTTTTGCAACTATCTTCCTGCCGTGAAAGATAAAAGAATTATACTAAAATAGCAATAGCGTGTCAACGAAAAGCAGGCAGATTACGACAAATTTCTTAATATTACTTTAAGCTTTCACAACATTAAAAAGCGCCGCCGTAAAAGCAGCGCTTCTGTTCCCGCAAGACGCCAAGTCCCGTCTACGACAGACTGTACTCGGCAAGTATGTCGCCGTCAAAGGATATAAGCGAAATTTTGTCCTCGTCAAGAACGGCGTACGATTTGGGCACGCCATCGGGGTTCATTCCTATCGAGCCCACGCAAACGTAAATTATCCCCTCTTTGACAACGACGGACGGACGGTGAAAATGCCCGTAAAAAACGATGTCGCCGCTTTTGCCGCCGCGAGGAGGAAGGTCGGGATTGACCTTATGTCCGTGCGTAAAGTATACCGTTCGCTCCCCCCAACTCATCTCGAAGTCGCCTATAATCGGAAAATTGGAAATCATTTCGTCAACCTCGCTGTCGCAGTTGCCTTTGATAACGGTGACGAAAGTCATTGCGTCGTTGAGCAGTTTTGCAACCTGCATAGGCGCGTACCCGTCGGGGAAAGGATTGCGCGGTCCGTGATTGTAAGTGTCGCCGAGCAATATGACTTTGGCGTCGGGATTTTCAATCAGCGTCGCGTCCACCCTCTCGAAAAACGCGTGGAGCGCGGTTGCCGAGCCGTGCACGTCCGAACCTATAAATAATCTCATATCTGTATCCTCAATAAATCAAACTCGTTACGCATTGCGTTTCGCTGCGTTCTTTTTTCTATCTTATCGTTTATATTATAGTATTTTTATTAAGTATAATATAAATCATATTATTGCAATGTATTCTGTTTCAATCCCGCATCCGTCAACCGCAGTTCAGTCGGCGGCAACGAAATTTTTTATAATTTCGAACATATCGTCTGATATGACGTGTTCGATGCGGCAGGCGTTTTCTTCCGCGACGTCGGGTTCTGCGCCTATCTTCATAAGCGAAAGAGTAATCAAACGATGCCTCTCGTAAATACCCTGCGCCTTTTCTCCGCCAGATTCAGTGAGCGTAATGTCGCCGTTTTTATCAATATCGATATAACCTTTACTCTGCAACAGGTTTACCGCTCTCGATACGCTTGACTTTGCGTAATCGAGCTCCTCGACAATATCCACCGACCTCACGTTGCCCTTACGGTTTTTAAGAAGAAGAATTGTTTCAAGATACATTTCTTCCGATTCGCGCGTTTTCATAAACCACCTCGTCCAAATAATTATAGATAAGCGTACGCGTTTTGTAAAGAGTTATAAACCCAAGACATTCTGCGGCGGCACACGAGCGTTTTCTTTCAAGCAGATCGGTTTCGTCTTTCAAACGGAGCCGCGGCAATCGATTGCTCCTAAAAACGTCACAAATAAGGTTTTATAAATGAATTTATCTCGTTAAAGGTGCCGTTTTGACAGAAATCAACTTTTCCATATCTGCGAAAGACAATTCTATCTGATAACCTATTTTACCTGCGCTTACAAAGACGGTATCAAAATTTCTTGCGCTCTCGTCCGCTACCGTCGGGAAGGGTTTTTTCATACAAAACGGAGAACAGCCGCCGTGGATATACCCCGTGACGGGCAGCAAGTCTTTGCTTTTTATCATCTCTACTCTCTTTTCTCCCACGCTTTCCGCCGCCTTTTTCAAATCGAGTTCGGCATCTACGGGCACGATGAACACGTAATATCTGCGCGGCGCACTCTCCGTAACAAGCGTTTTGAACACTCTTTGCGGGTTTTCGCCGAGCACGGACGCAACGTCGACTCCGCCGACTGCGTCCGTATCGCCGTAATAATGCGCCTCGTACCTGACCTTTTTGCCGTCGAGAAAACGCATTACGTTTGTCTTTTCGATAGCGTGTTTTTCACTCATAATCTTATTATCGGCAGCTTCCCTTCCTCATACTGTTTATCTTTCAAATCAGCCTATTTCCCAAACCACGGACACGCTGTCGGTAAGCTTGACGTCCTCTGCGCGCACGTTAACGGAGTTATCCGACGCGGCGCGGCATTGCAGAGCCATAGGCGCAACTTCGAAACTGCGCGGCACAGGCAAAACACGGTTATCCGAATAGTCAATCTGCACCAAATCTTTGATTGCTACTCCCGCGGCTTTGCAAAGCGCGACCGCGCGCGCCTTTGCGTTGACGACCGCCGCTTCAAGCAATTTGTCGCGGGCTTCTGCGGTATTCTTAACGGTAAACGCAAAGTTCAGTTTAGGGCAAACGCCGCTGTCTGCGACCGCGTATATGAACGCGCCCAGCTTTTTATTGTCGACGGGCAATTCGTAACGCATAGAGTGGCGGTAACGATAACCCACAAATTTCTGTTTCCATTCGTTATGCTCGTCGCGATAATTCTCGTACGCGGCGTTTACGGCAAAGTCGGACGTTTTAATGCCGCCGCCGTCAAAACCCGCATCAATCAAACTTGCCGCAAGCGTATTCGTATCGTGATTGAACCGCTCTATCGCGGCGTCATAGGTTTCCTCCGTTTTTTCGGCGTCCATACTTACGACAATGGTATCGGGTTTTACCTCAATACTCGCTTCGCCCGTTATTCTTATAGTTTTATTCATTGCATACTCCTTGCGCTTTTTCGATATTACTGCTTATCGCCCCGACGTTCAGCGATTTTATTCTGCCGCCTTTTCGAACGTTTCCGCCACCTTTTGAAGCAAATCTCTGATTTTCAGATGCTGCGGACAGGTCTTTTCGCATTTTCCGCACTTAATGCAATCGGACGCTTTGCCTGCGTTCTGAGTATAGACTTTGTAATACCATTCGCTGTTAAAATCGTGCGTATACGACGTTTTTGCGTTCATACAGGCAAACAAATCGGGTATGGAGATTTTCTTCGGGCAGCCCGCCACGCAGTATTTGCACGCGGTGCAGCCGATAAGCTGTTTTTCGTTGAGCACCGCCGCCACGCGTCTGACGGCGTCGAACTCCCTCTCGCAAAACGGCTTAAAATCTTTCATAAAGGACAAATTGTCTTTCATCTGTTCCATATTGCTCATACCGGACAACACCATAGCGACGCCCTCGAAACTCGCCGTATATCTGATGGCGTAACTCGCCTTGCTCGCGCTCCCGTCCAACTCATCGAGAATTGCCGCCGCCTTTTTGGGAAGGTCGACCAAAATGCCGCCCTTCACGGGTTCCATCACAATTATAGGCTTATTGTATTTGCGGCACACCTCGTAACATTTGCGCCCTTCTATAATCACGTCATCACAGTCGAGATAATTGAGCTGTATTTGCACTACCTCTATTTCGGGATGCTCGGAAAGTATCATATCCAGCACTTCCGCCTTATCGTGGAAAGATATGCCGAAATGACGTATTTTGCCCTCCGCCTTAAACGCATACGCGGTTTCGTACGCGCGGCAAGCCTTGTATTTTTTGTAAAACTCCGCGTTTTGAGCGTGCATAAGATATACGTCGAAATACTCCACGCCGCACGCCTCAAGCTGGCTTTGGAAGAAAGGCTCTATATCCTCCTGTTTCTCGAAATAATCGGTGGTCAGCTTATTGACCAGCAAAAAACTTTCTCTCGGATAGCGTTTTGCCACGCACTCGCGGATTGCTATTTCGCTTTTGCCGTCGAGATAACCGTGCGCCGTGTCGAAATAATTGAACCCCGCGCCGATAAACTCGTCCGCCATTGCGCAGAACTCGGCGTAGTCCACCTCGCCGTCCTTCATCGGCAGTCGCATACAGCCGAACCCGAATACTCCTTTGATTTCATCGAAATATTTGTTTTTCTCAGGCATAGTAAACTC
>DBFJGL010000037.1:0-7023 GCA_048394785.1 Christensenellales bacterium | reverse complement strand
GCCCAATCGCTTTATAAGTGTTTCAGAATTTCATTGTTGCCCGCCCGCCCAAAGAATGTTAAAACGGTAAATCGCCGTTGTCCTCGATAGGTATTAAGTCGGCTATTGTCAGCGGTTTTCGGAGTTCGCCCGTGAGTTTATTCACGGGTATTTCTTTTGATTTGTCGAAGTTATAGACCGTTTTTATACGCCGCAGGAACGCCGCCCAAGTGGTCGGGTACTCTCTTTGCACGTTTTTATACTGCTCGGATAACGCCCAATTCGTAATGATATAAACTTTGGTATAGCAAGCCACTTTGTTATTGTAACGGCTGGGGAGCATAAGCGGATAGCCTTCCAAGTATTTCAGCATATCCTCTATTTTGAAAGAACTGCGAAATTCCTCAAAGGCGATTACGTCCTGTCCGTTGTAGCTGTCGAAAGCGGTGTGGTCGTAGGTCGTAACGCGGTACACGTTGGTATAGCCGTACTTATCCATAACGTAGCGCGTTTTGCCTTTTTCGGTAGAGCCGTAAATATAGGTTATTTCTAATTCCCGAAATACGTTGTTGAACTTGGTTTCGAGATAGACTTGCCGAAGTTGGGCTATATTCTTGTAATAGCGGAAAAACTGCGACGGGTACGCAAGCTGTATATCCCTGTCGGTCGCACCGCTTTCTATCATCTGCGTAATGTCGTTGAGGTCGGAGCGTTCGCCGTTCTCCACAAACTCGCCGTACTCGAATACCTTGTGTCCGTCCATTCGGGTATCGGTTTTACTGCAATAATCGCGGGCTTGCGTTTTACTGCTTTTCTGCTTTCTATATGCGCCGTCGGAAAATACTCTTTCATCGTGGCAAAGGTTTTGCCCACTTCAAACTCGATATATAATTGAAAATGTTGCGTTCCCGTTTCATTGCCTTGTTCCCGTTGAAAGACAAAATACTTGATATGCCTAAGCGTTTTCAGGTAATCAAAAAATTCCTCGTCGGTCTGAACGGGGTTGTTGACGGTCAATAGATAATTTCGGAATTGATTAGCCATTATTATCGCTCCTTGTGGTTTAGTGCTTTTACAGATTTACAGGGTGGCTGGTAATACTATCAGCCACCCTGAGCTGACGGCGATCGGCGCGTTCGGGGGCTGCCTTGCGGCAACGCTCCCCGAACTGCCGCGCCTTACGCCTGCGCCTTTACAACGTATCGGAGTTTATCAATTCCAAAATGCGCTCCTGCCGAATTTTACAATACTGACTAAGTGCGTTTATGACGTTCTTTTGAAACTGCTCGAACTGTTCTTTTGTCATTCCTAACTTTTCCGCAATACGCTCGTCAAAATAGAAATCGTAGTAATTCATAGCAACCCAAGCGGCGTGTGCGGCGGTATAGCTTTTATTCAGGCGTTTGAGCAAGGCTCTGCGCTGTTTTCGCCGTTGGCGTTCAGATAATAATTGCGGCTCGTTCATTGTCTTGTTTTTCCTCCTCGCTATTGAGTAATATCGTTTTGAAATGCCGTGTGTCGTAGGTAAGCGACGAAACGGGAACTTTGAATTTATGCTCCAAAATCTCGCCGTACTTCATAACGTGAAATTTGTCCGGCTTGTCTGTCGGCGGCAGACACTCTAACGCGCTTTCGTATTTGGTGTAGGAAATTGCCTTGACTATCAGAAAGTCGCCGCAGTCTATCGTGCCGAGCGTATGAATAAAACAGCCTTGTTGCTCCCGCACCTTATCCCACGGGCGGTTGAGGGCTTGCGAGTTTGTGTGAACGTGGCTGTCGTACAAGTGGCGGCGCAAAGCGATATGTATCGGCAATTCGCCGTAGTTTTGGTTCAGCTCCTTGTTGTACTGACAACCGAGATATACGCCCGCGTCGGAAATAAAAAAGTGATAGCCGTCCTCGAAGTTCGGCTCAAACTTCTTTATATCGCCGTTGATAAAGTCCTCGTAAGTGTTGCCGCCCACGTTTAGGTCTTTGAGGTCGCGCACTTCCGTATCGGCGTTATAGTAAATATTGCTGTAATGCTTGCCGCCTTTGAGATTGATAGCGTGCGCGAAAAGCACGTCTTTGCCCGTACCGCGAAAGCCATACACGGCGCAGTCGTAATTGTCAAAAGCGTTTAACAGCCACTTGTCCTGATACGCCCAATACAGACCGCTGTTTTCCTCGCTCTTTGTTTTCAGCAGTCGAACAATCGCAAATATACATAAGGCAATGAGGGCGGCAGAAACCGCCCCCAAGTCTATAAATAAGTAAATGTTATCCATTGCCGCCGCCTCGTTTTTTGAACGCCTTGCCGATGAGCTTAAACGGCGCGGATATAAGCCACCAAAGTCCTTTGCATATCAAAACTATCGCTTTACCGAGAAAAGATAATATCACGGGCAACAGCGGGGCAAGCAGGATAAGCGCGATTATTAAGATTATCGCAATGAGTATCCATTTCCCGCGCTTATTTATTTCGGGCTGTATTGTTTCCTCGTTGCTCGGCTTGTCGCTCCCTGTCTGCTTGTTGTCTATTACGCCCAAATTGTAAGTTACGCCGTCCGTTTCGAACTTTAACCGCAGTATGGTTACGTCGCCCACAAGCGTAGAAAAAGAGGTAGTAGAGCCGTAGCCGCTATTTAAGGTATAACTTGTTTCCGCAAACCGCAGTACCCATTTTTTACCCCGCAAAGCGGCTTTGCCCTCGTCGGTTATTTTGTTCGCCACGTTCACGTCGATGACCGCGCCCGAATACACGTTTTGCGTTAAATCGTTTTCCGCAATAAACTGTTCGACCGTTTCTATCCTGTCCCACTTGTAAGTACCCGCGAACAAGCCGCCGCCCGAATGTTCGACTTTATCCGTGTATTTCAGATAGGCGTATTCGTCCGACTTTTCCCCGAACGTATGATTTTCGCCCGCGAACGGCACAAAAGAATAAGAGTATTTTTGCGTGGTGTAATAGACGTCGGCTTCGAGTAGTTTGTCTATGGGCTTATCCGTATTGAACGCCACGAAATGACTGTCGCAAGCCCCGACATACAGTTTGAAACCGTCCATATACCGCACGAAACCCACGAATTTATCCGTGATAACGATTGTTTCAATATCCACCACGTTGCAATACGGCTTGCCGTTGATTTCCCCGAAACAGTATTGTTTATTGACGGAGTAATTGATTTCCGTTACCGTGTTACCGTGTTCGGCTTGGCTGTCAATGCTTTCGTCGAACGGGCGATAAATAGAACTTATCGCGTAATAGCGGGTAGGCTCGGACAATACCGTAAAATCTTGAACGAGATATTTATAGAAAACCCCGCTTGAACTCAATAGCCGCACTTTGTAATTGTAAAAACTGATTTCGTCGTTTATGGTGGTAGAGATATTGATAGAACTTGCTTTTAGGTTTTTCGCTTGCCCGCTCGGTTGATACACATACAGAAACAATTCGCCGTTTACGCTCTCGGCTATCTGTATCATTTTGAGCGAGTAATCGTCCGTAATGGCGGGATAAAAACTTTCGTCGAAACTGCCGTCTTTTTTCAAATCGTCCAATACGCCCGAATAGGTGATTTCGCTTTCTGCCGCGTATGTAATGCCGATACCTTGCCCCGCCGTAAAAGCGGAGCAAAGCACCAAGAGGAACGCAAGCGCAACAAGCCAAAACCTGTTTGTTTTCTGCCTTGTCAAAATACGATTTCCCCCTTATCCAATACAATGTCGTACAGCGGCTCGTCGATTGAAAAGAGCATTTTCACGCTTGCCGCGCCGTTATACGAAGTTACCACAAGCGCGTACATATTTTCATACGCCTTGTTTCGGCTGTCCTCGATTTCGCTGTCGGGATAGATTGCCGAGAGAATTTTATTGATACTGCCTTTCGGAGCTATCGTGAAAGAGTTTTCACCGCGTTCTATGTCAAAACCCGCCGTCAAATCTGTTTCCGACTGATAGGAAACCATTTGCCCGTCCACGGTATAGTTGAAATCTTTACCCGACGCGTTCGGTATGACCTTGACCGAATAGCCCGAAATGTCTTTATTGAGTGCGCCGAACGTGTACTTGACATTGACTTGTAGGGGCGTATCTGCCGAAAGTTTGTAGCCGTCGGCAGAGGTTAAAATGTCTTTGCCGTCCACGTTGATATAAAAGGTTTTGAAATCGCTTGTAAAGCCGCCCGTGTAATAGACGAGGAAACCGCAGACGGCGACAAACACCAAAACCAACACGATATATGAGATTATTTTTGCCGCTTTCATTGTCGTTGCCCCCTGATACCCGCGGCATTAAAACGTAACGACATCGGCACCGAGCGATACGTTTGTTACAACTTTAATAGGACGGAACTTGAAAGTTTTGCTTACGCCGCTGGTCGTTTCCGTAACTTTCAATTCGTAATACCAGTTATCCCCCGAATACTCTTTGAAACGCTGGGTATAATTGACACTTTGTCCCGTACGGACGGAATTTTCATAATAACTTTCCAACGTGCAGTTAATCGTAATCGTCAATTTGTTTCCGCTGATAGAGCAATCATATACAGAGGGTTCATATTTGGAAACCGTCGTAATGCCCGAAATATTGACCGTGCTTTCCGTTCCGTCCTGCCATTCGTAAGTGTCCGTTAAACCTCTATACCACACGTCTTGCACTTTGATACTGCCGACCGCCGAAACGGAATAAGTATAGTTGCAATTTGCGCCGACCTGTCCGAATACGTTATCCGGGATAATGTTGAAAGTATAAGTATTTTCCGCGCCCAGTTCATAGTAAGTGCCGATTGCTCCGCTCGTTGCCGAAAAGCCTTGCGGCTGTATATCCAAATTATCTGGGTTGCCGACATAGACGGCGCGGCAGGTGTCGAACACGTTGCCCTCGCGGGAAGTGGCGGTTATTAACGCCTCGCCCGTAAACGGTTTATAACAGGTCAAAACAGCGGTCAGACTGCCGTCCGATTCGGGCGTGAGCGTTAAATATTCTGTAATATCCGCCGTGTTCGTTTCGTCCAACCACTCCAAAGTCCAGTCCAAAGTCTTGTTCTTTGCTTCCGCAGGGTACACCGACGCGGTAATTGTCTTACTGATTGAATTGTCCGCCGCAACCGTTGCCGCTGCACTCATTGCCAGTTTAACGGTTTGTAAATTTTCCGTTTCTACCGCCGAATTAGTTTCAACAGGCGGGGTTTCTTTGTTCGACGAACAGCCGACCATTGCCAAAGAGAGCGCAATCGCAAGCACCATAACCGCCGCCACGATTGCAAAAAGTTTCTTATTGATTGTCTTTGTCATAAATTCTCCTTATAATAATCTGCATAAAAAACGGCAGTCGTACCGTCGGCACTTTATGTTTGCCCCGCTGGGCGTTTGCCCGTTTCGACTGCCGCCGTTCTGATTTGGTTTAGTTTTTGGGTTTCGTAAAACCGAGCCGCTCCTTGACCTTGTTTTCGCTCGTCTTTGCGCCCTGACGGAATGCCGCTTTTTCGCCGTCGCTCATATCCGCATACTTGCGGAAAGTGGGCTGAAAGCCGTTTGTGCCTTTGTTCTGCTTGCCGCTGTCTGCGGCGGGTTTTGCCGTGCTTTTTGCCATTGTTTTTGCTCCTTTGGGCTTTGCGCCCGTAATTGTTTGTTCGCTTGTTACCATAACGAGGGTATCGCCGCCGCTCGCATTTTTGGCATAAGTGCCGCCGTATCCTTTGGGAATTTTCGGGTTTGCCATTTACGCCCCCGTTTCGGCGGTCGGCTTTTCGATACCGAGCAACTGACACTGCGTGTCATTGAGAAACAGCATTTGCGATACCGTGAATTTTTCCGTGCCTTTCAGCGTGAGTTCAAGTCCCGTGTAGGGCTTTCCCGACTTTTTGCCGACACCGCTTTTCCATTCCGCTTTTACGATTTTCAGTTCCATTTTTCGCTCCTATAAATTGTTTTTCGCCGTCCGAAAACACGTTGCGCACCGCGTTTCCGTTCGGCAATGGCAGGGCTTGTTTTGTGTCGTTGACACACGGCTAACCCCAAGCCGCAAAATAAGTACTTAATGCTTTGTTTCGCTATCCACGGGGGAAATAAGCACTTGCGTTGTGGGCGTTGTGAATTTCCACAGTTGAACGCTTGCCATAGGCTGTTCGCGTTTGAGATTGTAGAACGCGATAGCCGCTAAGCTGTTGTCAAAATACTTGCTCCCGTTGTTGCACTCAACCCGATATAATGCTTTCATTTTTCCGTTGCTCCCGTTTTAACTTCTGAAAATACTCGCTGATTTGCTTATCGTATTTGCGTATCATTTCCGTTGCAATATCCTGTATCATTTTTTGCCGCTCTTTCGACAGCTCGCCGTTGACCTTAACGTATAGCGGAATACCGATTTTCAAAGTATCGTCCTCGTTCAGAACGCCGATGTATGCGACTTGCTGAAAGTGTACTTGCTCCATTTCACACACCGTCCTTGCCGTTGTCTTTTTTCTGCAATGTAGCAGGCGGGATATTTCGCCGCCCCTGACTTCGGTTGTTTTGCTTTTCCTGTTTGTCCAAAGCAGTAAGCAAAGCGTAATGTTCGTCGCTGACTTCTACAACGCTTTCCGTTCCGTCACAAAATTTGTATTTGTACTTTGGCATTTTTGCACCGTCCTTTCCGTTAGTAGAGGCGAGATACTAAGCCCCTCTAACTTTAAGGTGATGAGAACGGCGAATAATGCGGTTTGATTTCAAAGTTATTGCAAAGATTTTTTCAGCGTATTATGTATCGTTTGAAGTTGGCGGTGTACATTGCTTTGGTTAATACCGAGTATAGCGGCGATTTCATATTCGGTCTTTTCCTCGTAATACCGCAAACGGATCAGCCGCCGTTGCTTGTCCGACAGCCGCGCCACAGCCGCTAAAAGCGATTGTTTTTCCTCGTCCGCAATTAAAGCCGTTTCTATATTTGCGGAAATGTCCGTCGGCTCCCAACCCGTTTCCTCTTTCAATGCCTCGATAGATACTTCTTTGCGCCAACGATATTTTCGCGCCTCGTTTTTGTCCTTGCGGATAAAGTCCGCAAGCGTAGCCGCAAGTTCTGCGCTGA
>DBFJGL010000036.1:0-13829 GCA_048394785.1 Christensenellales bacterium | reverse complement strand
AATATATATACGTTAAAATATTTAACGTCGCGGTTTATTGCCGCATAAAGGAGAAAATTATGCTTAACGGACAAAAGAAATGGTTTGAAGAACTCGTTGTTTATCAGATTTGGCCGCGCAGTTTCAAGGACGGCGACGGCGACGGCATAGGCGACCTCAAAGGCGTGCTTCAAAAGCTGGACTATATCCGCGACTTGGGCGCGACTGCAATTTGGTTTTCTCCCGTTTACGCCTCTCCGCAAAAGGACTACGGATACGACATTTCCGATTACTGCGCAATAGCGCCCGAATACGGCACGATGGATGATTTCAAAGCCGTGCTCGACGGCGCGCACCAAAGAGGACTGAAAGTCGTAATGGATTTGGTTGTAAATCATACGTCCGACAAGCACGAGTGGTTTATAAAGAGCTGCCGCAAAGAGGGCAAATATAAGGATTATTATATATGGCGGCCCGGCAGGGGGCGCGACGGCAAAAAATTCCCCAACAATTGGATGGCGACCTTCCCCGGCGACGGTTGGAAATGGAACGAGGAGAGGGGAGAATATTATCTGCATTTGTTTGCGGTGGAACAGCCCGACCTCAATCACGATAATCCCGACGTGCGCGAAGAAGTGAAAAAGATTATGCGCTTTTGGCTTGATATGGGCGTGGACGGTTTCCGCGAGGACGTCATTACGTACATCAGCAAGCGGGAAGGACTGCCCAACGGCTTCCCTCTGCCCGTCATGCGCGGTATGGAGCACTATTCCGAGGGACCGAACCTTATAAAATATCTTAAAGAGTACAGAGAGGTGCTGAAAGATTACGACGCGTTCCAACTCGGAGAAGCTCCGATGATGACGCCGAAAAAGGCGCTCAAATATATCTCTTACGGCGACAATCAGGTTATGGATATGTTTTTCGGGTTCCAGCATATGGAAGCGGACTGCTTTATGATTTCTTACCTTAAAACGCCGTTTAATCTCGTAAAACTCAAAAAGGTGTACAATAACTGGCAGACAAAACTGTATGGTAAGGCGTGGAACACCAACTTTTTGGAAAATCACGACCAGCCGCGCGTAATATCCCGCTACGGAAGCGAAAAGCTGAGAAAAGAAAGCGGTCGCGCGCTTGCCGCGATGTACGGTTTTTTGTCGGGCACGATGTTCGTTTACCAAGGGCAGGAAATCGGTATGACAAATATGAAATTCGACAGTTGGGACGATTTCGAAGACGTCGCCACGTTCTCCGCGAAATATATTATGGAAAAGACGCACCTGTTCTCCGAAAAGAGTATGTTCGAGCGTGCAAAATACGCCGCGCGCGACAATTCCAGAACGCCCGTTCAATGGAGCGCGGAAAAGAACGCGGGATTTTCGGATGGTACGCCTTGGTTTAAGGTCAACCCCAATTATAAAGAAGTCAACGCCGAGAAGGAACTTAACGACGAAGACGGCGTCCTGAATTTCTATAAAAAGGTGATAGCCGCGCGCAAACAGTATATTGCGCAAGCCGTTTACGGCGAGTTTAAGCTGCACTTGAAGCGCAGCCGCACCTACGTCGTTTACGATAAAATCGCCGAGGGCAAGAAACTTACGGTGGTCATCAATCTGACTGATAAACAAGTATCGGCGGCGCCGGTGAAAAAGTTTATAGCAAGCGGAGCAAAAGAAATTCTGAGCAGCGAAAAACATTCGATTGCCGATATGTTGAGTCCGTACGAAACTCACGTTTATATCTCGGAAATATAAACGCCGACAGACTGCGGCGCGACGGTAACGCAATCGGGGTTATCGATATGCGGCGCGGCAAAGCGAAAGTTTCAGTCGGCAAAAACAAAAAATGCCGAGCGCGATGAAACCAAGACTGCAAAACAAAGACGGCAATATTATAAGATATTTTTACCGAAACGGAGGTTTATATATGCAAAAACGCAACGGAATGTGCCCGTTCTGTTATATAAGGGCACTGCTTAAAGGCGCGCCCGAGGTCGAGGAGCCTAAGTTCCCCGCGTATGAAAACACTGAGAGAAAAACGCCGCTTATGGGGTGGTCGAGCTGGAATACTTTTAAGAACCGTATAAGCCAACAGCTCATTTACGATACCGCGGTCGCGATGAAGGAAGCAGGTCTTTTGGACGCAGGTTACGAGTACGTAAATCTTGACGACAACTGGCACTCCAATATGCGCGACGACAACGGCGAGTGGCAGGGTGATTTGGTCACGTTTGCGGAAGGAATACCCGCGCTTGCAGATAAACTGCACGCGCTCGGATTTAAGGCGGGAATATATTCCTCCAACGGGACGCTTACCTGTGAAGATTTGCCTGCGAGCCTCGGTCGCGAGCTTGCGGACGCACGCACCCTCGCAAAGTGGGGACTCGATTATTTCAAATACGATTTCTGCCACAATATAAAAGTTCCGTCTTACGCACCCCTTGTTTACGCGGTGGAAATTTCGCCCAAGGGCAGCGGTAAAGCAGAGGAATATCAGGCGTCCAACGCCGTGCTTTCGGGGCTTGCCCGCAGAATGAAATGCAAAAACGTGCCCGGCGGGCAGTACATTTCGGGACTTGACGGCGGCAGAGGAAGCGCGTCCTTTGACGTTGCGGCGGACTCCGACGGCGAATACGTGCTTACCGTCAATATAAAAAAGAAGGGCAGATATGAGAAATATCTTGCCGTCGACGTAAACGGAGCGTATGCGTGCGGCATTGATATTCCGGGGCAAAAACATTTCAATGTTACCGCACGCTTTCAGACAATCGTGCGCTTAAAGTCCGGCCGTAATACGATAAGGCTTTATAATCCCGTTAAGGACGGCAAAGACAGCGCGGCGATACAGTACCGCAAGATGGCTTACGCTCTTAAACAGGCGACGGCCGAACAGGCGGAAAAGAGCGGCGCGCCCGAGCGTAAAATACTGTTCTCGATATGCGAATGGGGTTGGCGCAAACCGTGGCTGTGGGGGTATTCCGCAGGAAATATGTGGCGTACCACGCCCGATATAATGCCCAAGTGGTATTGGATTAAGATAATTTACGAGAGAAACGTCAAGCTTCACGAGTATGCGTCGGCAGGTCATTTCAACGACCCCGATATGCTGGAAGTGGGCAACGGCAAATTGACTTACGAACAGAATATGGCGCACTTTGCGCTGTGGTGTATGATGTGCGCGCCGCTTGTTCTCGGCAACGACGTTACCAAAATGAGCAAGCCGGTGCTCGATATAATCACCAATCGCGAGCTGATTGCAATCAATCAGGACGCGTTGGCGAAACAGGCAAAACGCGTCAGACGCGGGCTTGTGGACGTGCTTGCCAAGCCGCTTGCGGACGGCAGCACCGCTATATGCTTCTTCAATAAAACCAAAATGACTCAGCGCGCAAGTTACGACGTAAGCGTGCTTGCAAAGGACGATTACGTTGCAATGCCTGCATTCGGCGGCGGCGTAGAGAATGTCGCGGGAGAAGCAAAAGTCAACGGAACAAAACTGTCGGTCAAGCTTCCCGCAAACTCCGTTGTTGTTGTAAAAGTAAAGTAGCCGCAAATTACGAATCAGAGTTGCGAAATAAAATATCCGAATGACTTGACTGTACGGTATGAAAAGCCCCTGATGAGGCGTTATCGGCAGTATGCGGTATTCGACACAACGGTAAACAAGGACAAACAATAACTAAAATCAACTCTCGGGCAGGGAGTTGATTTTTTATACCCGTACGGCATATCGCGGCATAACGTGCGCAAACAATAAAAAGGCGCGAGCGTTGCGTCTTGGAATTTCTTACAGCACGAAAAACGATACGACGGAAAGCGCGAAAGTGTAGACGGCAAAGCCGAAAAGCGATTTGGTTTTTACCATTTTTATAAAAAGATTTATGGACAAAAGTCCCGATATAAACGCGGCGAGCATACCGATTATAAGAGGCAGGGGAGCGACGGAAAGCGCGGCGGAACCCGTCATAAAAGGGACGCTTTCCATAAGCGCGGAGCCTATTATTATGGGTATGGACAGCAAAAAACTGAACGAGCAGGCCTCTGTTTTTTCCACGCCCGCCAGCCGCATCGCGGCAATGGTGGAGCCGCTTCTCGATATGCCGGGTAAAACGGCAACACCTTGCATAACGCCTGTTAACGCGCTTCTTTTGGCGTCTAAACCGCTTGTTTGTGCAGGACTGAGCTTTTCTGACGCGACGAGAAGCAGAGCGGTTGCCATAAATCCCGTTGCCAGATACGCGCCGTCTATGAGGTCGGGAAGGAAGGTCTTGAATATCAGGGCGATAGCTACGGTGGGCAGGCTTGCAATCAGAATGTACCCCGTCTTTTTTTGGAAAGGTTTTTTGATTAAGGGCACCCACTCTTTGCGCATTGCGATGAGCACTGCCAAAAGAGTCGCGACGTGCAGCATTATGTTGAAAAACAGGTTTTCTTCGCCGAGCCCGAGCTTTTCGAACAACAGAAGATGTCCCGATGAAGATACGGGTAAAAATTCACTTGCGCCTTGTATCAGTCCCAACAGCAACGCTTCCCACCAATTCATAAAACATCTCCCCGCGCTTTACTATTCGCGTTATATCGTTTATAATAGTTAAGTATATTAAGTTCTACGGTAATTCATTCGCGCGCTTGCGCGGAGGAGCGGAGGAATATGAAATTAGGTGTAGTAGGCTTGCCCAACGTGGGCAAAAGCACGCTTTTCAACGCAATAACCAAAGCGGGCGCGGCGTCCGCGAACTATCCGTTTTGCACCATAGAGCCGAACGTGGGCGTGGTTGCGGTGCCGGACGAGAGGCTGAATAAGCTTGCGGCTTTATACGACAGCAAAAAGATTACCCCGACGTCGCTTGAGTTTGTGGACATCGCAGGTCTTGTGCGCGGCGCAAGCAAGGGCGAGGGCTTGGGCAATAAATTTTTGTCGCATATACGAGAGGTGGACGCAATTGTGCACGTCGTGCGCTGTTTCGACGACGAAAACATCACGCACGTAGAGGGCGGCGTCAATCCCGAAAGAGATATAGAAACAATAAATCTCGAACTTATTTTTGCAGATATGGAGGCGTTGGACAGGCGCATCGCCAAAGCGGCGTCTATGGCGAAAGCCGATAAAAAGTATATCGAAGACGGTGAAAGACTGACAAAAATGAAAGAATGGGCGGAGAGCGGCAAGCCGCTGAGAACAATGCCTATGGACGAGGAATTCAAGGCGTTTTGCGACGAGCAGTTTTTGCTTACGTCAAAACCCGTTATATATGTTGCAAACACCGACGAGGACGGTATAAACGGCAACGGTTATTCCGAAGAGGTTGAGAAAATCGCCGCGGCAGAGGGGGCGGAAACCGTCACGCTGTGCGCCAAGCTCGAAGAAGACCTCATCGCCCTCGATGACGACGAACGCGCGATGTTTATGGAGGAGTACGGATTGAAGGAGAGCGGACTCGATAAGCTGGTCGGCGCGTCCTATAAACTGCTCGGTCTTATAAGTTATCTGACGGCGGGAGAAAAGGAAACCCGCGCCTGGACGATAGTAAAAGGAACGCGCGCTCCGCAGGCGGCAGGGAAAATCCACACCGATTTCGAAAAAGGATTTATAAGAGCGGAAATAGTCGATTATCAGACGTTGCTCGAATGCGGTTCGTTCAATGCCGCAAAGGAAAAGGGCAGAGTGCGCAGCGAAGGGAAAGATTACGTTATGCAGGAAAACGACGTGGTGCTTTTCCGCTTCAACGTATAATCGCCGTCGATGCAATCGGCTATAAAAAATAAGGTTATTAACAAAGCGAAGCGGCAACTATTTGAAATGTTCCGCATATAAAACAAACTATGCTTAAACGCGCAAGGCGATGTTTATGCAAGCAAATAAAGGGTATAAAATATGCTTTTTGAAAATCAGATAGTATCTTTACTGCAATCGGACGAACTTTGTGCGGAGAATATCGCGGCGGCGATGGAAGTGCCAAAAGACAGTAAATTGGGAGATTTAAGTCTGCCGTGTTTCAAGTTCGCAAAGGCGTTAAGAAAGGCTCCTCCCGTTATCGCGCAGGAACTTAAAGCAAAGCTTGACGGCGCGAGTTTTATAGAGCGCGCAGAGGTTGTCGGGGGCTATCTCAATATGTTCTTCGAGAGAGAGGAAATTGCGGGGGCGATTGCCGATTTGGCAAACGAAGACGGCAAAGCGGGCGAAAGCAACGAGGGTGAAGGCAAGACAATCTGCATCGATTACAGCTCTGTCAATATAGCAAAGCCTTTCCACATCGGGCACCTCAGCACTACCGTGATCGGAGCCGCGCTGTACAGGATATTCAGACACCTCGGATATAAAGTCGTGGGTATAAACCACCTCGGCGATTGGGGGACGCAATTCGGCAAACTGATTGTCGCCACCCGCAAATGGTCGAGTCTGGAGGAAATATCCGATAAAGACGAATATTTTCTCAATTCTCTTTACGTCAGATATCACAAGGCGGCGGAAGAAAATCCTGCTCTCGACGACGAGGCGCGCGCCTGGTTCAAGAAAATCGAGGACGGCGACAGGGAAGCCACCGCTTATTTTGACGCGTTCAAAACCATAACGATGAGAGCGGTCGAAAAGATTTACCGCAGGCTCGACATTGCGTTTGACAGTTATAACGGCGAAAGTTTTTATAACGATAAGATGAAAGGTTGTCTTGACGTTTTGGAGGAGAAAGGTCTGCTTGTGGAGTCGGACGGCGCAAAGGTTGTAAATCTCGACGAATACAACATGCCTCCCTGCCTGTTGGTAAAGGCGGACGGCGCGACGCTGTATGCCACGCGCGACATTGCGGCGGCATATTACCGCAAGAATACTTACGATTTTTACAAGTGCCTGTATGTGGTTGCCTATCAGCAAAATCTGCACTTTAAGCAGCTGTTTAAGGTGCTTGAACTTATGGGTTTTGAAAAAGCCGCCGATATGGAGCACGTCGCGTTCGGCATGGTGTCCTTGGAAGATTTGGGCGCGATGTCGTCGAGGAACGGACGAGTCATATGGCTTGCGGAGGTATTGGACAAAGCGGTGGAAAAGGCTCGGGAGATAATCGAGCAGAAAAACCCCGACCTGGATAACAAAGACGTCATTGCCGAACAGGTCGGCGTGGGAGCGGTAGTGTTCTCCGCGTTGTGGAACAGCCGCATAAAAGACATCGTGTTCTCTTTCGATAAGGTGTTGAACTTTGACGGAGAAACCGCGCCTTACGTGCAATATACTTATGCGCGTTGCAAAAGCGCGCTGAGAAAGGGCGGCGGATACGACGCGGCCAAATGCGATTTTTCCGCTATAACGTCGGACGAAGGATATGAAGTGATTAAGAGCGTGCTTGCGTTCGGCGACAGCGTGAAGCTTGCCGCAAAACAGAGAGAACCCTCGGTTGTCACGAGGCACATAGTGGATTTGTGCGAGAAGTTCAACCGTTTCTACATCGGTCACCGCATAGTCGTGGACGAAGCCGAAGTCCGCAACGCTCGCATGTTGCTTACCGCGGCAGTCGCAAACGTAATAAAAACGGGGCTGTCCCTGCTCGGTATAGGCGCGCCCGAAAATATGTGACGCAAGACGAGAAGTGACGTTTCGCAATCGGAGTGCGGTTAAAACTGGCGGACGACGCGCGATATTAAGCGAAAACGCGCGTATTGCGAAACAGTTGACAGTATGCTTTTGTTTATATATAATAAGCAGGCATTTATATTTATAATAAGGCAAAAAATTCCTTTCATACGGAGGCAAATAATATGAAACAAACCTACCAACCGAAGAAAAGACAGAGAAGCAAAGTTCACGGATTCCGCGAGAGAATGCGCTCGAAAAGCGGCAGAAACGTCATCAAAAGACGTCGCGCAAGAGGCAGAAAGTCGCTGACCGCGTAGGATATGGAGAGGCAGTACCGACTTAAAAAACGGGCGGCTTTTTCCTATGTTTACAAACGCGGGGAGAGGACGCCGTCAAAGGGGTTGGTTCTGCTTTACGCAAAATCCAAAGAAGGACTTAAAATCGGGCTTTCCGTATCCAAAAGGGTGGGGAACGCCGTCACCAGAAACAGAGTCAAAAGGCTGCTCCGCGAAGCGTTGCTGCCGATTACGGACAGAATAGACGGCGCGTATATGTACGTTATCGTCGCGCAACCGTCCGTTGTCGGGCAAGACTATCGGGAGATTTGCGTTTCGGTGGAAAAAGCATTTGAAAAGGCGGGCAGACTGAAATGAAAAGAATATGCTTTGCGTTGCTTAAAGGGTACAAGAGGTTTTTATCTCCCGCCGTCGGCAACGGCTGCCGTTATACGCCCACCTGCTCGATGTATACGTACGACGCGATTGCGCGATACGGCGTGATTGCAGGGTGCGTCAAAGGCTTTTTCAGAGTGCTGAGATGCAATCCGTTTTTCAAGGGAGGCTTTGAGCCTGTTACGGAAAATTACAGAGGTAACGTTAAATGGCTGGTATAAACAGCGTCCGCAGCAGAAGAACGACGTTGATGTTGGGCTTGATAGCTCTAATGATGTTGTGTCTTGTCGTCTTCACTGCCTGCAACCCTAACGAGGGCATTTACGACGTGTCGGGCGAAACCGTCGCCGAGCCGACGCATTTTATGGCGAAATTTATGCTTATTCTCAATGACGGAATAGGCAAATTCGGCTGGACCGTGGTCGTATTTACCATTGTGCTCAGGCTTATACTTTCCCCTCTCGATATATGGCAGAAGGTCGTCGCAAGGAAAAACTCCAAGGCGATGGAAAGAATGAAGCCGCAGCTCGAAGTTTTGCAGGAAAAGTACAAGGACGATAAAGAACGCTATCAGCAGGAGCAGATGGCCCTTTACAAGAAAGAGAAATATTCGATGATGGGTTCCTGTCTGCCGATGATTATCACGATGGTGGTATTCTTTGTGGTTTTCGCGGGATTCCGTCAGATGGTCGGCTATCAGTGGGCGCTCGATTATAAGGGCGGATACGACGTTTTCGAACAGGCTATGACCGCTGAGCTCGATACCGATAACGACGGCAAATACGTCGACGATATCGAAAAAACCGAAGCAGGCGCAATAAAGTACAACGCCGCGGTCGAGAAGGCTCAGCAGGCGGTTTACGATTATTATTACGCGGACGAACAGACCGATATGAGAGAGTTTTTGTGGATAAAAAACATCTTTGTGTCGGATACGTGGAAACAGGCGGTTCCCGATTATCTTGCGGTAACGGGGCAGTCCGGCTTTGCTACTTCGAGTATGCAAGGCGTTATGATTGACGAATATAATCTCGTGATGGGCAAGGTGCTCGGCACGGGCGGCTGGGGCAAGGGCGGTTCTTGGAACGGCTGGCTGCTGCTTCCCGTTCTTTCAATCGTGCTCAACTTCCTGTCCACAAAACTGTTATCCTCTGCGCAAGGTACTCCGCCTCCCGCTCCTTCTTCGGGCAAGAACGGCGAGAAGGGCAAGGACGGAATGCAGTCGAGTATGAAGATGATGCAATATACGATGCCGGTCATTATGGGCATTTTCGCCATAATGTATTCGGGAGCGTTCGCGCTGTATATGTTTACGAGTTCGCTTTGCGCCATTGTCTTCCAGCTCACGTTTAATTTGATTGCGAAGCTCGTTGACGTCGCCCAAGAGAAAAAAGGCGTTAAGACGAGCAAAAGATAGGTGTAAATTATGGAAAAAAGTGTAGAAATCAAGGCTTCGTCCGTTGAGCTTGCCGTTGAAAAGGCACTCGAAGAACTCGGAACGGAGCGTGATAAAGTCGAGGTCGAAGTCATAAGCAAAGGCGGCATCTTTTCCAAGGCGCAGGTTAAGGTTTCGATTAAGGAAACCGCCGCGGACAGAGTAGGCGATTTTGTCAACGGAATACTTATGCGTATGAACGTTCAGTCCACCGCAAGCGTTACGGAAGACGACGAAGCGTTCAATATCTCTATTGACGGAGACGATTCGGGAGCGGTAATAGGTTATCGCGGAGAGGTGCTCGACGCCCTGCAATATCTTACGCTCACTCTGCTCAATCAGGAAAAGCTCGGATATAAAAAGGTAGTGGTCGATTGCGAAAATTACCGCGAAAAGAGAAAGGAAACTCTCACCGCGCTTGCGTTAAGACTTGCGGAAAAAGCGCATCGTACGGCGCGAAAAGTCGCACTCGAACCTATGAACCCCTTTGAACGCCGCATAATTCACAGCGCGCTTATAGACAGCGAAATCGCCCGTACCGAAAGCGAGGGGGAAGAACCCAACAGAAAGGTTATAATCATTCCCGTCGGCGTCGCGCTCAAAGACGGCAGAAGACCTCAGGGCAAGGGACGCAACGGAAGAAACGACAGAAACGGCAAAGGCGGAAAAAGAGATTTCGGCGACAGGCGCGGAGGCAAAAAAGAATTCCGCAACGAACGTTCGTCGGACAGACCGCGCCGCGACAGAGAGGAGTCGGAGGTCGAGGACGGACGCGAGTTCCGCGGTTATTATACGGGGAGCGACGACTTCGTGAAGTCCGAACCGATAAAGACCGGACCGCCCAAATATAAGAGTTTCGGCGGTCAGAAGAAGTTCTGATATGAGCACAATAGCCGCAATTTCCACCCCCGTAGGGGTTGGCGGTATCGGTATAATCCGCGTGTCCGGAGAGGACGCGCTCAGGATAGCCGATACCTTTTTTGTTATAAAAAGCAAAACGTCCGCCAAGACAGGCATAAAAGACAAACCGCTACTTATGCGTTTCGGAAGCTTTGCCGCAAAAGATTTCACGGATACGGGGTATGCGGTTTATTTCCCCGCAGACAAAGCGTATACCGGCGAAGATACGGTGGAGTTTTATCTGCACGGCGGCGTCAGGATTATGCAGGGCGCGTTGGACGCGTTGTTAAGCGAAGGGGCAAGGCATGCCGACAGGGGCGAATTTACCAAAAGAGCGTATCTTAACGGCAGACTTTCGCTGGCAGATGCAGAAGGCGTAATAGATATGATAAACGCCGAGAGCGCGGCAGGGTTGCGCGCGGCGTATCGACTTATGGAAGGGCGCGTCGCGGCTCGGATAAACGAGATTGCGGACAGCGCGGAGGAGCTCATATCATCGCTTGAAGCGTCTCTCGATTATCCCGATGAAATGGAAGACGAAGTTTTGCCGTCTTTGCCCGACAGTTTGAAAAAAATCGCCGCCGATATAGACGGTCTTCTCTCCACGGCGCGCGACGGAAAAATAGCAAAACACGGGCTGACGTGCGTGCTGGCGGGAGCCGCAAACGCGGGCAAATCGTCGCTTATGAACGCAATGCTCAAAGAGGAGCGCGCAATAGTAACTTCCGTTGCAGGGACTACGCGCGATACAATTGCCGAAAGTTTCGAGTGCGACGGGGTAAAAATAAATATTATCGATACGGCGGGCATAAGAGAGTCTGACGACGAAATAGAAAAGGCAGGGATAGCGCGCGCGAGGGCGGCGTACGAAGGAGCGGACGTGATCATACGAGTTGTGGACACCGCTTCGGATAACGCGTTCGATAGCGGCGACTTTCCCGAGTTCGAAGGCAAGACGATATTCACCGTTTACAACAAGTGCGACAAGACATCGTTCAGATGTCCCCGCATGGCATATACGTTTGCCGTAAGCGCAAAGACGGGAGAGGGTGTGGAAGAATTGAAACGCGCGCTTGCGTCGCTTTATCGTTCCGGCAAGGCGGAAGGCGGCGAAATAATAACGTCTGAAAGACACATATCGGCACTTTACAGAGCAAAAGCGGCAATTAAAGCCGCGATTGGCGCATTGAATTTAACCACGGACGTCATTCTTGTCGATTTGAGAGAGGCGTACGACGCGCTCGGAGAAATCACGGGAAGGAGCGCGACGGAAGATATAATAGCAAAAATTTTCGAGAGGTTTTGCGTGGGCAAATGAGCGGCGAGTGTTTTGACGTTGTGGTAATAGGCGGCGGCCACGCAGGGGTTGAAGCCGCGCTTGCGGCAAGCAGGCTTTCAAAGCGTACCGCAATGCTGTGCACGGAGCGGGGCACCGTGTCGCTTATGGCGTGCAATCCGGCAATAGGAGGCACGGCAAAGGGGCACCTTGTCAGAGAAGTGGACGCGCTCGGCGGCGAAATGGGACTTGCCGCGGATAAAGCGTTGCTTCAAATCAAAATGCTCAATACGGCAAAGGGACCTGCGGTGTTTTCCCTGCGAGGTCAGGAAGACAAGCTCGAATATCAAAACGTAATTGCGCGTGCGCTTGACTCTCGGGAGAATCTCACCGTAATAGAGGACGAAGCCGTGGAAATAGAAGTTGACGGCGGACAAATAAAAGCGGTGATTACGGCGGGCGGAAGAAAGCTAGTCTGCAAAACGGCAATTCTTGCGACGGGTGTGTATCTCAACGCAGAGCTTATTATAGGCGATTACGTCAAAAAAAGCGGACCTTCGGGGTACAAAAGCGCGGACAGGCTTACGGAAAGCCTTGTGAAAGCGGGCATACCGATGAGGCGGTTCAAGACGGGCACGCCTGCGAGAATATACCGCGACAGTATAGATTTTTCCAAGATGCAGATACAGCGCGGCGGTTGCGGCGAGCGGTTTTCGTTTATGTCCGACGTCGACACTTTCGAAGAAGAAGCGTGTTATCTGACTTATACAAACGAAGAAACTCATAAAATTATTCTCGAAAACATAGACCGCAGTCCGCTTTATAACGGCAGTATTACGGGCGTCGGACCGCGATATTGTCCGTCAATCGAAACCAAAGTTATGAGGTTTGCGGATAAAAGCCGACACCAGATTTTCGTCGAACCCGAAGGGAAGGGCAGCGATGAAATGTATATTCAGGGAATGTCGTCTTCTTTACCGCATGACGTTCAGGAAAAGATGTACCGTACGGTGGCAGGGCTCGAAAACTGCCGTTTTGCCAAATACGCTTACGCAATAGAATACGATTGCTTAAATCCGCTTTGTCTGAAACCGTCCTTGGAGATAAAAGGGATAAAAGGTCTGTTTTCGGCAGGACAGATGAACGGCAGCAGCGGCTACGAGGAGGCGGCGGCGCAGGGCATTATGTCGGGCATAAACGCGTCGCTTCTGATTGACGGAAAAGCTCCTTTTGTGTTGGGAAGGGACGAGGCGTATATAGGGGTGCTGATCGACGACCTTGTGACAAAGGGTACGGAAGAACCGTACAGAATGATGACGGCACGCGCCGAACATCGCATAATGTTAAGGCAGGACAACGCGGATATAAGGCTTACCGAAAAATCGTATGAACTCGGACTTGCAAGCATAGAAAGAGTAGAACGAATGCGCGCGAGAAAAGCGCAGATTGAAAGTATAAAGGCAAATGCGGGGCGAACCGTCGACAAAGAAACCGTAAGCAGAGTGTTTTCGGAAAAGGGATTGGAAGTGCCCAAGAAGATTCCGACTTTTGCCGAACTTTGCCGCCGTCCGGAACTCGATTATGAGGACTTAGAGGAGTTTGCGCCCGAAGACGCGCAAAGAAGCGCGGTCGAAGCGGCGATTGTCGAATTAAAATACGAGGGTTATCTCAAAAAACAGGAAAGCGCGGTCAAAGAACAGCGCAGAATGGAGAACAAGATTTTGCCCGCCGATATGGATTACGGCGATATTCGCGCGCTAAGGTTGGAGGCAAGACAAAAACTAAACGAAATACGTCCGTTAAATCTCGGACAGGCGTCGAGAATATCGGGCGTAAGCCCTGCCGACATTGCCGCGCTCATCGTATATTTGCAGCAAAACGGCAAATAATCGCAAAAATTTTTTTGACAACACCCGAAAGGGCGTTGATTTATTTTATGCGAATAGAGTGCATTTTTTATCAAAAATGCTTATTGAAAATTAACAAAACCTACAAATATGAT
>DBFJGL010000035.1:0-4434 GCA_048394785.1 Christensenellales bacterium | reverse complement strand
TCGGGGTTATGTCCCTCGACGACCTTTCCGCAAGACTCAAAGCGGAAGTGGACAGCAAAAAGATATAAAGTCAATGCGGTTTAACCGATAACGGCAAATTTTTCTACCGTCGAAGTTCGATTGTTTAACGCAGTCGCATATACTTGACAGTTATAAGCGGTTTAGAAAAAGTGCACTTTAAACGAAACGACCGAAGATGGGAAAGTGAATGGAGGTTTTATGAAACGCAAAATTTTTATGTCGGTGTTGATAGCATTGATGGTAATAATGTCCATTGTGGGGCTGAGTGCCTGTAACGGCGGCGCAAACAACGGGGGCAACGGAAACGACAGTAACGGCGGTGGAGACGTCAATGTTAACTCCGAGTTCGAGGAATATGAAACCATTGCTGCTACGGTTATAAAAAACAGCCGCGAAGCACTTGCGGCAAAATCGGCACAGTCGGTGGAAAATAAAGGCTCGTTTACGATGTCGTTCGGGCAGAATGAAAAGGACGCGCTGTTCGATTATTTGTCCGAGCACCCCGAAAAAGTAGCGACGGATAACACCTCCTTTTTCACAGACGTGTTTCAACAGTCGTTTTTCATACCACTTATCTGCGGATACGCAATTCGCGAACATCACGGCGCACAGGAGTTTTACGACGTCAAAATCGCACTTCCGTTTTACGAGCAATACATAGAAACGAAGTCAGAAGGCACCGTAAAGACTACGTATTGTTATAGCGACGACATAAATCACGGCGGAAGCGGATACTGCGAGTTTTTGGTGGTTGCGCTTGATTATAAGAGCGAGAGTGACTATAATTTCAAAGTCGTGCAGTTTTCACGGGATTATACGAGCAAAATGTTCATATACGGTAACAGCGACATGGAGTTTTTTGCGATGTCGCGCTATGACGCGGACGAACCGGGGTACATAACGTTTAATGCCAAGGGCGAAAGCGGATATGCAATTTATGAGGACGCCGTCGCGTTCGATTATTGCTATGAAATGGTAGAGGAAGAATTTACGTCAATCGACAAGGATTACGTCAAATCCGTAATGGAAAATTCGCAGTACACTCTCGCCGTGTCCGAATGGAACGAAGCAAGCCAGTATTATATCGGCGAAATATTGACTTCGGATGCGCAGGATGGGCAATTCGATATAATAGACGGCGTGCTTTACGGTTGGATGGGAGAGGAAGCGGACTGTCCGTCTTCGCTCGTTCTGCCCTCTGACGTTAAAAGCATATATTATTCGCTCAGACTGCCGTCGCACGTAAAAGAACTTACCATTCCCGCGTCTGTGAATTCGATAAAAATAGAGAAAGGATATCTTGATATATTGCAAGGAGGCAAGGGCGACGGAGAGTATGACGATACGCTTGTCGAGTGCCCGACGGAGTTTTTTGAAATAATCTTGCTTGATTATGAGGGCGAGGTGAGCTTTTTGAACAGAATATCAGTGGGACCTAATTCTCCGCTGTTCAAGGTGAAAAATCAGTGTCTGTATTCAACCGACGACTACTTGTTGTACATTCCCGTAAACAACTCGATAACGTCGCTTACGATAGACGCGTCCAAGATGTCGGTTATGGTGGAAACAACGCTGTCATTGGTATATTTGCCGAATCTTAAGACCGTGGACGTCACTCCGGCGTTTATTGTGGACGAGGAGAACGAGCAGGCGGGCTGGTATATCAATCCTCTCGAATGGTTGTTCTTAAACGACAACGTGACGCAGACCTATAACCTTGAAAAACTGATAATCCGCGGAGCGTCGGACAGGGTACAAAGTTTCAACCTCAACGGCGCGCTCGCGTCTGTCGACACCGTGGAAATATACGGCAGCAACGTCGAAATGTTGAATATTGACATAGGAGCGAACGTCGGTCATATAAAGCTTTATGACGGCTTGGGCGGCAGCATATTTATTTCAAACGAGTACAGCGACGAGTACGGACGTCATAAAGGCGACGTCGAAAAAATAACGTTGCACAAGGACGTGGAGCATATTCAGACTTCCGTTATTGGAGGCGGAGTTATAGACTTTATTTTACCGTGGTCAACAGTTCAATTCTATATACAGGAAAAGTATATGGCATTGGGAATATATCAATTTGACGTTGACAACTATGATTTTAATGCCTCCGAGATGTTGTTTGAGCAAGAGCAAATCAATGCTAAATTCGCGCCGCTTCAAGAAGAAGATTTGACGACGTTGGAACACGTTAAAAACTTCTCTTACGAGATTGTAAACTACGACGACCGTTTCGATTGCGAATACATCAGGATAATCGGATACCGCGGCGAAAGCCCGATTTTAACCGTTCCCGAAACGATGCTCGGCTATCCCGTGTATAGTTTCTCCGACCAGACGATTGCGGACACGGTCACAGAATTTCATTTGCCCGCGTGCTTGAAAGAGTTTATTTTTAGCGGTTATTCGTCTGCGTTTACGCTTGACAAAATCGTATACGAAGGCACCGCCGAACAGCTTGCGAAGACGCTCCCCGACCTTGATATAAACAGGCTGCTTGCAATAACAAAGCGTATAGAGTGCTCCGACACGACTATCGACCGCGGCAGAAAATTTGAAAAAGAAAGTTATTCGTATACAGTCGCCGGCGGCAATATCGCTTTCACTGTCAACATAGATTGGAGTCTGCGTTTCCTGTCTGTCGAGTTCTTTGAGGGAGATGATAGATATTATTCGCATGATATAACAAGCGAAGGCTATATTGAGGATTTCTTTTTTAATTTGAAAGAAGTCGATTACGTCAGCAACGACGGCGTCCCAGTTCGCGATTATGAATGGCATGTAACAGTAAGATACTACTACGCCGACAATCAAAGCGGCGAAATAGCGGAATGGCTCACCGTACAGTTACAAAAGCAGGAGAAATACGCAACATTTGTCGATATCACCACCGAACTGCAGTCAGTAACGGAGTTTTACGGGGAAATAAAGCACGAATACGGGACGGAACCCGTTTACGCTATGCCTCCGACTTGTAGCTCATGGGGTGCTGAGAGTTACGAATGTATGCATTGCGGAAAATATTATACCAAAAAAATACCTAGCCTTGAACATGAGCTCAGCGAGCCTGAAACAATCCCCGCTACTTGTACCGTACAGGAACACAAGCACCGCCGCTGTCTGCGCGACTGCGGTTATGAGGAAGACTACGATTGGGTGGGCGAATGTCTTCCGTGCGATTATACAAGCAAGACCGTTGACGAAAGAGTGCCGTCAACTTGTAATGCCCCCGAATACGTGACTTATATCTGTGACGTATGCGGACAATCCGGCGACGGAGAATACGTAGGCGAAATTACCGGCGAACATAAATTCGAAGGCGAAGACGGGCTTTGCACCGTTTGCAACGAAAATACTCCCGAATATGAGTTAGAATCTTGTTATCTCGACGGTGAAAACGGTTGGCGTATATTGAAAGTTAAAGCTGAGGGATTAACCGAATTTACCATACCCGAAAGCATTGCGGGTATAAAAGTATTATCGATAGGTTATGAAGGAGTTTTTGCAAACAGCGCGAATACAATTAAATCGCTTTCCTTTGGACAGTATCTCAGAGAAGAAGGCGTTTTGGAATCCAATGTTAAATCCTACCTTTCTGCGCTCGAACGCATTTCGGGAAGTTCGGTTGATTATAAGGCGTCGGGAAACCTATTATATAGTGCCGACGGAAAGAAATTGCTCGCTATACCTGCCAGATTCAGCGGAGAAGTCGCATTACTTGACACCGTAGTGGAAATAGCCGACGGGGCGTTTAAGAATATGGACATCAACGTAAAACACAACATTACATCAGTCATACTGCCCGAGGGGATAACTCAAATAACATGGAGTATGTTTTCCGAGTGCGATACGTTGCAATCAATCACAATGAGGGGCGTTACCAAAATCGAAGACTGTGCATTTTACAAGTGTACGTCTTTGCGCAGCGTAGTGACGAGCCGTCGTGTGATAAGCATTGGAAATTGGGCGTTTTCTGGCTGCGGTTCACTTGTCGCGTTTGATTTCGGCGACGCAATCGAAAGCATCGGAGACAATGCATTTGCAGAAAGCGCGCTAAAAGACGTATCATTGCCTAATACAATACGAACTATCGGCAAAAACGCATTCGACTTTGCAAATTTGGATAGCATCGCTATTGCGTCGGGATGTGAAAATTACTCAACTGAAAACAATATATTGTATAACGCGGATAAAACCGAAATCATAGGTGTCGCCGGCGGAGCTAAGGAAGCGGAGGAGTGTAAAGTATCCGTCCGTCACCGTTCCGAGGGCGACCTCGGGGTTATGTCCCTCGACGACCTTTCCGCAAGACTCAAAGCGGAAGTGGACAGCAAAAAGATATAAAGTCAATGCGGTTTAACCGATAACGGCAAATTTTTCTACCGTCGAAGTTCGATTGTTTAACGCAGT
>DBFJGL010000034.1:0-4399 GCA_048394785.1 Christensenellales bacterium | reverse complement strand
CAACACGAAATAACCAAATTGCAGCCTTTACTCAACGCGGACGGCAATATCGCCGAGCCGGGATATGCCAAGCGCGAGCTGTGGGTATACAACCGCGAGAACATCACCGCAAAGAAAGCAAGGCTGAAAGAATGGGATTATTACTATATCGGAAACGATGAATACGCACTTTGTCTTACCGTTGCGGATATGGGCTACGTCGGCGCACTGTCCATATCGGTTATGGATTTCAAAACTCCGTCGCAGTTTACAAACAGTTCGGTGTTTTTGTTCCCGATGGGAAAACTTCATATGCCCCCGACAGCCACGTCCGGTAACGTCGGCTGGAAAAACGGCAAAGTCGAGATGACAATTACCAACGACGGTAAGACTCGACGCTTGTTCGGCGAATACCCCAACGCCGACAAGAAGGGGACGGACGTCAAATTCGACGTCACCCTGACGGACGTTCCCGAGGAGTGTATGGTTATCGCCACTCCTTTCGATAAAAAAGGTTATTTTTATTATAATCAAAAGATAAACTGTATGCGTGCGGAAGGCTATATGACCTTAAACGACAGGTTGTGCAGGTTTGAAAAGGCAGACAGTTTGGCAACGCTCGATTGGGGCAGAGGCGTGTGGACGTTTGACAATACCTGGTATTGGGGCAGTCTGCAAACCGAACTTTCGGACGGTTCTCTTTTCGGCTGGAATATCGGATACGGTTTCGGCAACACGTCCGCCGCAAGCGAAGATATGCTGTTTTACAACGGAAAGTCGCACAAAATCGGCAGGGTGAAGTTCATTATCCCCGGCGACGACGAGGGCAACCCCCGATATATGGAAGAATGGAAGTTTATATCCGACGACGGCAGGCTTGACTGTACCTTCAAGCCGCTTATCGACCGTTACGCACCCTTCGACTTGAAGGTGATGTGTATGATACCGCATCAGGTGTTCGGTTACGCTTCGGGTAAATGCGTGCTTGACGACGGCAAAGTCATCGAGCTCGATAACGTCCTTTGTTTCGCGGAAAAGGTACACAATAAGTGGTAATAAATTTTTTGTATAAGCCTCAGGGCAAAGGAGAGCTATGAAGTCTGTATCGATTAAACTGGATATGGCGGAATCGGTAAAAAAGTTTGTCAACATTACGTCGCGCTATGACTATGAAATGTCGTTGAGAAGCGGACGTTACATCGTGGACGCCAAGTCTATTCTGGGTATTTTCAGTCTGGATTTGGGCGAACCCATCGTTTTGGAAATCATGGAGGAGAACTGCGACGATTTGCTCAACGCACTCGCGCCGTTCATAGCCTGACGGGAGAAAAATGGATTATTGCGGAGAAGGTATAGAGGCATTGGTATCGGTGCTTGACGATATGCAGGGTTCAAGTCTTATCCTCGTGGATAAGAAAAATCGCTCGCTGTTAAAATGTCTTGCCTATTATGAGGAGTTCCGCACCGTTTTACAGTATTGCAATCAGTCTTTCGACTACGAGGCGGAAAAGAGAAAAGCGTTGCAGAGAGTGGGCGAGCATAAAGTGCTGCGTCTGCCCAAAGGAGACAGACAACTCGTCGCGCTCGTTGCCGGATTGTTGTTGGAGTTTGACGAAGGCTCGATGGACTTTGTGACTTTTGCGTCGGACTATTTTCCTTGCGGAGACAAGCAGGAGAGTTTTCAGCACTGTTACACCTCTGTGCTCGAACCTTTCAAACAAGCACTCGTAAGGTTGGTCGTACAGGGTGCCGACGAGGAGCCTCGGTATATCGAAAGAGCGGTCGACTTCGCGTCGGAGGGACTGCGTCCTCAGGCGGAATATCTGCTTGTGGCGTTTGTCAAAAGAGTGCGCGAAAGCAACATGTCGGAGGTTGCGAGAGAAGAATATCTCGTTATGCTCGAAGGACTCGCCGCCGCGCTCGATACTCGCGACACGCTGATTATAAAAGCGATATGGCTGGGCATAAAACGCACGTTCAGTGCCGACGGTTTTTGTAAGAAAGAAGCAGAGGCTATGGACGACCTTCTTAAAATGTATCTTATCACAAAGTAGTTTTGTCAAGCAACGTCTGCGGCACGGCCGCCGAAAAAACAGGGTAAAATGTCAAATAAGAAGTTTAACTTACAGATTAAGCCGCTTAACCTGTTGTTTTTATTCATAGCGGGTATAATCAACGCAACGGGCGTTATGTTGTTTCTGTCGCCCGCCGGCGTAATCGACAGCGGCATATCGGGTCTGTCCTTGTTCTTAAAGAACGTTACGGGCGTCAACATAGCGGTGTTTCTCGTCGTATTCAACGTCCCGCTGTTTTTAGTAGGCTTCCGAAAACTCGGTTGGAAATTTATAGTCTATTCTTTGGTGTCGATAGGCGCGTATTCGGCGATGTCTGCGCTTTATCAGGACGTGTTCACGTTTACGGGCAAGATATACGCAATGATAGAAAAGGATATGTTCATAGCGAGCGTGTTCGGCGGTTTCATATCGGGCGTGGGCAGCGGTCTGACCATTCGTTACGGCGGCGCGATAGACGGCGTCGAAGTTCTTGCTGTGATGTTCGCCAAAAAGATAGGCGTATCCGTGGGACAGTTCGTTATGGCGTTCAACGTAATCATTTACGTTGTGGCGAGCGTGGTAAGCCGGGATATTCTGGTCGGTCTTTATTCGGTTATATCTTATGCCGTAGGACTTAAAGTCGTCGACTTTGTGGTGGACGGTTTCGACAAGGGGAAGGCGTGTACGATTATCACCAAGCAACCCGAAAAGCTTGCCGCTGCAATCAGTGCCGAACTGAAACGCGGCATAACCATTGTGGATTGCAAGGGATATTTCCTGAACGAGGAACAGACGATGTTATACTGCGTGGTAAACAGGTTTGAAATTACGCGCATAAAGAACATCATTCAGGAGACGGACCCCGACAGCTTCGTTGCAATCAACGAGGTTTCGGAGGTGTTGGGCAACAAGGTTAAATTCACGCGCGAAAACGTGAGAAAGGGCAAATATCCGCCCGTAAACAAAAACCTCGAAGGCGTAGCGGAGGGTAAAGCGGAAGAAACGGATAATTTGAACTCCGAGTTCGAGTTCCAAAAAGACGGCGAGGCACAATCCGCCGCAAATGCGGACTTCGGCGCGATTGGCTGTTCCGCCGAAACGGCAGTATGTTCTTCCGAAGATAGCGACGGAAATTCCGCGCACAAGACGGAATAAACAAGAAGGACAGAGAGGTAAATTATATTTATACAGAAATAAAAAACGCCGCGTCTGCGGCGTTTTTGCTTGTCATAACATTTTTTGCGATTAGGAGCACGTTACATTCTCGTCGTTTTGTCTTCGCCTATGCCGAGCATACCGTCCACTGTGTATTTTCTGCCATCGGTGTCCGTGACGTAACCGTATATCTTACCGAACGGAAGCGCGTAATATACGTCTATTACGCCGAAATGCATTGGCATATAGTAGGTATCTTCGAGTTTGAACGTAATATCGACCGCGCCGTGTTCGTCGCGGATATACCACTCGGTCGCTTTCTTTTTGCCGTCTTTGTGAGTGAACGTGACGGGGGGCATCGGGTAGGATTTGTCACCGAGCCATATCACGTTTTCGTTGTAGTTGTGCTGGTCGACGGACTGATTGCGCGTAAGGTTGAACGCAAAGTACTCGTCTTTGCCGTCAATGTTTATCGTGCCCATAGTCGTCAGCCAATCGTAGTGCGCGCGGTACGGATAATAGCCTTTGTGGTCGTCGATGATGCCGACCGAACGCTCGTTGGATGAGTATGCCTTTCCGTTTACGGTAATTGTGCCCGTCGCCTTAAAGAAATCTTTTTCGCTGTACAGAGGGTTGATAAACTCGCCGCGCTTTTTTCCCAGAGGCATTACGCCGTTTGCGAGGGGAGATATGCGTTCTAAGGCGATGTCCACGACTATTTCGCCGCATTTGCCTTTTGCGCCGCCTTTTGCGGAAGCTTTGCCGTTCAAAAAGTCATTGTTTATACGATATTCGCTTTTGGAGGTTTTGCAGTAGCAGTAGTCGCTGACAAGCTGAGCCGCCACTTTTGCCTGACTTGCAAGCACAATGTTCCGCCAACTGTAAACCCTGCCTTCTTTTTTATCAAACCACACAAAAAGAGAAAACCCGAGGGGACCCACTTTGTAAATCGCGCTGATAAGCGCGTCTTCGTCGAGGTGCACCTCAAACGCTTCCCATTCGGTCAAGCGGCTCTTTTTGAGAAAACTAGGCGTTTTTCCGCAGGGTTTCTCGCAATCGAGCATGTTGAGGTTCTTAAAGGGCGCGTCAAACGTTCCGTAATGAATTTTGCCGTTCTCCGCAATGCTGTCGGGGGTGGGCGCGGGGCGTCTTTTCTCGGATATGTACTCGGGATATTTGCTCATAATTTCTCTCCTCAATTAAAGTGCTTC
>DBFJGL010000033.1:0-2391 GCA_048394785.1 Christensenellales bacterium | reverse complement strand
GAACCTATGTTTTATAAAATAAGCGTGTCGAATGGTATGAAATAACAGATATTTTATGCAATATCCGATAAAAACGGCAACCGCAGTCGCGGTTGCCGTTTTATCTTAATAAACAATCGCGATATGCAAGAGCGCAATATGCAGACAGACCGATACGAAAATAGATAGAAAAATAACTTTTAATAAAAGCACTATACGTGTATTATTGGGACGGACAAAATTGATTGCTCCGCGTCTTTTCGTTGCGGCATATAAAAAGCCGACGGGCAGTTTCAAAAATTTGATTGACCATAGCTTACAAATGTTGACTTAGCAGATAAAGTTTCCTATAATATAATAACTAAATTTGCGTATAACCGTTGTAAGGTTGATTGCGCAGGAGGAAAAATGAATATTACACTTAAAAACGGCAACATCTTAGCAGTCGATGAAAGCGCGCTGTCTGCGTTGGAATTGACAAAGAAAATCAGCGAGGGGCTTGCGAGGGCGGCGCTCGTATGTAAAATCGACGGTAAGCTCTCGTCATTAAACGACATTATAGACAAAGACTGCACGTTCGAGGTGCTGACCTTTGCGGACGAGGAGGGCAGAAACGCTTATCGTCACACCTGCTCCCACATTCTCGCGCAGGCGGTGAAGAATATGTATCCCACAGTGCAGCTTGCAATCGGACCTGCAATTCAAGACGGTTTTTATTACGATTTCGAGTTCAAGACTCCCATAAATCAGTCCGATTTCGAAAAAATCGAGGCGGAAATGAAGCGCATTATTAAGGCTGATATGCCCATTGAGCGCATTACGGCGTCCCGTTCGGAAGCGGAAAAGACCGTCAAACGCATAAAACAGAATTATAAGTTGGAATTGCTTGCGGATATTCCCGAGGGCGAGGAGATTACCTTCTTTAAGCAAGGCGATTTTATCGACCTTTGCAGCGGACCGCACCTCACTTCCACGGGCAGAATAAAAGCATTCAAGCTCACTTCGCTCACGGGCGCGTATTGGAGAGGCAACGAGAAAAACAAGATGCTTACCCGTATCTACGGCACCTGTTTCGAGAAGAAAAGCGAGCTGGAAGATTATCTCAAACGCGTGGAAGAGGCAAAACTTCGCGACCACAACCGACTCGGCAGAGAACTCGGTTTGTTTATGACCGACGAAAACGTAGGGCAGGGACTTCCTCTGCTTATGCCTAAGGGCGCGAGAATAGTGCAGGTGTTGCAGCGCTTCATCGAGGACGAGGAGCAGAAGCGCGGTTATCAGCTCACCAAAACGCCGGTTATGACCAAAAACAATCTGTTCATTACGTCGGGACACTGGGAGCACTACAAGGACAAGATGTTCTATATCGGCGAAGAAGACGTTGACGACGAAATTCTCTGTCTGCGTCCTATGACCTGTCCCTTCCAATTCACGATATACAAAAACGGTTTGAAGTCTTACCGCGACCTGCCCATAAGATATGCAGAGACGGCAACGCTGTTCAGAAAAGAAGCCAGCGGCGAGATGCACGGACTTATCCGCGTGCGTCAGTTCACTCTGTCCGACGGGCACATCGTGTGCACGCCCGACCAATTGGAGGACGAGTTCAAGAAAGCGGCGGATTTCGTAACTTATCTGATGGGGGTTTTCGACCTTACCAAAGACGTCAGATACCGTTTCTCGCGTTGGGACCCCAAAAATCCGGACAAGTACGTCGGCACCGCCGAGGATTGGGAAAAAGCCGAAAATAAAATGAAGCAAATTCTTGACGATATGCAGTTCGACTACACCGAAGAATGGGGCGAAGCGGCGTTCTACGGACCTAAACTCGACGTACAATGCAAAAACGTCCACGGCAAGGAAGACACTCTGTTCACCATTCAGCTCGACTTCGCGCTTGCCGAGCGTTTCGATATGATTTATATCGACGAAAACGGCGAAAAGGCGCGTCCGCTCATTATACACCGCAGTTCGATAGGCTGCTACGAGCGCACGCTTGCAATGCTCATCGAGAAGTTTAACGGCGCGTTCCCGCTTTGGATGGCTCCCGAACAAGTGCGCGTACTGTCGCTGACAGACAGAACCGCCGACGCCGCAAACAAGGTGCGCGACGATTTGGTTATGCGCGGATACAGGGCGGAAAGCGACGTCAGAAGCGAGAAACTCGGCAAAAAAATCCGCGAAGCGCAACTTGAAAAGGTGCCCTATATCCTTGTAATCGGCGATAAGGAAGCGGAGGAGTGCAAAGTATCCGTCCGTCACCGTTCCGAAGGCGACCTCGGGGTTATGTCCCTCGACGACCTTTCCGCAAGACTCAAAGCGGAAGTGGACAGCAAAAAGATATAAAGTCAATGCGGTTTAACCGATAACGGCAAATTTTTCTACCGTCGAAGTTCGATTGTTTAACGCAGT
>DBFJGL010000032.1:0-3090 GCA_048394785.1 Christensenellales bacterium | reverse complement strand
CATCTATAAAGTCGTTGATTAAATTTTTGCAAAGTATAAAATCATTTGCTTGATTCATAGCACCCTACAAATTATCATATCGTTTTTTAATATTATAACACAAACAATAAATTTTCTCAAACATTTACATGACTTAAAATCCTTATGGCACTATGGCGGGTGCTTGAATAAATGAATAAACGAGCGTGCCGCTGCGCGGCGCGTTCAAGCACCCGCCGCAAACAAAACAACGGAATAAAAAACGAAACTCAAAGCCGCACGGCATGGGCGATCGCCGATGAACCGCTTGGCGATCTTCCCTTATTCTCCGTGAGACAAATTATTACTTTTTGTCTGTGATGCGCATAAAAACTACGATAGGGGAGATGAATGCTACCAGTGCACAGCGAATACGAATATAAAAGCAGTATCGATTGTTCGCAAAGCGCAATCGCGTCAGCGACAGGTACGAATCCACCACGATGAGATAAAAAGGAAGAGAGGGGCTGTATTTTCGCATTTGCCATAGAATTTGTATAAACAAAACCACTATATATAGGTGTATTGCACGTATAAAGAAAGTGCAATGCGAAAGCGTCTTGAAAATGGGGGACAGTACTACACGAGTAAAGCCGTCAAGCCGCCGAACCAAAGGTTCGTACAACACCCCTTAATCAAAAAAATACCACTCAAAGATGAGTAGTATTTTTTTGGTGGAGAGGGGTGAGGAGCGCAATCAGCGCGACGCGATTCGTAGCCCGTAGGGCGTAATAGCGATTGTTCGCAAAGCGCAATCGCGTCAGCGACAGGTACGAATCCATCACCTCAAAAGAAAATACCGTATCTTTTGATACGGTATTTCTTGGTGGAGAGGGGTGAGGAGCGCAGCCGGCGCGCCGCGATTCGTAGCCCGTAGGGCGTAATAGCGATTGTTGCTACATAATGTAGCCAATCGCGTCAGCGTCAGGTTTGAATCCACCACCTTAAAAGAAAATACCGTATCTTTCGATACGGTATTTCTTGGTGGAGAGGGGTGGATTCGAACCACCGAAGTCACTGACAACAGATTTACAGTCTGCTCCATTTGGCCGCTCTGGAACCTCTCCGTGGAGCTGGTGAACGGAATCGAACCATCAACCTGCTGATTACAAATCAGCTGCTCTGCCAGTTGAGCTACACCAGCGTATGTATTCAGCATTGAGTTCGCTTTCGCGTGGTGCCTCGGGGCGGACTTGAACCACCGACACAGGGATTTTCAGTCCCTTGCTCTACCAACTGAGCTACCGAGGCATTTATAAGGGGGGGGGTGTAGATAGTGGCAGTGACGTTGTCACTGCCACTATCGTATATTGGCGACCCGAAGGGGGCTCGAACCCCTGACCTCCAGCGTGACAGGCTGGCGTACTAACCATCTGTACTACCGGGCCACGAAATATTAAGATTTTGGTGGGCCTTCACGGACTCGAACCGCGGACCAATCGGTTATGAGCCGACCGCTCTAACCAACTGAGCTAAAGGCCCTCAATGTCTTGCCGAGAGGAGTTAATTTGGTCGGGGTGAAGAGATTCGAACTCCCGGCCCCTTGGTCCCAAACCAAGTGCGCTACCAAACTGCGCCACACCCCGATTTACCGTCACGCGGAAATCTCGGCGACTTAGACAATATACAACGAAACGCGAGGAATGTCAACACTTTTTTGAGGTGATTTCAATATTTTTTTGACACATAGCGACAATAACTTTTTTAATATTTCAAAAGCCGCCGTTTTTGCCGCGCATAGGTGAACTATGCTGTTATACGGAGGCGGAAAGTGAACTTAAAACTTATAAAAGACACCTTGATTGTCGAGCTTTCGGGCGATATTGACGAGTACGCCGTGCGGCGCATCCGCGACGACGTAGACAGAGCGATAAATCAGATGAGTTTCAGACTTATGATAATGGATTTCAGGCGCGTGGGATTCGTGGACAGCACGGGGCTCGGTTTTATTATGGGACGATATAAAAAGGTTCAGGCAAAGGGCGGCTGTCTTGCCGTCAGAGGAATGTCCGCGCAGGTGGATAAAGTGTTCAGAACAAGCGGCGTATATACTTTTGCGCCGATTATCGAATGAGGTGAATATGGATAATTTTATGATAATGCAAATACCCGCTCTCGGTGTGAACGAAAGCTTTGCGCGCAACGTTGTAAGCGCGTTCGTACTGCCGTTGGAGCCGACAATCGAGGAGATAAACGACCTTAAAACCGCCGTAAGCGAAGCCGTTACCAACGCAGTGGTTCACGCGTATGCCGACGCGACAAGCGGCGAAGTTGAAATCAAGTGCACGCAGACGGGGCGCAGCGTAACGATAATCGTAAAGGATTTCGGCTGCGGCATAAAAGACGTGGAAGCTGCAAAAGAGCCGTTTTTTACGACGCGTCCCGAGGACGAGCGCAGCGGAATGGGGTTTACGATAATGTCGACGTTTATGGACGACGTCAAGGTGAAGTCCGAAGAAGGCTGCGGCACCGAGGTCATTATGACCAAAGCGTTTAAGGAATGCTGAGCCACGAGGAAACGCTCGCGCTGATTGCCGCGGCGCAGACGGGCGACGACGGTGCAAAAGAAAAACTCATATCCGAAAATTTACCTTTAATTAAATCGATCGTAAAACGCTTTAACGGGCGTTTGGAATACGACGATTTGATGCAGTTGGGCGCAATGGGATTTACCAAAGCCATGCTCAATTTCGATACGTCTTACAACGTGCGTTTTTCAACGTACGCCGTGCCTATGATAACGGGAGAAATAAAGCGGTTTTTGCGCGACGACGGCACTGTCAAAGTTTCGCGATGGGCTAAGGCGTTGTCGCAGAAGATAGCGGCATATGTGGAAGAAAAACTCAAAACAGAAGAAAAAGAGCCTTCCGTTGACGAACTTGCAAGTGCGTTCGGAGTAGAGGCTGCGGACATTGTTTTCGCAATGGATACGGGGCGGTATGTGCTATCCTTGTCCGACGGCGGCGATGATGACGGAACGCCGCTCGGAGACCGAATAGTGGGCGACGGCGCGCCGGATGAAAAACTCGACGAACTTATGCTCATCGACAGTATCAAGAGTTTGCCGGAACG
>DBFJGL010000031.1:0-13651 GCA_048394785.1 Christensenellales bacterium | reverse complement strand
GCCTTGCACGTAGACGATGTACGGTTCTTTTATCGGAGCGTCCGCGCTCAATTCAATGGACGAACCCTGTATAAATGCGCCTGCCGCCATAACGACTTGATTTTGGTAACCGGGCATATCCCACGGCTCGGGCTTTACATTGCTGTCGATGGGCGAAATTTCTTGAATTGCGCCGCAGAAATCAACGATTTGACGCGCAGAATCGAGTTTAATGCTTGTCACGAGGTCATAAGGATTGCCTCCGCCGACCGGAAGCGTTTCAAATCCGAGCGAAGAATAACACTCGGCAAACAAAAGCGAAGCTCGGAGTGCGTTTTTCACGACCGACGGCGCAAGAAACAATCCTTGATAATACGGTATATAACCGTAAGCGTAACTGCCTTCTTCCATTCCGAGCGACGGTGCTGTGAGTCTGAACGACACAAGTCGGCATAAGTCCTCTTTTCCGGCAATATAACCGCCCGTCGGAGCGATGCCGCCTCCCGCGTTTTTGATGAGCGAACCCGCAATCAAATCCGCGCCGACATCCGTAGGTTCAAGTTCCTCCACAAATTCACCGTAGCAGTTATCTACCAGCACGAGAGTTTCGGGGCTTACGGATTTTACGAATAGTATCAATTCTTTGATTTTTTGAACGGAAATAGCTTCTCTCCAGGAATATCCGCGGCTTCTTGCAAGAAAAACCGCTTTAATCGGCTTATTTTTCAGTGATTTTTCGATTTTTTCGAAATCGAACGATACTGTTAAATCGCCGTTGTCAATCAGCTGAATACAGTCAAAATTTACGCCGAAATCTTTAAGAGAGCCGTTATTTTCGCCGCTTATGACGTCTGTAAGCGTGTCATACGGCATTCCGGAGACTGCGAGTAACGTATCGCCGGGACGCAGAACGCCGAAAAGCATAAGCGTAAGAGCGTGCGTACCCGATACGATTAACGGTGAAACTATTGCGCTTTCGCTGTGAAATACGTCGCGATAAAGCGCGCAAAGCGAATCTCTGCCGCCGTCGTCATAGCCGTAACCCGTTGTGCCGTATAAATGGCGCGCCTGAATTGCGTTGTTTCTGAAAGCGTCAAGCACTTTTTTCTGATTGTTGAGTGCAATTCTGTCAAGTCGGGCGAAACAGCCTGTCAGTTTTTCTTCCGCATTGCTAATTATGTTTTCAACTCTATCAGCGTTCATTTTATACCGTAACAGCTCCTTTATTGCATAATTTCGGATGAGTAAGTATTATATATTTTGCCCATTTTTAGAATAGTATCGTATTTTCAACAGCTCATATAATTGCAGTTTTTCTGCGTTTTTTTAAGCTTGCATTCGAATAGCCTTATTTGCAAAACATTTTATTTGTTTGCCGCCGACCGAATATCGGTATTCAGCTTACCGAGAATATAGCTTATCGCATCTTCCGTGTTTTTGAACCATACGGCAAAAGGATAACGCCTGAACCAGGTAAGCTGACGTTTTGCGTAGTTGCGAGTGTGTTTCTTTATCAACTCTTTTACTCTGTTCTCATCTTCGGGTGCAAGCGATACGCTGCCGTCGGGCGTGCGGATAAAATCCACGCCGTCAAACTCCTTATATCCGATCGCCTGCATACTTTGCAACGTAAAATCGTTTATCGACGCAACTTCCGATACAAGTCCGTCGTCAAACATCTTGTCAACGCGCGCGTTTATTCTTTCGTAAAGCGCGGCGCGCTCCATATCTATGCCGACCATTATTACGTCGGGTTTTTCACGTTTGTCTGTGCGTTCAGACATAGGTTTTCCAGTGGCAAGCGCGACTTCCAGCGCGCGTATGACGCGCTTTGTGTCGTTCGGATGCAGTCTGTCGGCAGTGACAGCGTCAACTTCTTTCAATCTGTCGTGCAACGCTTCGTTTCCGTATATTTGCAAAAAAGCTTGCAATTCACGGCGTATTTCTTCGTTTTTATCCGCAGAAGCGAAACTCATCGGATACAAAAGAGCCTCGAAATAGAGTCCAGTGCCGCCTGCGACGATGGGTAAAACCCCGCGGTTAATGCAGTCCGCAATCTCCTTGTTTGCCAATTCGGCGTATTCCGCAACGGAAAACTCGCTGTCGTAATCGATTATATCAATCATTTTGTGCTCTACCTTTCTGCGGCGAGCAACGCTTTCTTTTGCGGTTCCGATGTCGAGTCCGCGATAAATTTGCATACTGTCCGCCGATATAACCGTACCGCCGGTAATTTGTGCAAGGCGAAAAGCGAGTTCCGACTTGCCGGACGCGGTCGCTCCGACAATATATACGGGTTGCAGATTTCCGACAGACAATTCGTTTATTTCCGTCATCTTCATACAATCCTCTTGAACATCTTTTCTATATCGCGGCGAGTAAGCGTAATCACGGCGGGTCTTCCGTGGGGACATCTGTCAGGCAGCTTGCCGTCTTCGTCTATAAGATTGTTTATTACGGCATAAAGCTGTTCGCGCGAAAGCCTCTCTCCTCCTTTTATAGCCGCGCGGCAAGCCGTGCGCGCAACGTAATCGCGGAACATAATTTCCTCGTTTACGTCCGGTGCCGACGAGTGCCTGAGTAAGTCGGAAAAGAATTTTTCTACGTTCATATCGGCGACTAACTGCGGCAACTCATACACGCAATAAGCCCCCGATTTATATTCGATGTCAAAACCCATCGCTTTGAGTTTCGGCATAATCGAGTCCAAAAATTCAGCTTCGTTCGCACTGAGTCTGAGTTTAATGGGCACAAGCAAGGACTGTGCATAGCCGCTTGTCATACTCTTTATAAGTTTGTCGTAAAGCAGGCGTTCGTGCGCGGCGTGCTGGTCTATTACGTATGCGACGCCGTCGAGTTCTACGATAATATAAGTTTCGAAAAGCTGACCTATGACGTTGCCGTCAAACACGGGCTTTGCATCTGAATTATCGCAATTTTGAAGCTTTGAGCGAAGATTATCGGATAAATTGCCGTTGACGCTTATAGAATTGTCGGTATCGGAACCGTTGTTGACGTAAGCTGCGATTTCGGATAAACCGAAATTATTATCGGAATAGGGCGAGTTATCGGCACCGATATAACTATGCGTAAAATCCTGTGCACGTTGTATGCTATCAAGTTTTTTTCTATAATTTATATCGTTATTATTGTGATTATTTATACCGTAATCGTTGTTTTTATCGGAGTAAACGTCGAAAACGATACCGCCGCTGTCTTTAAGCGTATGTTCGCGGCGATTGAAAACGTCGTTTTTGAGAGCAAAACCAAAACCGAATTCTGATGTAGTACCGGCTGTCGAACCGCTATCGGATAAATCGGCAGAATACAAATTTTCAGTGGCGATACGAAGTTGTTCCACTTTATCATTACCGTTTTTCGAGGAAAAAACGTCGTGTTTTGTGCCGTTTTCTAGACTTTTTTCGTCATTTTTAAGTGAGTTTTTGCCGTATTTATTATCATAATCGGTATCGTTTTTGACAGTTTCGTGCTTCTCGCTGTCCGAATTTTCAGAAGTCAAACTCACTTTGTCGCGGTTTTGTGCATCTGCGACGGCAAGGCTCACCGCTTTGTAAACCGCGCCGAATACGGCGTTTTTATCCGAAAAACGCACTTCGGTTTTTGCGGGATGTACGTTAACGTCGACGTGGTCGAAAGGCATAAGAATATCGAGGACGAGTACGGGAAAATTGCGTTTCATCAGCGCGTTTCCGTATCCGCGTTCCGCCGCAAGCACCACAGTACCGTCGCTGACAGCACGGCCGTTTATGATAACCGTCTGATATGAGCGGTTTGATTTTGTATAGTCGGGCGACGAGATATAACCTCTGACTTTAATTCCGGATGTCGCCGAGTAGTCTACGGGTATGAGCGCGCCTGCAAGTTTTCCGTCATAAACCGAAAACAGCGCGTCAAGTAGCGTACCGCCGTTGTTTTCGAGCACGCGTTCGTTGTCAATCGTAAGCGTAATGGCAAGATGCGGATTTGCAAGCATTATGTTTTTGATTGCATTTTGGCAGTATGCCGCTTCGAGCGAAGGCTTTTTCATAAATTTAAGGCGCGCGGGGGTGTTGAAAAAGAGATTTTCGACAGTTATAATCGTGCCCTGCGCACGCACCGCCGAACCTTCATACTCCACCCTTCCGCCGCTCAGTCTGATTTCGCTTGCCTCGACTTCGTCTGCGGTTTTGGAAATAACGGTAACTCTGCCGACTGCCGATATGCTTGCCAAAGCCTCGCCTCTGAAACCGAGAGTGGAAATGGTATCCAAATCATCTGCGGATTTTAGCTTGCTTGTCGCGTGCGGCAAAAACGCGTTGCGCATATCTTCGCGCTCTATGCCGCAGCCGTTATCGCTGACCGTGATTCTGTCCGCGCCGCCGTTATCGATTTCCACGTCAATTCTGTCCGCGCCTGCGTCTATTGCGTTTTCGACGAGTTCCTTAACTACGGACGCGGGGTTTTCAACCACTTCGCCCGCCGCAATCATATTGAATACTTCGGGCGTCAATCTGTTGATTTTAGACATTGTCGGTCACCGCCTTTTTCAAGTCGTTGAGCACCGTTAGTGCTTGCAGAGGCGTGAGATTATCGACGTCCGTTTCTCTCAATAACTGCTCCACCTTGCTTTCTTTTATATCGAAAAGGCTTACTTGTTCGGTGAGCGTTTTGTCGGTTCCGCTCATAAGCATTTCGTTGGCGTCGCGGCGCGCGGCGTCCGCTTCGAGAGTTTTCATTATAGATTTTGCGCGTTCGACCACAGAGGGTAACACGCCTGCCAAAGACGCGACTTCAATGCCGAAACTGCGCGACGCTCCGCCTCTCGCTATTTTATGCAAAAACAATATTTTTCCGCTTTTTTCGCTGACGAGCACGCGATAATTCTTTACGCCGTCCAGCGTTTCGAGCTCGGTGAGTTCGTGGAAATGCGTGGCAAACAGAGTTTTTGCCCTGACGTTTTTTGTTATGTGTTCTAGCACTGCCCAAGCTATGCTCAGCCCGTCGAACGTGGACGTGCCGCGTCCTATTTCGTCGAGGATAAGCAGACTGTCGCGAGTTGCATAATTGAGTATTGTAGCAACCTCAATCATCTCCACCATAAACGTGCTCTGTCCGCCCGAAAGATTGTCCGACGCACCTATTCTCGTGAAAATTCTGTCCGTAAGAGATATATCCGCGCTCCTTGCCGGGACGAAACAACCCACGTGCGCCATAAGCACTATTAGCGCAACCTGTCGCATATACGTTGATTTGCCTGCCATATTAGGTCCCGTTATCACCATCGTGCGGTTGTCTTCGACGTCGAGCACCGTGTCGTTGGGAACGTACGCGCCCTTGTCGAGCAAAGTTTCGACAACGGGGTGACGACCGTCGGCAATGGCTATTTTCTTGACCTTTTTGCCTATGTTCGGCTTGACGTATCCGTTTGCCGCCGACACCGACGCGAGCGAAAGAATTGCGTCAAGCTCGGCAAGCGCGGCACCCGTAGACTGAATTTGCGCAAGCTTTTCGAGAGTCATTGATTTGAGATTTGCGAATAGTTTGGCTTCGAGCGAGTTCACTTCGCTTTCGGCAGACAGGATTTTGTCTTCGATTTCTTTTAATTCGTCCGTTATAAACCGTTCTCCGCCGACAAGCGTCTGCTTACGGCTGTAACGGTACGGCACTTTGTCCAAAAACGAGTTGGACACTTCGATGTAATAGCCGAAAACTTTGTTAAATCCGACTTTCAGATTTTTTATGCCCGTCGCTTCTCTTTCGCTTGCTTCGAGATTGGAAAGCCATATCGCGGCGGTGTTTTTGATGTCGCGCAGCGCGTCGAGTTCTTTGCAGTAACCGCCGCTGATAAAACCGCCGTTTTTATAACTCTGAACGCAGTCGCGGTTTATCGCTCTGTCTATTTCTTCGGCAAGTCGGCTCTCGTCCTTAATGTCGGAATTTATCTGTTTAAGCAGCTTCGAAGACGCGCCTTTCAGCACTTTTTTGATTTCGGGCACGGTGAAATAGGTGTCCGCAATCGACAGCAGGTCCTTGGGAGTTGCCGTGCCGTAAGCGAGTCTGCCCGACACTCTTTCGACGTCACGCACCCCTGAAAACGCTTCGTACAACAATTCACGCGCCGCTTTTGAAGAATACAACTCCTCTACGGCGTTAAGTCTTGCGTTGATGGCGTCTGCATTGTTAAGGGGCATTTCAACCCATTTTTTTAACAGACGGGAGCCCATAGACGAACGCGTTTTGTCCAACACCCACAGCAGCGAACCGGATTTTTTGCCGTCTTTTATGCGCGAAGTCAGTTCGAGATTGCGGCGAGTCGCGCCGTCGAGCACCATATAAGCGTTGTCTTTTATTGCGTTGATTTTACGGATTTGTCCGAGGGCGCGCTTTTGAGTCTGTTCGAGATATTCGTAAAGACCGCCCGCCGCGCACACCGCGTATTGTTTGTCGGCGCATTCGAAAACGTCGAGACTTGCCACGTTAAACGCCGACAGCAGCTTTTTTTCCGCGCTTCTTTGAGAGTATGCGTAATTATGATAGCATTTCGGAGCGGCGTCGGAATTTTTGAAATATTGTACGGAAGAATATTTTGTCAAAAAGTCCTCGTTGCAAATGCATTCGGAGGGATTTATGGCAAAGAGTTCGTCCGACAATCGGCTCAAATAATCATCGCCTCGATATTCCGCCACGTTAAATTCGCCCGTGGATATATCCGTCCAGGCTATGCCGTATCCGTCGGAGAAATGCGCAACGGAAAGCAGATAGTTGGCGGATTTCTCGTCTAAGATTTCCTCCTCCATAAGCGTGCCGCCGGAAATGACGCGCACAACGTCGCGTTTGAGCACTTCTTTTGTTTCGGACGGAGTTTCGAGCTGTTCGCAGATGGCTACTCTGTATCCCGCTTCAATGAGTTTGCGGACGTAATTGTCCACCGCGTGGTGAGGTACGCCGCACATCGGAGCGCGTTCTTCCAATCCGCAGTTTCGTCCTGTGAGCGTAAGGTCGAGCACTTCGGACGCAGTTTTCGCGTCGTCGTAAAACATTTCGTAAAAGTCGCCCAATCGGAAAAACAACAGACAATCGCTGTATTCGGCTTTTAATTGAAGATACCTCTCCATCATCGATGACAGTTTGAATTCTTTCTTTGTTTCCTTTTTTGCCATTTGTGCTCCTTGAATTTAAGAACAGCTGTGTTTTATGTGCTTTTGCGGCTTATTATTCGACTTTTATTATTTATCGGCAAGCTATTCGCGCACTCCGAAAAGCGAAGCCGAACGCGACGAAGTTATTTTTATATTGATAAATTCGCCGATTTCATCCTTGCTTGCAGGGAACGTCACCAACCGTCCGCTCTCCGTCCTGCCCACGCACATACCGTCGTGTTTCGGCGATACGTCCTCGCAAAGCACTTCGTATATGCCGTCGACGTAAGCGTCGGAAAGCTGTTTTGTAATGCCGTTCTGCAACTTTATGAGTCTTCCTATGCGCTCCTGTTTCACGCGGTAACCAAGCTGTTCCATTGCGGCTGCGGGAGTGCCCTTTCTCGGCGAATATATAAACGTAAACGCATTTGAAAACCGCACCGTTTCGACAAGGTTCATCGTGTCCGCAAAATCTTCTTCGGTTTCGGTCGGGAATCCCACCATAATGTCGGTGGTTATGCCTATGTTCGGCATTGCCGCGCGCAGTTTCTCTATAAGCGAAAAATAGTGTTCGCGCGTGTAACGGCGGTTCATCGCTTTAAGCACGGCATTCGAACCCGATTGCACGGGCAGGTGCAGATTGTCGCATATTTTATCCGACGACGCCATAGCCTCTATTACGCCGTCAGTCAAATCTTTGGGGTGCGACGTCATAAATCTGACGCGGAATTTTCCGTCTATTTTGTCTATCTCTTTGAGGAGTTTTGCAAAGTTTGCGTCGTCAGAGAGGTCGTTGCCGTAGCTGTTGACGTTCTGCCCCAAAAGCGTTATTTCCTTATACCCGTTATCGACGCACGCTCTTACTTCGTCAAGCACGTCGGTCATAGGGCGGGAAAGTTCTCTGCCGCGCACATACGGCACGATGCAATATGTGCAGAAATTGTTGCAACCGTATATGATGTTAACCCAAGCGTTTGGATAACTTGTTCTCAGCCGCGCGAGCGAACCGTCTTCGTTGAGATAATCGTTGGGCATTTCTGTGGAAAAATGACGGTAACGCTTGTCGGTTTTGCGTCTGTTTTCACGGTCGTAAAGCACCTTTTCTATCTCGCCGGGCAACTCGGACAGATTTCTTGTGCCGAGCACTATGTCTACGTAAGGATATTTCTCTTTTATGCCGTCTGCCGCGCCGTCCTGCTGAGTCATACACCCTGCCACCGCTATTATCATATCGGGATGCAACTTCTTTTCGCCTTTTAGCACGCCGATATTGCCGAGCGCGCGCCGCTCCGCAGTGTCGCGGATACAGCAGGTATTGAACGCCACTACGTCCGCGTGTTCGCCCTCCGCCGCGCAGGTATATCCCATACCGTCGAGAAGTCCCGCGATTTTCTCGGATTCGTGTACGTTCATCTGACAGCCGTATGTAATTATTCTGTATTTCATTTCAAATCTTTCCGTTTGCGCATTATTCAACGAATACATTATACATAAAAACAGCCGATAAAACAATAATAAATTAGATGAAAAAGAATATTGATTCGCCGCTTTCTCCCGTAATTTTCGACGAAGAGAAGCTGATAAAAAAGAAGAAACGCAAAAAAAGACTGATCGCGCTTTTGGCAATAGCAATTCTGTTGCCTGCGGTCGTCGCAGGCATAGGCGCGGCGGCGTTTTTCATATGGGCAGACGGCGTAAATCTGGACGCGGCACTGCTGCCCACCGCTTCCGCTCTGCCCTCTTTTTACGATAACGACGGAAATTTGCTCGACTACAAAACGGATAACTATATTTCTCCCGACAGCGTACCCGAGCACCTCGAACACGCGTTTGTCGCGCTCGAAGACAAGCGATTTTACACTCACAAAGGTTACGATATAGTGCGTATGGGCGGCGCGCTTATAAACAACGTCAAAGCAGGCGCAATCAGAGAAGGCGGGTCAACCATTACGCAACAGCTCGTCAAAAATACGCATCTGAACTCGGAGAGAACGGTTGAGAGAAAACTGAAAGAACTTGCCATAGCGCGAAAACTCGAAAAAGAGTATGATAAATCCGAAATTATGGCGATGTATCTCGCCGCCATTTATTTCGGCAACGGCGCGTACGGCGCAAAATCCGCCGCGCGCGCGTATTTCGATAAGGATTATTCCGAGCTTACGCTCGCAGAGTGCGCAACTCTTGCAGGCATAGTAAAAAACCCCTCTAAATACGCTCCCGACCGTCACCCCGACAACGCCGTAAAACGCAGAAATCTCGTACTCAGCCTGATGCTCGAACAAGGTTATATCGACGAAGACGAGTGCGAACGCGCTAAGGCGGAGAAGCTTGTCGTTTGCAGAGGCGATAACAAAAGCAAAGCGGCTGATTTTTATATCGCGCGCGCCGTCGAAGAACTTACGGAAAAATTGAATATCACAAGGTACCAACTGAATAACTCGGGACTTAAAATTATGCTTAATCTCGACTCTGATTTGCAAAACTTGCTTGCGCGCTCCGTTGATGACGACGACAACTATTCCGCTGTCGGCGTGGGCGGAGAATGCGTTATGACGGACAACGCGAGCGGCGCGGTGATTGCCCACGTTTCAAATCTCGGTTACGGCGCAAGAAGGCAGGCAGGCTCGGCATTGAAACCGCTGTCGGTGTATGCGCCTGCAATCGACAGCGACAGCATAACGCTTGCTACTCCGTTCATCGACGAGCCCGTAGACATAAACGGTTATGCTCCGCATAACTTCGGCGGCGTGTACGTCGGCGCGACAAATCCGCGCGAAGCAATCAAAAAATCGCTGAACAGCGTTGCGGTGAAAACGCTCGATTATACGGGACTTGACGCCGCCGTAAAATATTTAAGCGCTTTCGGCATTCCCGTTGCGGAAACGGATAAAAACTATTCGCTTGCGCTGGGCTCTACTTCCAAAGGAGTCACCGCGCTTCAACTTGCGTCCGCATATTCCGCTTTCGCCAACCGCGGAGAACGGCGCGAGCCGTCGTATATAAAGTACGTTACCGACGGCGAACGGAAATTCCTAAACGGCTGCGGCGCGCCCGTGCGCGTGATGAGCGAGCAATCGGCATACATTATGACGTCAGCGCTTGTCGATACCGTTCGCGACGGGACGGCGAAAAGTCTGTCCGTACTGCCCTTTCAAATTGCTTCCAAAACAGGCACGGTAGAGGGCGCGGACGGAAAAAATACCGACGCGTGGAGCGTGAGTTATACCTCCGATTATACCCTTTGCGTGTGGCACGGTGCGGACAAACTGAACGAGTTGGGAGGCGGCCGTCCCACAAAACAAGCCGCAAACATTTGGAAAGGAGTATATTACGACCGCAAACCTTCCGATTTTGCCGTGCCCGAGGGCGTAGTCACGGAATATGTGGACGAGTATACCACTCACAAACTTAAAATCGTCACTGCCGCCGACGCAAAAACCCCCGACAGATACGCAAAACAGGAGGTGTTCAAGATTTACAACACTCCCTCCCGCGCTCCGTCGCTGTTTACCGACGTACCCGAATGCGACTTTACGCTCGCCGTAGAAAACGGTCGCGTCGCCATTTCGTTCGAAGCGCAGGAAATTTACGATTACAGGATATTTTGCACCGACGCTCTCGGTCGCAGACTGATCGCAGAAATCAAGGGCGGACAAACGGACGGCGGCGGGATAAATAACGGCGGCGTAAATAAAAAACATTCGCCTTTAAGCATAGGCGGCGAAATTATATATACCGTTGAAACTTATACCGCAGACTGCCCTAATCCCTCGTTTTCTTCGTCAAGCAAGACTGCGTATATCAAAAATTATTTATAACTCAACTTAAAAGCCGCGAAAAACTCGCGGCTTTTTGACTTTACGATAAATCGTATCGTTATATTTTATACTGTTTTATTCCGCCTTTTTGAATGCGGACTTGACTTTGCCTACTGCGGTCGACGCGCTTTTTTTGAGTGCTGCCGCAAATTTATCGTACATAGGTCTGATGTCGACAATCTTGCCGTTGTTTGTAATCGAGTACGTCACGTACGCATAGTACAGCGTTGTAAGCACGGCTATCACGCTGAACACGATGAGTTCGGGCGACGTGGAGTCGAAGTCGATGAAATAACCCGTGCAGGTTGCGGCAACATAGCCGCTGTTGTTCATCAACTGTCCCACGCCTATAAAGCTTATTATCGCATAGCACGACAGTATGCCGTATATTCTCTTGTCGCCGCTTATCATTGCGTACGCAAGTCCCAGCGCGAGCGCGAGGAACAGATAAGTGTAATCGACTTTAAGGCTGAACACCGCTATCACAGCGAACGTAAAGGACGCGAGCAGCAGAATTTCCTGCTTGTTGCGGTTCTTGAAATACAGAGACACGACAAACAACTCGAACACCAGAATAAACAGTATGTTCAGCACGTTTACGGTGGTGCTTGTCAGATGCATATTCATACCGACCATCGAGTAGAGATTGAGCGCGTTTTCGGAGAATATGTTGTTGTTCAGCACCGTGTTGGCGATTGCCGTAAAGTTGAAGAAGGGCTGACCGCTCTGTATCTGATTTATGCCCACGGGTATGGTTATTACGTATGCGAGCACGAAACTGAGCACAAGTCCGACAGGCAGCAGTATTCTGTTGGGGGTAACCTTTTTGAGGGTATCGGCGTCCTTATAGAACATATATCCGAGATACGCGACCATTATCGGCGAGAGCGCGAGCGAACGAATGTCGAGCACCGCGGCAAGCACCGTCACGACGAACATCGGAATAAATTTCTTTTCAACCATCAGTATGATTGCCGCCATCGTGAGCGCAACGGTAAGACTTGCAAACGTACCGCTGAGTCCGCTCATTACGAATACAACGGGAAGCAGTGCGTAAAGCGAGGAGAAAATGACAGCGAGTTTGTCGCCGACGTATTTTCGGCCGTAGAAATATATCATTGCCACGACCGCCATATCGGCAAGCACGCCTACCATTCTGATGAGTATGGATATAGACGCATTATCGAGGTTCTGCCCCATTGCGCCGATGATTGCGAGAATATAAATTGTACCCGGAGAGGTCGACGCGAGCTGTTCGGCAAACTTGGTATAAGCGTTGGCAACTCCTCCGCTCAGTCCGAGATTTTTTGCAAGGTTTGCAAGAACGGTCATTTCCGAGCCGAAGCCGTACATTGTGAGCAGGAAAATCAAACGTACGAGGAAGGTGCCGACCATTATAACCGCGGCGATAAACCAAGGATTGGCATACCAATTTTTTGCCGCAAGCGCACTGCCCTTGGAGCCGCCTTTCTTTTTGTTGGTTGCAAGAGGTGCAGCCGCTCCCGACGTGCCGTCGAAGTTGATAAATGCGTTTGCCTGCGCATAGTTTCTGCGAATGAGAATATATGCCGCCGCAAGCAACGCCGCTCCGAACAGCGTAAGGCAGGTTACGAACGCAATGCCGCTCGCATTCTGCGAATATCTGACGGTTTTGGCTTTTTTGATGTTATAGACGGTTTCGCCGGAAGGCGCTCCGCTTACGCGCTGCATACTGACGTTATCGTATTGCACTTCGCCTTTTGCCGTGCCGCCCTCTGCGCCCAACGCAAGACATATCGTGAGATAGTCCGTGTTCTGCGGTTTTACGTACACGGTATAGGTTATCCAATCGCCTTTCTTGATGTAATTGCCGAACACATAATCGGTGTTTTCGCGGAAGGTGACGTACGCGCCTTTGAAATCTTCCTGACTGCCGCTTACGTCGGATAAGACTTTTACGTCGACGGAAATTTCATACACCGCGTTGCGGTCGACTTTCACTTCTTGATAGAGATAAGAGAACGAAGCCGAACCGTGCTTTATTCTGAGCCATCTGTCGTCGTGGTTCGCCTCGCCGTTGGACGGATCCATATAATAGCTTGCGCTGTCGTTCGCCTTATAGAAAGTCCAACCGCCGAAGGTCTTTGCCTCGGAGTCCCATTCCTCGAAATTGCCGTTGGTGAGCATTTCCGCGCCAACTTCACTGCTGAAATTGTTGCACGCCGTAAACGCAAATAGTGCCAGCACAAGTACCAGCACTACTACGCTTATCGTAAAAATACGTTTTTTCATCGATACCTCTGGCTTAGCGGACTTCTTTGAGCTTTGCCGCTTTGCCCGTTCTTTCTCTGAGATAATACAGTTTTGCACGTCTAACCTTACCGTGTCTTACAACCTCGATGCGGTCGATTTTGGGAGAGTGTACGGGGAAAGTTCTCTCAACGCCCACGCCGAACGTGACGCGGCGAACTACGATAGTTTCGCGGATACCGCCGTTTTTCTTGGCGATTACGGTGCCTTCGTAGCTCTGGATTCTTTCTCTCGTTCCTTCAATAACCTTGACGAATACCTTAACCTGGTCGCCGATGGCTATTTCGGGCAAATCCTGTCTCATACCTTCTCTTTCAATTGTGTCGATAATGTTCATAATGACTAACCTCCTGTTTACTAAGCGTTCTTGAACGGTATCTCCGCCAGAGGAACACCCGAGTCACGGTTGCTATATTAACATATATC
>DBFJGL010000030.1:0-14077 GCA_048394785.1 Christensenellales bacterium | reverse complement strand
ATACGGAAATCGCAGTTAAGTTTTTTCTCATAATAATATTTCTGCCTGCGCGATTATATGGTTGTTTCGGTATAGAATGCGTTTTCGATATGCTGTGTTTTGAAGAACAAATTTTTATTTGGCAGCGAAAACCTTTTTCGGATAGGGATAAACGCGCCCTTCGGCGGCGTGATTGAATAAAAAACGGGAGGAACCCAAAATGAGCAAACAGATGAAAAAAGCTATCGTGTCCGCAGTTGCGATTATGCTGTTGGTTGCGACGCTTGCGGTAGTGCTTGTCGCGTGCAATGCAGATTCTTACAAAAAAAGGCTGGAAAAAGCAGGTTACAGCATTGAAAGCGCAAATATTGAAGACTTTGGAGAAATAGGAGAGGAATTTGAAATAGAATTTGGTTTGTATGGAGAAAAAACCAATGTTACTACCTTGGATTGGGTAATATTGCTAAAATTCAAGAACGCTGATGACGCTAAGTCATTTGAAAAGATATACAAAATATATTTGAATGAGGAAGCAGGCGTATTGGGTGAGGAAGCAGACGTAAGGGTAGAACGGCAAAGAACATTGCTTTTGCTGGGAACGGAACAGGGCATTAAGGACGCGAAGTAAGCCTTGTAAAGGGAATTGCTACAAAACAGAAGTATTTAGAATGTTTGTTAATATTATAGCCTCCGTAATGCACGGAGGCTATATATTTGCGAATTTTACTGTCAGCCGCATATTTTAACAGGAAATGCTTTTTGCATATTAAGTAATATCAGCACATCACGGGCTGCAGCTGCTTTCCTTCGAGTGCGGCGGAGCAGGTTGCCGTGATGAGCGTGGTGTCGGCAATAAGGCTGTTGGATTTGTTTTTAGGCGAATCCTGTCCGAAGGGCACGAAATATATATTTTTGGTGTTCATTAACAGCCCGAGGTTTTTGGCGTTTGCGCCGAGCGCGTCGTTGCTGGATACGGACAGAACGACGGGACGGTTGTTTCTGAGAGTGGCTTTTACTGCCATAGTAACGGGCGTGTCGGTGATTCCGTTGGCGATTTTGGCAAGCGTATTGCCCGTACAGGGCGCGACGAGCATAAGTTCGAGCCCCGCCGACGTGCCTATCGGCTCGGCTTCGACTATTGTGGTTATAGGTTCCTTGCCCGTGAGGCTAATTATTTTTTCTCTGAAATCCTGCGCCATAAAGAAACGCGTATCGAGAGAAGCGGCATTGAAACTGAATATGGGCGTCAGGTCAAAGCCGTGGGCACAGAGGTCTTCTATGGCTTCAAGCACGCTCTTAAAAGTGCAGAACGAGCCTGTTATTGCAATACCGATTTTTCTCATTTCAAAACTCCTAAAATGTAATTTTTCATTGCTTGCGCCGCGCTTTTGGGGCAGACTCTGGCAGGAAGGGCGGGATAAATATCCGCGTCCACGCCGAGATAACGCGCGTACTCGAGGTTTGCGGCAGGCTTGGACGCAAGTTCGATATAAACCGCGCCCTGCTTCATTGTGAGCAGCGCCTTGTCGGATATAACGGGCAGAGGAACGGTGTTTATAACGACGTCGTACGCGCTCAGATCATCCTCGCCCGTTGCGATTACCTTATTTGCGAACGCACGGGCGGGACGAAAAGACGAGCTTGTCGCGACGTCGAACGCAACTCCGATTTTTTGAAACAGGCTCGCCACCGCGGCACCGGTGCGCCCGAAGCCCACTATAAGAGCGTTTATGTCTTTAAGCGATATAAGACTGCGGTCAAGCACGGCAAGCAACGCTCCTTCCGCCGTAAGTCGGGAATTTTCAGCCTGAAAATCTTCGTCGAGAAGTATGTTGAAATGGCATATCTCTTTTTCTTTGATGGCAGCCGCTCCCTCCTCGTCGGCACGTCCTCCGATAAGAACGCATCTGCGTTCGAGGTTTTCCACCGCCTTTGCGTTGAGCACGATGTTGGGCGCGAAAACGTGGGTTTTGAGCACCGCGTCAACGTCTTTTAACAATTCGCCGAGAAAATAAGTGCGTTCGTCGCTTTGATGTACCGTAATGTTTTTCATACACGCCTCCGTCCGTTTCCTATACCGTATCCTATGCGCTCGGAATGTTAAGAGGTAACACACACGTCCAAAATACGGACACATAAAATGTAGAGGAGGCGAATATGGAAAGATATTTTATAGGGAACAACACGGCTTACGGATTTTTATCTTACTATGCCGACGAGCTGAAAAGAGCTAAAAAAGCGGTATTGCTCAAAGGCGGTCCCGGTACGGGTAAATCGACCTTGCTCAGGCGCGTGGCGAAAGAGTGCGCTGCAAGAGGGCTCGACTGTGAGGAGTGGTATTGCTCCGGAGACCCGTACAGTCTTGACGCCGTATACATAAAAGAGAGCGAAGCGATAATAATGGACGCAACCTCTCCGCACGCCTGCGACACGCAAATCGCTTGCATAAAAGACATAATAATAAATCTCGCGGACGCGATAGATTTGAAAAGATTGAGCAGGTCGGCAGATAAAATAATTAAACTCATAAATGACAAAAAGCGCACTTATGAATGCGCTTATATGCACTTAAAGTGCGCATTGTGCCATTACAAGAATAAATTAAAAATGCTCGGGATAGACGAGGCGGCAGCCGCGTCCGTGCGTCGGGCTATAAATTTTACGAGAGAATTCTGCGTTTCCGACGGGGAAAAAGAGGAGGGGAAACAGGGCAGAAAACTTTTTTCGCGGGCGATTGCTCCCGACGGAGAAAAAGAGTTTTTCAACCATTTGAGAGGACGGGAAATAATAAGCGTCGAGGGAAACGCCGCAGAGCAAACGGCTTTCTTCAATGCGCTTGCAGCGGTTAATCCTTGCGCCGTTACTTTGCGCAATCCGCTTGAACCGTCGGATTGCGAAGGGGTATTGTTTGACAAAGTCGCGGTGCTGTCCCGTGTGGGGCACTATAACAGAGAAATTTCCGAAAGTATAAAACTCGGAGGGAAGAAGCGAGCGGGCGACGTCTGCCTCTCCCGCTCGTCCGGCGGTTCGTCAGATGTTGTCGGGTATGGCGCAGATGAGGAAGAAGCCCGCGAAACGGCAGAGATTTGCATGGCGGAGGATTGTCTTAACAGAGCGCGCGAACTGCATCGCGCGGCGGAGGCATATTATATCGACGCGGCGGATTTTTCGGACAGAGAGGAAATTCTCGCAAAATGCATTGACTTTTTACTGTAACTGCCTATTGCGCAAAACGAACGGCGGCGGTTATCGGCAAATAAAGATAACCGCCGTCGCTCGAATGGCTGCGATGAGCGAAATATCAGCTATGCGGAAACGCAATAACCGAAGACGCAACCGCAATAACGGATTTTTCGGTTTTTCGGAAAGCCGAACGGGGCGGAATTAAACTAAAAAGCGCGATTTGCATAAATTTGAGCGGTTTATGGTGACAAACGCCCGCTTAAAAGATATAATACTCCTATGCGTTCGGTAAAATCGGAGAAAAAGAATAAGAATAAAAAGCGCGGCAACGCCGACAAAGTCAGGTTCAACTGGCTGATGAACATATTACTGATGCCGATTTGCTTTTTGATAAGACCGTTTTTACGCGCCCGTTCCGAAATGACGCCCGAGTTCAGGGCGCAAAGGAAAAGGGGTGCGTCGCTCGTCATTTGCAATCACGTTTCGGCTTTTGATTTCCTGATGTTTACCACGCCGTTTTCGGGCAAAAAAATAAATTTCGTAGTGGCGGAGAACATGCAGTATTCCCACCCGCTTTTTTCATCGGTTATAAACGGTTATCATTGCATACTCAAAAAGCAGTTTTACGCCGATTTTCAATGCATAAAGAATATAAAACGCTATCTCGACGCCGGTATATCGGTTGTGCTCTGTCCCGAGGGCAAGGTGTCTGCGGACGGAAAAACGGGCATAGTCCCGCCGTCGATAGGCAGGCTCGTAAAATGGCTCGGTTATCCCGTAACGACTATAATTACGGAAGGGGCAGGGATTATGCGTCCGAAATGGGCGCACACCCTGCGCTTCGGAAAAGTGGTTGCAAAGTGCGATTTGCTCTATTCGGCAGAGGACATTGCCAAACTCGACAAAGACGAAATCTACGGCGGTATAATGCGTCGGCTGGACTACAACGAGCACAAACAACAAGTGGAAAAAGGCGTGTTTTTCCGAGGGAAACGCTATGCGGAGGGGTTGGAGCGCGTGCTTTATCGCTGTCCGAAATGCGGCGCGGAGTTTATGAACGAAACGAAGGGCGACACTATGACCTGTTTGAGTTGCGGCAACAGCGTTATGTATTCGCATACGGGGGAGATTTTGCCCGTCGGGGCGGACAGCGTCGCGCTTGACAGAATAGATTTGTGGAGCGATTTCGAGAGGGAAGAAGTAGCCGCCGAGGTTCTCTCTGAAGATTTTTATATGGAGCACACGGTTTCCCTGTTCACGGAAAACGAGAAGAAAAACGGCTATAAATTCATTGCGGACGGAAGATTGAGCATAAACCGCGAAGAAATGAGATTTTTTACGGAAAACAGCGAACGCCCCAAGAACGTATACGCGACGTCGGGTGTGCAGGATATGCGCGTCGGCGAGATGCCGTATGGCGAAACCGAGCCGATAGAAGACGAGTTTAAGGACGTTCGTTTCAAGATCAAGCATCTTACCACGATAGCGAGCATACCCGGGCTTTCCGTAGATTTGTACGACGATAAACACTCTTACAGGCTGATGTTCACCGACGTAAAAGCGTCCACGAAATACGCTTTCGCGGTGGAAGAAGCGGCAAAATTGCGCGAGAAAGGGCAAATTCAATAGCAAACTCGTTGAACCTTGCGATTTTCGGTTCCGTCGAGAGGAAAAGGAAGACGGATTTCAATGCGCGTTATCATTCATTTGAACGATATTTCGCTTAAATCTCCGCGTTGTTTTACTCAGATTTCACTCATATCCTTTAACATTTCTTAATAATAATTAAATATTGACGGAATTTGCGCGTGCGTGTATAATAAAAATGCGTATATACCGAATAAGCTGTGGAGGCTTCAAAATTATGGGGAAAAAATATAGGCTGATACTTGTTGTGCTTATAGCCGTGCTGCTTGTGGCGACTCTTGCCGCGTGCAATACGGGCGAAGGTCAAATCGGCAGGCCCGATAAGGACCCGGGACCGGAAATTCCGTCCGTCGATACGTCCAAGACGCCTATTGCGCTTGCCGTCAGGTCGGCGCAGGGAACGTATTTCCTCGGCGAATTTACCATTGAAGAAGATTTTTATTATTACGTGACGTATTCCCGTGATGGAGTGTCGTATATCGACAAGTCGGAAAAGAAAAATCTCTCGGAAGATATGCTGTCTGCGGACGACAGACTGCTGCTGACTCAGGCGGGCAGTCACAGCATTAAAGTGACTGATACGATTGAAGGGAAAACCCTGAGCGGCAATTTGGAAATCACGCTGAGAGAAAGGGCGGACACGAACAAATATACGTTGTCGGTAGACCTTGACGGCGGACAGATTGCGTCGACTGCGGCAGAGGTCGAGGGTGGCGTTGCCAAGATTTTGCTTTCGTCGGGTACGACATATTCTTATATTCAATTCATATCAAAATTCCCCGTTTACAAAAACGGATACGCATTGGCTGGCTTCGAAGTCACGGCGGGAGCCGATATCGACGGCGTGTGGGACGCGTCGTCCGCCGCGAAACTTGCAGTAAACTCAGATATTTCGATAAAAGCATTATGGACGACTAATATCGTCAACGTAGGGTTTGACCTCAATCTGCCCTCCGACGTGTCCGACGGCGAAGCAGACGGCATAACCGCGCCTGCCGCTCAGAACGTGGAGAAGGACAAAGGTCTTGTCGCAAAACCCGACGCGGCCGCGATAAACAAACTCAATAACTATGAGTTCGCCGGTTGGACGACGGACAAAGCGGGAAGCAGTCTTTATAATTTCGGACTTCGCGTAGGTTCGGAAGATTTCACCCTTTATGCGCAATGGCGCGAGAAGAAGTACAGCCTTGATTTATATACGATGGGCGGCATATTCGATTTGGACGGATACGCCGACATTGACGTTGCGGGGTTGACCAAAGCGGAAGTATATTCGGAATACAGCAACGGTTCGGTCTTCAAACTCAGCGTGAGCGGACTTGTTGCAGGCAGCAGTTATGAGAACTATTACATAGAACTTTCGCTCGGCAATCCGTCGGCAGGCGATGCGGTCGTTCTCAAAAACGTAAAACTTACCGACCTCATAAAGGTCGTCGAAAAGACGGGCGGCGTTTACGTCCCCGAGAAGCAGGAGGGTAAAACGGACGGTTGGTACACCGACGCCTCCGACGAAAACTCCGGCGTTATGCTGTCGGGCGCAGTCGGCGGCAATCTGAAACTTTACGTTCACTGGACTCCGACCGCGGACGGAGATCTTAACGAATACTACGTCAATCATCTGTTCAAGGACGGACTTACGGTTAAACAGGACGGCACGCTGAGAATAGACAAACTCACCGATTATACGGTCAACGGAATCGAACTGCCCGCAAGCATCGAGATTGACGGCGTTGCAAGAAACATTACGGAGATAGGCGAGCGCGCGTTCAGAAATTCATCTGTGCTTTTAAGCGTGGATATGAGCAAAGCCGTTCATCTTACCGCGATAGGCAAAGAAGCGTTTGCGTATTCCGCGATGCTCAAAACCATAACCTTCCCGAACAGCGCGACGGAAGGCGGCTCGGGCAATAAAATCGAAACCATAGGACAGGACGCTTTCCTCGGTACGGCGTGGTTTAACAATTATGAGCAAAGCGGCGAAAAACTTCTGCAACAAAACGGAATTGCAGTGAAATATTTCGGCGCGGACGAGGAGTACGCGATACCCGACGGCATCGTTGCGATTGCGGCGGGCTGTTTTGCCGACAACGGCTATATCAAGAAAGTCACGGTTCCTTCCTCCGTCAAGAGAATTGAAGATTTCGCGTTTGCGGAGGCGGTGAACTTTGCGGACCTTTCCGTCGTCAGCGGCGGCAACATCGAGTACGTCGGTTCGGAGGCGTTTAACGACACCCCGTACGTCAAGGACGCGCAAAGCAGTATCATAATCGGAAACTTGTATTATCGTTACGTAGGCAAGGGACGGGTGGAAACAATACCCGATACCGTAAACGCAATCGCACCGAGAGCGTTTATAAACGGCAAAAACATAACTTCGATAATTTTCAAGAACGAAGGTAAAATCAACAGCGTGGGAGAGAATGCTTTTACCGCTACCGAATGGGCGAAGGACAAAGGCTTTGTCATCGTCAACAATATGCTTGCCGAATATATGAACGGCGGTACGAGCGCGGATATTCCAGATAGCGTAACAAGAATAATAACCGGCGCGTTCGGCGAATATGCCAAGAGATTGACGTCGGTGACGATACCCTCCGGCGTAAACGCAATAGACGCGGACGCGTTTTCCGGCGCGGCGGCGCTTGCGAACATCAGTTTCGAGGCAAGAAGCACCCTGCCTAAGACGGTTGCGGCAAACAGTTTCCCGAAAGATGCCAATTTGTGGTTCGAAACGGATATTTATTCGAAGTTAACGGAGGCGGACGGCGTTTGGTACAGCATATACCAAAACAACAAGGATAAATTCGGACTAAGACACGTTATTAGCGTCGAGTTCGACGAAAGCGTTATGCCGGACAAGTTCCTGCAAAAAGACAACACTCCCGTCGACGTCAAGGCGACGCTTAAAGCGATGTTCCCCGACGGACTCAACGCAATCAACCTGTATTATTCCAACGGCGGGGCGGACAAAAACACTCCGCTCGACTACGATAAGCTCAAAGCGGAGAACGGCTCGTATACATACAATTACGATAAAGATGGTTTAATCTCAGATACCCTCGATTATAAGATTATCCGCGGCATCGACAACGCGCTTATTTACGACGGCGACGACGAAGGCAGTACGGTGATTGTCGGCAACGACGAAACCGCGCCTCTGCGCATCGAAGGACTGAGCGAGAATTATTATACTACGACCGAGAAGATCGATTACAGCAACGTCTTTGCGGTAGGTACGGTCAACGGTGAAGAATATAAAATCAGAATTACGGAAGCTATGGCTGACGCCGTAAGCGGTAATTTGTTCCTTATGCCCGGTGAAAAGTCGTTGTATTTCACGGTAAATTACGAGAATATCGCGACTTATCGCATAAGATGGAATTTCACCGTTACGGTTGCGAAAATCGCAAGCGTCGAGCAGAACGGCATTTTCAAGCTGCCCATCGGCGCGGATTCCGCGGCGTTCAATAAGTCTATGGAATTCTTGGTGACTTATGAGGACGGCGACGTTTACAGACGCCCCATCGGACATCAGAACGTGACGATTATCGGCATTTACGTCGACAATACGAACACGGTCAAACCCGTCACCGCGAATAAGCTCGACACGTCTTACCCCGGATACAGAAAGGCGCGCGTGCAATACGTCAACAACAGCGACGAAAGCAGGGAAGACGTTGTGACAGTCGATTTCTACTACGTCGTTACGTTTGACGCAAGCGGTCAGAACTTGGTTTTTGAAACAGACGATACTACAAACGAAGCGACTTTGACGCGCGTTCCCGTCGTAGGCGACGCCGCAAAGATGATTATAGTCCCCTCCGTGTATGAAAAGAACGGAAAGGAATATACGGTCACGGCTATCGGCGACGAGGCGTTCAGAGGTTTAGAGGCAGGCGGCAAAGCGGACAATAAAGTCGTCGAGCGCGTTTATCTGCCGTCCACCGTCACCGAAATCGGCGAAAAGGCGTTTATGGGTTGTTCCAACCTTAAATTCGTAGGAAGTTTCGTTGACTTCAACGCAGACACGGGACACCACGACGACGAGCTGCATATGCACCCCGTCACGGTAGACGATAACGCTCTTAAAATAGTGAGAGAAAAAGTTTCGGGCGAAGTCACGGTTGACATTGTCGGCACTACGGACGCGTCGGTCGGACATAAGACCATCGTTGTGCCCTTCCCCGACGAGAAAATAGCGTACAGCGATACGATAACCAAAACCAAGACCGTAGGCGGCGTGGAGTATACCTATCCCTGCGAGCGCGATTATACGGTAAGCTTCGCGCAGTTGAGCGAGGAAGACGTCAGGGGCGCGTTCCATTCCTTCATAAGAATGGGCGGAACAGTATATCTGCCTGCAACCGACGCGTATAAGGAGTTTGTTCAGACAAAGCCCTCGGGATATGCGATTTATGAGCGCGGCGAGCAGGAGATCAGCGACGTTTCCTGGTTCCAGATTAACGTCGACATTGCGCTCGAAGCCAATAAAAACGGCATAGTGTTCGACCGCGAATGCGTTGTGGCGTCAACCGCGGACGTACCCGACTTCAAAATCAATACCTACGCGGGAGAAGAAGAAACCGAACATAACGGCATTTATATGCTGAACAGAAAGAACAAGGCGGAAAATCAGACAACGTCGGAGGAGTCTGAATATACCATCAACGCAACGCTCGTGGGCTTCGAGGACGGCGCGCTTGACAAACTGCTTGCGTCCGACAAGTGCAGCGCAGTGTTCCTGCCCGACGATTTCACCGAAATAGGAGCGTACAGCGCGGCGGCGCACGATAAGATAATGGTGTACAACACCGATACTTATCCCGAACTTGTCCGCGTCCCCGTGGAGTTTGCTCCGTCTTCCGTAAAAACAATCGGCGCGCGCGCGTTTGAGAATTGTACTTCGCTGACTGAATTCAAACTGTCCGTAAACAGCAATCTTTCCGAAATCGGCAGTTATGCGTTCAGCAACAGCGGTCTTGTGTCAATAGACCTCTCGGCGGCGAAGCTTGTGGATAACATAGGTACTAACATCTTCCAAAACTGCTCGAACCTCAAATCCGTGGTGTTGCCCGTGACGCTTACTCTCATCACCAATCAGATGTTCAACGAATGCAGAGTGCTTGAAAGCGTGACTGCGGCTAATGCGGACGGTTCGACGGCGGACTTTACGAATATTGCATACGTAGGAAGCTATGCGTTCAGACTGTGCGGCGATAATCTCAACGTAAGCAAAGAGTCGTTTGCAAACGCAAGTTTCGGCACCGAAGCTTTCGGCGTGGCGGGCAAATAAAAAGATTGGTTCGTGTCATAGCGAGTGCGGAACGCAAATACCCACCGATAACCCCTGCGATTATCGATGAGTTAGGCGGTTTTGAGAATTTGCGAGAATTCGAGTTAAACGGGAGCGGAATATCCGCTCCCGTTTCATATTGCTTGTCATTTTATGCGGCAGTGATATAATGTAATAAAGGAAGTGGATTATGAAAAACGTATTTATCAATTGCAATATCATAGACGTCTCCGATAACTGCGCTTTAAAGCCCGATTGCAGTATCTTTGTGGACGGCGGTAAGATTGTGAAAATTTCCGGCAGAAACGAAAAAACCGACGGCTGGCAAATCGTAGACCTCAAAGGCAAGTACGTTATGCCCGGTATGATAAACGCTCACGCGCATCTGTTCGGAACGGGCAGACCGAGCAAAGTGATTTCGGGCGGCGCGATGCAAAAAGCCCTGTTAAAGCTGATCGAGTTCGATTTCGGAAAGAAAATACTCGATTCCATAGTGGCGTCAAACGCCAAGACGGCACTGTTATCAGGCGTTACGACAGTGCGCTCGTCAGGAGATATGCAATATTCAGACGTGCGCGTGCGCGACAGAATAAAGAAGGGAGAGTTGGACGGCGCGCGGCTCATAGTTCCCGGTCCTGCGATTACCGTGTCGGGCGGACACGGTGACGGCACGTTCGGCATCACCGCCGACACCGAGGAAGGACTTCGCGAATGCGTAAAGCGCAATTTTGAAAATAACGTCGATTACATAAAAATATGCATCACGGGCGGAGTTATGGACGCGAAAAAAGAGGGCGAACCGGGCGAGGTCAAGATGTCGTTGACGCAGACGAAGGCGGTTGTCGACGAAGCGCACAAGTTCGGGTTTAAGGTGGCGTCGCACACAGAAAGTCCCGAGGGTATGAAAATCGCAATCGAGGCGGGCGTGGATACAATCGAGCACGGCAGCGATTTCGACGAAAAACACGCGGAAATGTTGAAGGCATACGACGGCGCGGTGGTGCCTACGTTCTCGCCCGCACTTCCCATATGCAGATTGGACAACGCGCTTACAAAGCTTCCGCCCATAGCGATAAAGAACGGCGAGGTTGTCGTGCAGGGTATGGTCAATGCCGCAAAATCCGCAAAACGGCATAACGTAAAGCTCGGTTGCGGAACGGACGCGAGCTGTCCTTTTGTCACGCAGTACGATACTTGGAGAGAGGCCGTTTATCTTACCAAGATGACGGATATGACCAATGCAGAGGCAATTTATACCATTACGCTCGGCAACGCGAAGGTTATAGGCGCGGATAAGTATATCGGCTCAATCGAGGCGGGCAAGGCGGCGGATTTGGTTGTGTTCGAGAACAATCCCGTTGAGAATATAAGAGAATTGTCGCGTCCGCAAACGGTTGTCGCGCGAGGCAAGATTTACAGCGACCTTTACGTCAAACACAATAAATTCATTGACGATACGTTGGACGCTCTGCTCGAAAGGCTGTAAGACTCGCATATGCGGTAAAAGAGGTGCGATTAAAACTCTGCCGCACCGACCGAGTGAGCGAGGTCTTGAAAAGGCGCGCGCAAAAGCGATATGCGGTATATCGTGCGCAAACAGCTTCAAAAAACATATTTTTATATAAATTATACGCTTGCCAATATAATAACGGCGGCGTATAATTTTTTGTCGGACGAGCGAATGCGCGCCGTCAGAGCAGGGGGACGGAGGTAATATGACCCGTGACCTTACGGTAGGCAAGCCGTCGAAAGTATTGCTCGGCTTGTCGCTGCCGATGTTTATAAGCGTGCTTTTTCAGCAGATGTACAACCTTGCCGACAGCGTTATGGCAGGGCAGTTTGCCGGTGAAAACGCACTTGCGGCGGTAGGCGCGTCTTATCCCGTCACAATGATTTTTATGGCGGTTGCGTTCGGTTTCAATATAGGCAGTTCCGTCGTTATTTCACAGCTTTTCGGTGCAAAAAAATTTGCGGAAACAAAGACTTCGGTTTGGACCGCGGCGATAATGTCGCTTGTTATTTCCGTTGTGATGACGGTGTTCGGCGTACTGTGCAGTTCTCTTATGATGCAATGGATTAACACTCCCGCCGACATCATGGCGGACGGCGCGGTATATCTCAAAATATATGCGGCAGGTCTGGTGTTCTTGTTTATGTACAACACCGCAACCGCTGTCTTTATGGCACTCGGCGACACGCGCACGCCGCTTGTGTTTCTGATTGCGTCCTCCCTTCTCAACATACTTTTGGACTACATTTTCGTTGCTCCGCTAAATATGGGCGTTGCGGGTGTGGCTTGGGCGACGTTCATCGCGCAGGGCGTGGCATGCATAGGCGCGCTTGCCGCGCTTGCGTTTGTTTTGCACCGCGTAAAGACGGAAGAAAAGTATAAGAAATTTTCTTGGGCAATGTCGGGCAAAATTCTCAAAATATCTTTGCCGAGCATATTGCAACAGAGTTTTATTTCGATTGGAAATATAGCGGTGCAGAGCGTCGTGAACACGTACGGAAACGCCGTAATAGCGGGGTTTTCGGCAGGCACCAAATTGAATACGTTCGCAATGACGTCTATGATGAACCTTGCAAACGGCGTGAGCACGTTCACCGCGCAGAATTACGGCGCAGGCGAATACGACAGAATTAAAAAGGGCTTCAAGGCGGCAATAGGCTATATTTACGCGGTTGCCCTGCCTTTCGTGCTGCTGTTCTGCCTCGGCGGCGAGTTTATGATGAAGATGTTTGTCGCCGATATATCCGACGAGGCTCTCGCAACCGGAATGACTATGGTTCGCATCATTTCCCCTTTTTATTTCGTGTGCTCCTTCAAGCTGCTTGCGGACGGAGTGCTCAGAGGTTCGGGCGCAATGGTGATGTTTATGATTTCCACTTTTTCCGATTTGATAATACGCGTCGCGCTCTCCTATGCGTGGTCGCCCGCAGTCGGAATGACCGCGGTGTTCTGGGCTTGGCCGATAGGCTGGGCGGTAGGTACGGTCATTTCTCTGTTGTTTTATTTTTCGGGCAAATGGAAAAAACGCTTGCCGCGCAAGTCCGATGACGGCGACGACTCCGATAACTCAGACAATTCCGATAGCAACGACAATTTCGGCGAACGTCACCGCCTTTTTACGTGGTTCAGGCATAAAACGGGGCACAGAGCGGTGCATTGACCGTAGTAAGTCTGTTTGGCGGCGTTCGGCGTGATGGAAAAAATTGGGTTTATTTATGGACAATAAAAAGTCGCGGTTGTATAATAATATAAAATAAGAGGAATGCCTCGTTAGTTTTAAGGAGATATAAAATGGCTGAAAAACAGAAAGTCAACGTAATGAATAATTATGTGATGGCGGCAATTGCGTTTGTGGTGCTCGGCATACTGTTCTGCTATATGCAATCGGCGGTTATCCAGCTCGCACTCACGGTGTTCGGCTCCATACTCATCATCGTAGGTTTGTTGGAGCTGTACTACAAAAACATAGTGGTCGGCTTAGCCGAAACGGCAATCGGCATTACGCTGATAGTGCTTGCGTACGTTGCGCAGGACGTCGCTCTCATTTTGATTGGCATCGCAATCATTCTTTACGCGGTGTACTACATTATCGTCAATGCGTCGCAGATTAAAAGCGGTGCGGTTTGGCGCAAAGTATTCATTATATTCGCAACCGTGCTTATGATTGTGGTCGGAGCGTTGTTTATCGCAGCGTATTGGGAGGCTGTCAACGCTATGTTCATTGCGCTCGGCGCGCTCAGTATAGCCGCAGGCGCGTTTATGATACTGCGCAGTCTAAGATAACCGAATATTGAAAACAAAACCGAAACGGCGCATGCGCGCCGTTTTTTTGTATAACAAAACCACCGGATAGTCCGGTGGTTCAGAAGAGGTTTACCGATGAGCAGAAATAATCCTCCTATGTTAGAATGTGGAAGTAGTCCGCAAAACTATAACACATTAAGCAAGGAGGATTTGTCATTATG
>DBFJGL010000029.1:0-2170 GCA_048394785.1 Christensenellales bacterium | reverse complement strand
TATCCGTACATTGCGCGGATAAAATGACCGCAACGAGCAGTTCGAAAACCGAGCCGAAATTCAACTCGCACTCGGCGTCGGGATGGAGCTCCTGCAACAGAGCGTATATCTCTTTGTTTTCTTTTTTCATCGCGTAATATTATTGCACAAGCCCCGTACTTTGGCAAGTTTATGCAAGCGTTATATATAAATATATATTCTAATATGGCTATACGCGCATATAAGCGCGCCTCAAATGCGCAATCGCGCATAAATCCGACCGAACAACAGCACAAAAACGACACGGCATAAAACGGCAATATGGCGTACGGCGAACCAATGATACGTCGAAGCGGTTCGGCACAATATAAATCAGAAACGGCAAACGGCGCGACTTAACCTAAAAAAATAAAGCGGCGCGACGTCAATAAAATATCGACAAAATATTGCATCTCTCTAAAATGTAAAACGGCGCGACACAGCGGATACTCTGTCACGCCGCCGCTTGTCATACCGCCGTCACTCTCCCCTCTGCATCTATATAAAATATTCCCGCGACCGACGAAAATCTGCTCCTTTCAAGCACCGCGCCCGCACGCTGTTTATCCTTGACGAACATCTTTACCGACAAACCGCAACCGACTTTTGCCGACGACGGCGTGTTTATAAGCTTGGACGGCACCCTGTATGTTTTAAGCGTTTCGTAAAATCGCACTGCGTCCGAGCGCGAGCGGAACGCCACAATAAATTCTCTCATAAGACCTCCATTCAATATATGTAGCCGTCCGATAATATAATATACTTGCTTTCTTCTCTCTTTCGTGACAAAGCCGAGGGCATACGGCATAAATTATCATATAAGAGTGGAGGGAGTATGATTTATCTCGATAACGCCGCAACGTCGAAATTCAAGCCGAAAGAAGCTATAGAAGCACTCGTAAAGGACGTGACCGATTCCGCAAACAGCGGCAGAAGCGCGTATAAAACCGCGATAGAAGCCTCGACGCGCATAGAAAAGGCGCGAGAGTATTTATTGTCCGCGCTCGACGCAGAAGACGACTATAACATCGTTTTCACTAAAAACTGCACCGAAGCGATAAACCTTGCAATATTCGGCACTTTGAGAGAAAACGCGCGCGTGGTAACCACGGCAAACGAGCACAATTCCGTACTTCGTCCGCTTTTCGAACTCAGCAAACGCGACAAAATCAAACTTGACGTTATCGAGCCTCGGGATAACGGCGAAATTGCCGTCGAGGACTTTGACAAAGCTTTTTCGGACGCGGATTTTGCGGCGATAAGCGCGGCCTCCAACGTTACGGGAGCGCGCGTGGATTTGAACAAACTCGGCGAAATTGCGCAAAAACACGGCGTCGCCCTGCTTGTGGACGGCGCGCAAGCCGTACCCGTTATAGATATTGCAATGAAAAAACAAAAACTCGATATGCTCGCCTGCCCGGGGCACAAAGGGCTGCACGGCATTCAGGGCACGGGTTTTCTGATTTATCACAAGAGTTTCAACCCCGTTCCGTTGATTTACGGCGGCACGGGAACGTCGTCGCTCAGCACCCTGCAACCTATGGAAGCTCCCGAAGCATACGAAGCGGGCACTCTGTTCTCGGGAGGTATCGGCGCGCTTCATCTCGGCGCCAAATGGAGTTTCGACAACCTGTTCAACTCGCGCAGAACCATACGGAGATTGGCGGAGGAACTCTGCGAATATCTCAAAAATATGGGCGCGACGGTATATACTCGCGACGCTACTGCGGGCGTTGTCAGCTTCAATATAAAAAACGCCGACAGCGCGTTTATAGCGCAAACTCTTTCCGATAACGACATTGCGGTGAGAAGCGGACTGCACTGCGCGCCTCTGGTGCACAGATTTCTCGGCACTCAAGAGCAGGGCGCGGTTAGAGCGAGCATAGGCGTGGACAACACCGAAAAGGATATATACCGTCTGATCGAGGTTTTGGAGAGACTGCTGCGCAAACTGTAATCGAAAATTTACGCTATTAAATTTTGCTTTTATAAAATTCCGTCGGATTTTTACTTAATTTCGGCGCATACGTCGCCTATTTCAACGAATAACCCTGCCCTTACGCCCGCTCCGCACGGCAACGGCGTTGACGTTTGGTTTTTGCCGCCGCCGCAATTTGCCTGTTGAATATACAAGTTTATTTATGTATAATGA
>DBFJGL010000028.1:0-55062 GCA_048394785.1 Christensenellales bacterium | reverse complement strand
AGTTTTATATACGGTTCTGCCCATTCTTCCGCACGCGCCGCACAAGGCAATTTTAATCATAGTTATCTCCGTTATCGGTTGTAATAAAAATCCCGAGCCGAGCTCGGGACGATTTCAGAATTCAGCGAGCAGTTCCCCGAGCTTTGCCGCGTTTGACGCGGTCATTTTCGTAAGCGGCAGTCTGAGAATGCCGTTGCACAGACCTTTGAGTTCGGCTCCTTTTTTTACGGGAATGGGGTTGACTTCGCAGAACAGCGCTTTGACGAGCGGCAGCATTTCAAGTTGCATATCGCGCGCCTTCTCAAAGTCGCCTTCGATGAACGCTCTCGTCATATCGGCGGTGAACTTGGGTATGACGTTGGACGCGACGCTGATTACGCCTATTCCGCCCATAGCCATAATGGGGACGGTTATGCCGTCGTCGCCGCTGTACACGTCGGCTTTGCCGCGGCACAGTCTTATGCACTCCTCGATTTGCTCCATATTGCCGCTTGCTTCTTTGATAGCCGCGATATTGTCGATTTCGGCGAGCTTTGAGAAGGTAGCAGGCAGAAGGTTGACGCCCGTTCTTCCGGGGACGTTATAGCATATTATGGGCAGAGAAGTCGCGTTTGCGATGGCGGTGAAGTGAGCGATAAGACCGTCCTGAGTCGCCTTGTTGTAGTAGGGGGTGACGACCAAAAGCGCGTCCGCGCCCATACTTTCGGCAAGTTTGGACATTTCAATCGCCGCCGAAGTGGAGTTGGAACCCGTGCCCACGATGACGGGCATAATTCCTTTGAGTTTTTTGACGGCAAATTCAATGACGGCCTTTTTTTCATCGAGGCTCATTGTCGCCGGTTCGCCCGTTGTACCGAGCACAACCGCGGCGTCGACGCCGTTTGCAATCTGGTCGTTTAAGAGTTTATCGAAACTCTCGAAGTCCACGCCCGTTTCCGTAAACGGAGTAATGAGCGCGGTTGCCGTGCCTTTGAAAATCATAGCGTTAAGCCTCCAAAGCGTTGTTTATGAGCAGTTCGACAATCTGAACGGCGTTGGTAGCCGCGCCCTTTCTGATGTTGTCTGCCACCACCCACATATTTATGCCGCTTTCCACGCTTTCGTCAATGCGGATACGACCGACAAAGACTTCGTCGCGGTTTTCTGCGAGAATGGGCATGGGATATACGTTGTTTGCGACGTCGTCCATAACGACGAGGCCGTCCTGCTTCTCGAAGGCGTCGAAAACGGCTTCCTTGGTGCAGGGCTTTTTGAACTCCACGTTGATGGACTCGCTGTGTCCGTGATATACGGGGACGCGAACGGTAGTCGCGGTGATTTTGAGAGCGGAGTCGTGCAGAATTTTCTTGGTTTCCTCAATCATCTTCCACTCCTCTTTGGTGTAACCGTTGTCCATAAAGACGTCGATGTGGGGGAGCATATTGAAAGCGATGGGATAGGGGAACTTTTGGGGAGCTTCGCCGTTTATGCCGTTTTTCAGGTCGTTGAAACCGGCGACGCCCGCGCCCGATACCGCCTGATAGGTGGAATAAACGATACGCTTGATGCCGAAATTGTCGTAAAGAGGTTTGAGCGCGACCATTGCCTGAATGGTGGAGCAGTTGGGGTTTGCGATGATACCCTTATTCCACTTTACGTCTTCGGGATTGACTTCGGGCACAACGAGGGGAACGTCCTTGTCCATTCTCCACTGCGAGCTGTTATCCACGACCACCGCACCCGCTTTTACGAATACGGGAGCGAAATCTCTGGAAGTGCCGCCGCCTGCCGAGAAAAGTGCGAAATCGACTTTGCCCGCAAGGTTCATTACGTTTTCTTCGTTGAGCTCGATAACCTCGTGGGGTTTGCCCATAAAATCTATGATTTTACCCGCGCTGCGTTTGGAAGCGAACAGATAATAATTGTCAACGGGAAGCTGTCTTTCCGTAAGAACTTCGAGGAATTTGTTGCCGACCATACCGGTTGCGCCGACTACTGCGATGTTGAATTTTTTCATATTACCTCCTGACACCCCTTATTGTAAAAAAATAACATCTAAGCCCCGTATTGTCAACGCTTGACAAACAGATTTCTTCGAAATAGGGGCAAGGATATATTTTTTGTTATAATTTATTCTATTTATTTGATATTTGTTGTGTGTTAGTGTACAATGACAGCATTACTGAAAGGAGCAGTGTTTCAGATGGCGAACGCTCAACCGGCAAAAGGCGCCGGAAAACCTCGCAAATTTTTGCTGTCCAAGCTTTTTGTGGAGGCACCCGTAAGAACGGAACCCGAAGAACCTCAGAAGATAGTTGTCGCAGGACTTGCGGAAGCAAGACCTCAAAAGGAATATCCCGACACGTTTTTCGGACGCGCGGCGGCGGTTTTCCGCGGCGAATTGTCCACGCTTTTTAAGGCAGGGCTGTACTTTATTCTGTTTGCCTTGCCGTTCATACTTACGCTCACGGTAGCGTCAATTTATTTCGAGGACTACGTTCTCGGAGGCGAATATTACTTTATGGGCGACATAGGCGTCGCGTTGGGCGGCTCGGGCGACAGCCTTGCGGTTGCGGTGTCGCGGCTTATGTGGGACGTCAGAGAACCGCTTTTGTGCATGCTTGCAGGGGGCGGAATAATAGCCTTAATCGGTATGGGCGGTCTGTTTTACGTCGCGAAACGCAGCTATCATCAGGACTATTACAAACGCATAACCCGCACGTTCTTTATGGGCGTGGGCAAATATTGGTGGAAATTTCTCATTGTTGGCACGGTCGGCATACTGATTGCGCTTGCTATGGGCACGTCGCTTTTGTATTTTCTGAGAGAACAGGCGTTGGGCGCACCCGGCGCGGGAGCCTGGGCGGCGGTGATACTCACGTTTATCTTCGGCGCGCCTCTGTTACTTGTGCCTATGAATATGCTTGCGCTGATACCCGTCTACGAGCTGTCCTTAAAGGACGCGTTCAAGAACTCGCTCGTCATCATCGCAAACTGTCCCGTGATGGTCATACTTACGGGCATACTGTCGGCGGCGCCGCTTCTTCTGCTCATTGCCAACAATATCATTGCGATACTCATCTGCATACTTATGGCGCTTATCGGCTTCATATTCTGGGCGTTGATGTGGGTTGCAATGGCAAACCGCGCAATGACGAAATGCACCGTTTTGAAGCACGCGGAGGCTAAAATCGCCGCGCAGGAGCAAAAGGCTAAGGTCAAGACCGATTATACGGCTGCGAATAATGCCGCTCCCAAGAAAAAGAAGCCCGTAAAGCAACAATATCAAAACCCCAAAAAGAAGAAAAAGAAGTGATTAAGTGATGGCTGAAATCATTTCCTTTCAAAACTCCAAGGAAGATTTCTTTCGGCTTGCCAAGAAGGCGGTTGACGAGGGCAAGAGGGAGAAAGCGATAAGTTATCTCGACCAGGCGATAGCTTTGGACGAGAGATATTTCGACGCGCATATAATGCGCGCTTCCGTTTATTCGGACATCGGCGAATACCATATGTCCAACGTAATGATATACAGGGCGCTTGCTTTGGAACCCGACGAAACCACGGACGATATACTGTGGGGCTCGTTGGGTTTTAATTTTCTTCAAATGGGCGATAAGGACGCGGCGTATTATTATCTGCGCGACTTCGGCGACGACGTTGAGATAGGCGTGGAGGAAGACGCGGACGTAAAAGCGGTTAAGGCGGCGCTCGGAGACAACTTTTCGGGACCGATGGAACACGGCGCGGCGGCGTTGATGAACGCATATCGGCTTTTGGCGGAGAGAAAGTTTGACAAAGCGGCGGCGATTGTGAGAGCCGTTCCCGACGACGCTCCTTATTCGGACGAAGCCAATCATCTCGAAGTGATGACGTACATTTTGCGCAACGATTTCGACGGAGCGATTTATGCCGCCAACTCCATATTATGGCGCAAAGACGTGCTTTCGGTGAGGTGTGCGCTTGCCACCGTCTACATTATGGAGGAGAGAATGGATGAGGCGCGCGTCACCGCCGAAAAACTGCTTGACAGGGAATACGAAAAAGCGGAAGAAATATTTGCCGTGCTGCCCGTGTTTTTAAGTTGCGAAATGCACGAAGCGGTGCTTAAATATACGGAAAAGCTGCTTGACAAGGTCAAATTGATGCCTAATGTTATGCTTTGGTGCAGTCAAGCGCAGTACAACCTCGGAATGAAAGCGGAGGCGAGACGCACGCTGTATCGTATGAAATCGCTTTACCGCGAGTTTTGTTCCGCCGATTATTATCTGACGCTTTACGCGAAAAATCCCAAGCGGGTGGAGTATGCCGTCGCAACCGCGGACGCGCTGCCTTATTCCGAACGAATGGGCAGAAAGCGTCTTATCAAAGACTATTATGAGCGAATGAACGGCGCGACTTTTGAGGCGGCCATAGAAAACGACGACGAGTTGTTTGAACTGATGCGCTGGGCTATTGCGGAAAATATAGACGAATTATCGGGCGTGCTGATAAATAAAATGGCGGCGGCGGGCGGCAGAAAGGCGGAAAAGTTTTTGCGCGATATGCTTATAATTCCGGGGCTCGGTTTTATAACGGTATCGAGGCTCGTATGCGCGCTGGTGGAAGTGTGCGGCGGCTCGGCGGCGGACTTTTACGTTGTGGCGCAGGACAGGTTCAAGCACATTGAGTTGGAGATGCCCGACGCATACGCGGTGATGCCGTCGAAACTGCGCGACGCGACGGAGTGCGCAATCACAGACATAATATATGCCGACGAGGAGCCCAACTACTTTTTGCAGAGGCTGACGGAAATCGTAAACGGAATAGTCAATCTCGGCGCGGACGGAAAAGCCGTGATGCGCGACGGGCTGCACAAAGCGGATATTGCCGCAATGCGCAGTTTCAAAACGCTTGTGGGAGTGCTTTTGGTAAAGACATACGAAGAGGAGGACCCCAAGGAATACACGCTCGAACGCTATGACATCAGCGCGCGCACGTTCAATAAATATTACGAAATTATTTTCGGAGAAAAGAATGGAGAAAAGTAAGACCAAGGAAGAAATGCTCGAAATGCTGTCGCTGATGCTCGACGAGAGCGAGGAGTACGCGCGTCGATTGGAAGCGTACGAATATCTGTCGGAGGAGTGCGACGAAATAGTGGACGATATGCTTGAAAGGCTGTATTCGCTGGAAGGCGACACGGGCAAGATGCTTATGGAGGTGCTCGCGCAATACAAGGGCAATAAGGGCGTATATATGGGCTTGGTGAGCTATCTGTACAAAGGCGAGGACGTCGCGTTGTTTGCGCGTCTTCTCGGCTCGTACGGCGACGAAGCGGCAATCGGGGTTCTCAAATCGTTTGCGGAGGAGTATGAACTCGGCTATAACGAATTTATGGAGATACGCAACGCCATAGAGGAATTGGGCGGCGATTTCGATATGCAGCAGGACTTTTCCGAAGACCCGTTTTACCGTTATTTGAAAGGTTTGGACGAGGAGGACGACAGCAGAAAATCTCCTTTTGAGGATATGTTCAACAAGGATAATAAGTAAGGATAAAAGTATATTATCAAGCTATGCCGTCCTGTATCGGGGCGGTTTTTAATGTGCAGAGTGCTTGTATAATAACCCTTAATGCGTAAGTCCACCCCCAACCCCCTCGTAGGGGGCTTCGCGGATTGCGCGGCGGGGCGACGTTCCTAATTATGTCACTCGGTCGGGCAAAAGGTACGAACAAAATTTTTGCCCTCCCTTGTACAGAGTATCAACCGCGCAAGTCCTATTCGTCGGGGCGTCGCCCCGACAACAAACCTACGCTCTCCGTTTATGCTTTACTGCGCAACACTAACTGCCGTCGCCTTTTGCGCACGCTCAAAGTTTTCGTTAAACTGTTTATTAGCTTTTCGTGCCTATTTAGGGGCTTTTGTTGTTTGCGAGAGATACATTTTGCGGCGGTTTTTATGATTAAGAGGAGGGTGAACGCTATTCCGCAGACGGAGATGAACGGGTAGCAGGCGTCGACAATCAATTCGAAGCCGATAAAGCTGAGCGGATAGGCGGCAAGCAAACAGGTAAAGGCAATCAGAGCCTTGTTTTTGGGGTTGGTGAACGCGCAGAAAATGCGATAAAGCTTGCGGTTAAACGGCTTTTTATCGCGCGCGGACACAGTATGTACCGAGTGCACGCACGCGCGCCTGACGTAAAAGTCCACAACCACGTCCAAAGAGGACACCATAGTGGTGAAAATTGCCGCCGCAATCAGAATGCCGCTTGCCCATTGCATACCGTAAGCTTCGGCGACGGCGAGCACGGGCATAGGGGAGGAAAGAGCGTCTGCCAGCACAACCGTCTGCAACATATACAAAATGCCGCCTATGACAAGCGCGCACAAAACGCCCGTTGCGGCAATCTGTTTGTAAGTCATTGCCTTGCCCTCGCGCGCCATCACCACGCCGCCGAGCAGAACGTCAAGACCGCTGTACATAAGGGGAGTAATCAGCGAAAACCCTTCGGCAGGCACGGGAGAGGGTACTTTTAAGAACAGCAGTATAATCTGCACAATTATGAGCGGCACGAGCAGTGTGTTGAGCATTTTGATTTTATCTATGCCTTTCACGACTATTGCCGCGGCGGCGACGCCCATAATCAGTCCCGTCATAGGCACGCCCGTAAGCGAGTAAATTACGGTTTCGCTTCCTGCGAGCATAGCGGTGGAGGATATGAACGCCGACAGCGAAATGCCCGTTGAAATCAGACTGTTATCGGGCACGGAGGACAGCTTGCCGGCAGTGAGAAAAAGCACGACGAGCGCGCCCATAAACAGCGCGGATATTGCCACGTTAAACGGGGTTAGATTGCCGAAAAACAGGGCAATTTCTCTGCCGGAGGCAAAGCCCGCGCCAATCGACGTCCCGATATAGAGAAAGGTCACTCTGATTACGTTCAGCATATATAAACATATGGTCCGCCTCACGCGTTTATGAGAGGGGAAAGAGATGGGTTGATAAAGAGTTGTTTTAGGAAACTTAAAAACAGATTGCGGCGGAAAATAAAATATTGACATCGGGGAGGGAATGGCTTAATATAATAATGTGTATTGCTATACACACGCCCGTGCGCATCGCGTTACGCGCGTATATAGGCGAAAGAGTCGGTTATATACGCGGAGGTGAGCCGAATGAGGGATTCGGCAAGGGTAACTACGAAGGGGCAAACCGAATAGAGGTGAAAATTATGGGAAAGAGATTTAAGATGGGTAAATCAACCGTTCTGGGCACTTTTGCCAAATTTGCGTTGATGCTGCTGTGCGTGGCACTGACGCTCGGCATTTCTTTAAGCGGTGATTTTAACATTTCCGATACGGCGTATGCGGCGGATGAGGAAGAGACTTTCGGAATTCAACCGGTGTTGGGAAATAACGGCGAGTTGGATTGTAATGATTTTAATTTTCCGGGCAACAATAAAGATAGCTATAAATGGAGTTTTACGGAAAGTCTTAGCAATACTCCTTTTACAAGCTCAAACATATCCACTTATAAACCAGCTGCAACAAATACGGCTATTATAGACCCGAGCAAAGATTTTAATCCTAATACTGAAGATGAACCGAGTGCAAGGGATAATTCGGCAAACGGTAATGGTATAGTTCACTTTGGTTTTACCGATTTTGTCAATAAAGATACCGATATTTATTCTGTCGTAAACTATAAGGTGAGTGATTTTGTTAAAAGACTTCTTGCCAACACAAATATTGTCGTTAAGGCAAGAATGGAGCTCGATTTCAGGAGACAAGGCGAATGTTATTGGGCATGGTCCTTTAATTCAGGTAACGGTGATATGCAAATCGGTCTTGTGCCGAATTCGGTTCCATTGCGTGCAAGTACGGAGGCGGCGCGTAACAACGACTATTATAGCGGCGGTCTTGATATAGGGATGAAAGAACATTCTGATGATAGCAACCCTCCGTCTTATAGGTATAATCAGTCAACGCCAGAAATTACGCTTGATGCAACTACTCAGTATCTTGCAATGGGATTTAATTTATATGTTGGAGGCCAGATTGCTGGAAATATTTATAATTCAAATCCGAATAGGGCGCAACATATTTATGTAAGCAACATCAGAATACACTATACTATTTTGCTTAATACATCGGCAGACAATGTTAATACATCCATAAATGACGGCGCAAGACCTGACATAAGCGGAGTTGATTCGCAAGGTGCTGTCAAAAACGCGGAGGGATATAAGAATTTAGAGCAATTTAATGGCGGAAACGCTTCTTATGACGCGGCGGCTAAGGCAAACGCATTTAACGGAGCGTTTGACATTGTCGATAAAAGCGGCATAAATCTTAAATCTTACATAGGCAGTCCTATCGGGCAAGTTCCTGTAAACAATCAAGGTTATTACAAACACGCAATGGTCGAGTTTCTCGATTATTACGATTATTCATACGCAAGCGAAGGAGCAACGGAGGGCGACAGCGTTAACGTTTGGTATGCGTCAGGTCTCAGTACCTTAACCGTGGGCGATACGGGCGCAGGCGGCGATACGGGCGCAGGCGGCGTTACGTTCAACCTTTGGGAAGTTTCGGGGACGTCGGACGTCAGTCCCGTAAAAGTCGACGACGTCGTCGTGGCTTATGCTCAGGTGACCAAGACAAACAGGGCAAGAGTTAAAGTAGACATATACTTTATAAATAACGCCGAGGACGGCATATCGGTTGCCGTTAAAGATTACGGCAGCGGAACAAACAGCATAAACGTGAAGGTGAAGGGCATAGATACTGCGGCGACGAATGAGATGCCCGACATCGACGTTTCCGAAAACAATATCATAAAATACAGCGCGGACGTGGCGAGTAACCCCGATTTGTTCAAACAACTTTCCTGGATACTCAACGAAAACTTTGCGTTTACCTTAAACAACGACACTCCCATTGAGGATGGCAATGCGAACTATTCTCCTTATATGTGGTATTACGCCGCATACAGATATGATACTCTGAGCGCGGCGTTGGGCGCAAACCCCAACAGGCTCTCTCGCGATGAGCTGCTTACCAAGACGCCTTATGCGATAAACAAAAACCTGAGTTTCAATTTCAACTATCTTACGGGACTTACGAACAACGGCGTAGAACCTGCCAACGGCACGGGCGCGCAAGGTCCCGGATATTACCGCTTTGTGTTCTACATAATCGACTTGGCAGGAAATATTTCGTCGCAGACGGTGACTTATCTTGTCAAAGCCGACTATGAGGAGCCGACTTATTCCGTAAGCGTCGGTTCGAGTACGGGCACACAGGAGATAACCGCTGCCCAGAACGGTCTTAAATGGATAACCGACGGTTTGGCGAAAGTCACGCTTAAGTTCGACAGTTGGAATATTTCGGGCAATATGCTTCATTTCAACCTCGTTTACGGCGATAACGAAACCGAATTCGTGCTCCATATCGGTTATGACTCCGAAGGCGGTTACGTCACAATCATAGGTTACGACGATACGGGCTCGGGCACGATTAAGACGGACGGTATAATAAGCGCAAATGAGCTGAATATCGAAGGTTATTACACCAACGTAAAACTCAATCAGCTGGAAACCATGGTTACGCTCACTTTCGGCAGCAGCGAAAAGGTGAACGATAAGTACGTGGAATTCGACTTTTCCACGCCGTTCACCGCGTATGCGAGCAACGAGTGGGATCACCCGTATCCGTCTTCTTACGTCAACGGCGAGTGGCTTGATCAAAGCGGCTCGGGCACGGTCAAGCAGAGTGCCGTGTGCGTAAAACTTGACGCCAACACCCCTAATAACGTGGACGCCATTCTCGGTGAAGAATACGGTATGAAAAACGGTTGGGTGTCGGGCGAGTATCCCGTTGCAAGCAGAAATTGGTACGTCAACGGCTGGTCGTTCAACCCGACGCTTTATCTCACGGGCGAGGACGAAAAGCTGTGGCTTTACGGCAGTGCCATAAAGGCGTACTTCGGTTATTTGGCGGGCGGCGCGAATACGGCTTTTGAAACCGATTTTGCAAACGGCGCGTTGAATGACGATTTGAAGACGTATTTCAGCGACTACGGCGTAATTGCGGGCAGCGGCTTCGAGAACGCGGACAATGCGTCGCAGTTCCCGTCGGCATTCGACAGCAAAACTTTCGGCGCGGGCGCGAGGGTGTTCTACGTTTGGGCAGAGGACCAGGCGGGCAACCTCAGCGGACTTAATATTTATCATATCCTCGTCGACGCAAACAATTACAGCGTAAGCGCGATTGTCGACCACGGCGCATTTGCAGGCAATCAGCTTATCGAAGATAACACGTTCAGAGTCGTGGACGAAGCGGGCAATGCCGTATCCACGGTCAAGCGCGGTCAGAAGGTTACGCTCGAAGGCAGTTACGACGTAAGCAATATTCTGCCGTACAGAATTACGATGTATTTCGGAGAGAGCGACGGCTCGTTCGATCAAAGCGGCGCGCGCACTCTGCTTTATAACAACACCGTTCAGCGCAGAATGTACGTGTCGGCGCAAAGCAGCGATATTGTAGAAAACGCGGTGGCAGGCTCCGCAAGCGCGACCGTGCTCGTGGACGGCAACGTTGCGTACGCGCTCGGCGGCAGCGACGGCGACAATATAACGGTCAATCCCGTCAACTTTATTTTCAAATACCGTAAGCAAATCGCTTACGCGGTCACCAACACTTCGGTGCAGTACGTGGCGCAGGGCAAAACTCCCGACGTCCCCGTCGTTTACTCCAACAAGAGCGACAGCGATAATTTCGCGCCCGTGTTCGTATATTCGAATAAGGCGAGCGGCGAAGTTCTTTCCGATGTGCCTTGGGCGCCCGGCGAGTTCAAACTCGGCATTTATATCGGCTATCACCCCGATTTCACGGCTGAAGATACATACGTCGGCTCCGCTTATGAAAACGACGATTACGCGGCAGAGGCGTATAACAACGATTATCAGATAACCAAGCGCAAGGCGACAATCGGCGTTGACAACGCCACGCTTCCGTACGGAACGACAAATTATGATTTCACGCCGGCTTACGGCAATATTTCGTCGCTTGAAAGCCTCGATTGGCTTACAGCCTCGATTAGCGTAGAGTTCGGGCTTGACGCAGGCGAGCAACCCGGCGTAGGCAGATATAACATTACCGCGAATTGGAGCGGCGTCGCGACTGATTATTACGATTTCTCGTTCGAGGGCGCGCTGTGCAGCATCGTCCCCAAGGAAATCGAAATACAAGCGGTTGCAAGCGAGAAACAATGGTTGCAGGCTGACCCGACTTTCTACTTCACTGCAGACGAAACTCAGTTTGTGTACGGCGATACGTCGACCGATGTGTTTAACGGCGCGAATTATGACAGTTACACTAAATGGATGTATTATAACGGCAGACAGGTCATTATGCGCGAGAGCGGCGAGGACGGAAGCGGCACGCTTTATGCTTACCTTGACGATACTTCGCTGTTCGACCTGAATGAAAACTATACCGTCAAGTTCAAGAACACGAAAGACGGATACGTAACGAACGAGAACGGAACGGTTATCGGTCTTACCATAAACAATAAACAGATTAAGGTCAGCGTAATCGACGGACAATATAAAGTCATCGCAGCCGAGAGCGACCTCGAAACCGCCGCGGCAAACGCCAATATCGCGTATAAACTCAGCGCGGAAGACGCGTCGTACGCGCAGTATATCGGTGTGCTTAAACTTGCGGACGGAGTAAAAACCGAAGGTGAGGAAGTCTATTGGACTTACAGCGTAACCGCCCCCGGCAAGGGAGAGTTCGTCGACGTGACGATAGAGGGCGAGCAGGCAGGCTCGACGGCTTCTTATCAAATCAAGCTTGCAATCAAGGTGACCGTCACCAACAAACAGGCGTTGGCGTTCGATTTCGGTTTGAAGAATACCGAAGCCGCAATTATCGAGTTCCTTAACAAAATCGACGACACCGCAGAAAAATTCGAAGAATATTTCGAGATTATCAACGGCGAGTTTTCCGATTTCACCATAACGGAATGGATAATGCCCCTTAACGCTCCCGCACTCGACAAGATGGGTACATATATTGTTAATATTACTTTTAAGTATATTAATAATACTAAAGTAATAGACAGTGACGTGTCCGTGCAGATTGCAATCAATCCGCTTAATATCACGGTCTGTCCCGAACTTAAAGTGTCTACGGTTTACGGCAATATGCCTACAATCGGCTTCACCGCCAAGTTCGACGATAATGTCACCCCCGAAAAGTATAATATGAACGTCGTGGGCGACGCGGCGGCGAAGGTGGAAGGTCAGTTCGCACGTGCCGTGTTCAATAAGGACGGCAAGTTCCTGCGTTGGAGCAATCAGTACGATACGGTTACTGTCGACGGCAGCGGCGCGGTCAACGACGGCAGCGGCGATTATTATGCCGCAAGCGTGTTTAAGACTTTCCGCTCCAACGAAGCAAACTATACCGTGACTGTAAACGAGACTGTTACCAAGACGGCGTACTGCTTCATTACTCCCCGTACGATTGACGTGAAGACGGGCGATTTCATCGGCAAGAGCAAGTACTATGACGGCAAAACCGACGTGTATTATAAAGATACCGAGTTAATTGCGCGCCTCACGGGCATCGTCAATAACGACCCCGTCAAACTTACGGCGAACGCCGCATACGACAGTGTGGAAGTCGGCGACAGAAGTATTACGTTTACGAACTTTGAGCTTATTTATATCGATACGAAAAATGATGCAATCAACTATACGCTTACGGTAAACGGCGAAAGCACAGCGGCTTCCGTCACTATCTACAAGCTTCCCGACGGCACCACCAATATTCAGATTTGGGAGTTCACTAACGGCAAGTTGGAAAAGAGCGACTTTATCGCAAGCAAGGTTTACGACGGCAATACTTCGTTTGCAAACGGCATAAGCATTGCGCCCGGCTCCGATATTGCAAACCTTGCGGAACAACTCAAAGTGCTCAAAGCGTTTGCAGACGTCAAGGACGCAATTCTCTCTACGACAATTTCGTACGTTGAACTGTTCTTCGAGCTCGACACCGCAAGCGCACATTTGGAAAGCGACGATGCCGACATCACAGTAACACCGGAAGACGGCGGTTACAGAGTCAGAATAACCAACCTCGGCGCCAAGATTGAACAAAAAGTCATAACGAAAGACAGCTTCAATGAATTTGCGGCGGCGGACAGAGCGTATAACGCGACAGACGTTATCGATATTCTTTACTCGTTCAAAGACGGCTTTGTCGTAAGCGGCGACACGGTCAATCTTATATTCACCGCAAATGCGAACGATAAGAACGTCGGAAACGATAAGGCAGTTACAATATCCGCCGTTCAGTCCGAAAATGCAAACTATTCGATATCGCTTGACGACATCACTACCGAGCTTAAAGTCAACATAACCAAGGCTATGCTTATGCCCGATATGCAGTTTGACGAGAATAACGCGTACGACGGCAGTGAGAATGCATATATCAGCGGCGGCACGGATAACGATATTACCGTGGGCGGCACCGTTACCGCAGACGGCAAGGTGAACGATGAGTTGAAGGCGGAACTCGACCGGATTTCCGTTGACCTTGACAAACTTGTCATCAAATATTCCAAGGACGGAGTGGTGTTCCCCTACGTCGTGTTCGACGAGGACGGAAACGTTGCGCTGCACGATATTTTAATCGAAGGTCTGTTATTGCAATGTGAGGATAATACAATTTTCTCAAACTATGCGCTGTTTACGGGCAAAGGACAGGACGGCTTGCATATCGGCGGCATAGAAACAGGCGTTGCGACTTACAGCATTGCCGCAATCGCGCCGCTCAACCGTTTCGTGATAGATATAGAACGCAACGATATTGTCAAAGAGGAAACTCTGTCCAAACAATATGACGGCACCACCACCGCAAACGCCGAACTCAAAGTGGACTTGCTCGGCATTCCCGAACAGGACATTGCCAGAATCAACGTCAAGTTGGAAGGCAAATACAAGGGCAGTGCAAACGCGGCCGAGAATAAAGACGTGTCGCTGAGAATAAGCGAAGTCGTCAACGCAGAAAACGTCACAGCCGTTACGCTCGGCGACGGTACTCCTTATTCCGACTTTGCGGCAAACTATGATTTCAAACGTACTTTGCTGGATATAGTAGGAAAGGGCACCATAACGAAACGTCAGGTCGAAATCACAGGCGCGAGCGTCAATTCCAAAACGTATGACGGCACTCCGTCCGTAGACGTCAAAATCACCAACCCCATAAAGGACGTCGAATATAAGGACGGTTCGTTTATCCGCGGACAGGAAAAGGCTCATACGCTGGCGGCACAGCAGGTCAATTACGTCGATAAGAACGTCGCGTACGACGAAAACGGCGAAGTTACCGCGAAAGAAGCCACTTTGTTCGGTCTGACCATCAGAAACGAAAGCGCGGACAACATCATTAACTATGAGCTCAACCTGCCTGAGTCGTCTTATTACGTGACGGACGACGAGTTGACGGACGCGTACGGCGACTACGTGCTCGGTCTCTATTATTACAATAGCGAATACGTTTACGCGTTGAGCGAGGAGTTCCCGCACGAGTCGTTGACGGCAAATGAGTTCGATACGTCCGTCAATTACTACGCGTATGCGGTAGGCAAAATCGAGCGCAGAAACATCAAACTCGAAGTTACCAAACTCAAAGCCGACGCGTTTACGAAGGGCTACGACAGCACCGAGAAGTTCTACGGCGTGTTGGGTACGGACTATGCGATAACCGTAAAGAGCGGTCTTGCCGCAGGCGATAACATCAACGATATTATAACCGCGGATTCCGTCAATGCCGTGTTCGAAGACACGCAGGTCGGCAACAGACGCGTTATCTTTACAATCACTCCGCCTGAGGTAGGCGTAAACTCCGTTGCGGATAACTATAACATCGAAGGAGCGCAAAGCTATCTTACGGGCAGAATCAACGCCGCGCAGATTGACGTGACCATTAAGGGCGAAAGCGTGCCGTACGGTACGACGAAGAACAGTTACGGCACTTTGACTTATGCGTATAAGGGACTTGCAGACAGCGCGAGAGAAATCAAGGTTGTGACAGGCGCGGACGGCGAGCTCGGCTCGTATATGACCGTAAGAGATTATCTCGATACGTTCGGCTTCGGGAAAGACCAAAGCAGAGTTGCGGCATATTACGATTTTGACTCCGCAAACAATGCGATGAGCGTAAATTCGACTTACAATAAGGACAACCGCCCGACGGAAGCGGCGTTGCTTAATGCGCTTTACGTCAAGCTGTTCGGCGAATTTACTTATCCCATCGGCAAAGCCATCGGATACAGCAATTACAGCACCGTCGGCAAGACGTTCCCGATTGAGATGCAGGGCGGCAGTGCCTCCAACTGGAAGTTCGTGTCCGTAACCGCCGACGCAATTCTTACCGTCGTTCCGACAACTCTCAGAGTTTGGGTGGATAACGAATATACCGTCGAGTATTTCGAAGGCGATTTGTCCAAACTCGGCATAGTGTTGCAGTACAGCGGTTTCGTTAACGGCGAAAATATCAATCTGTTCAACGTAAAGCCGACTTACAAGCTTGTGAGAATGGATAAATCCGCAGACGGCGGCTGGACGGTAACCGAAGTCGGTTTCGACGGACTTATTCCCTCGGAAGAACTCGAAGGGGGCAGTTTCTATGCGTATATCGCGGACATCACGGGAGTGACGCTCGCAAACTATACGGTTGAGCTGCTCTACAACGTCAAGCCCGCGCCTGCAAACGGAGCGTTGGTAGCCGCAAACGACGTTGACAACGTCAACTCCGACGAAGAGGTGCAGGCGTTGCTCGCGGCAAAGGACGGCATACTGACGGTTGTCAAACCCACAATCAAAAACATTCTGCACAATGATAGCGTCGAGCATACTTATGACGGCGAAGATACCGGCAAATATGCGATAATCTCGGGCGTGTATCCCACCGATACCGTCGGCTTCACTTACGAGAAGCGTACCGAATTGGCAGATGAAGATAAGGGCACCGAGGATAAATGGGAGAAAGTCGACGACATCAAGACCGTGGGTTATTACAGAATGTCGTTCACCGTCGACCGCAAGGCGGGAGAATACGATTATATGACCTATAACAGCAATCCTGACGGAAACAGCTGGATTTATATGGACGTCACAAAGGCGACTCTCGGTATGGGCGGCGAAAATACTACGTTGCAGTACACGAAAGACGCAGAGGGTTATTCCTTCACATTTGACGATATTCGCTTCAACAATCCGTCGTTTGCCGCCGAGGTCAAAGAGCAAGAAGGCGCAATCAGCATCAAATATCTGCAAAAGACGGCCGGCGGTTGGACGTATCTCGACGACGACGTCAAGTTGGTCGACGCAGGCGAATACGCGGTAGAAATCATTTATACCGCACCTAACGGCAGTAATTTTGTAAGCGAAACGGCGCGCGTGTCCTGCGTGATTATGCCCGCGACCGTCGACCTTACCGTCGGCAACACAAAGCTTGAATTGACCGACGAGGGCATTACGAGCATCGAAGCAAGCATAAAGGCGAGTAAAGAAGCGCTTGCGCTCGGTTTCACCGATGCCGATCTGCCGCAGATTAAGACCGTGTTCACACGTCTTAACAGCTATGACGGGCAGACGAATATCATCGACAAAATCGAAAGCGTGGGCAAATATAACTATCGCATAGAGTTTGTGTCCTCCGACGGCAAGAAGGCAAGCAACTTTACCTTCACGACCGAAACAGCCAAGTTAGCAAAGGGCGAGGTAACGGTAGGCGCAAAGGTGTTGACTTCCGACGACGACTCCGCTTCGGTATCCGATCCCGACGGCGACCTCGTCCTCTGGGACGGCATAACTTATCGCGAAATGCCACGCAACAGCGGCATCGCGTACGACAATGCTTATTGGAATACCATCACTCAGCGCACCGAAATCGGCGATAAGGACGTTATGGGCATCGTGGAGGTCAAACTGTTGCAGAACGGCAAACCCACAAACGCCACGGGTACCGTTCAGATGAAGATTGCCATTCCCGACGGCATGGGCGCACTCAACGGAATTACCGTATATGCGGTCGCTAAGGACGGCACGTTGAAGGAATTGACTAATTACTCGGTTCAGGACGGGTACCTCGTATACGAAACCGATTACGTCGACAACCTGATTTTCACGGGTTATATTCCCGAAACGACTCCCGTATGGCAGATTGCGGCTATCTCGGTCGGCTGCACGCTTGCGGCGGTGCTTGTTGTGGTGATTATCGTTGCCGCAGTCAGACGCAGGAAAAAGGCGTAAAGCATTCGGCGCGACGGGAACAGTCCGTCACCGGGGAGTATGAATTATTAAGGAAAGTTGAGCCGATAGTTTATGCGAGCGTAAACCATGGGCGCAACAGACAGGTACAATCAAATACGGGTTCTGCGTTGGCAGAACCCGTTGCATTTAGAAGACATACGGTCGGAAAACACTTTCGGGAGCATTTAATTTGCAAGCGCTTAATAGCAGAGAAAATAATCCGAAAGGTGAAATAGGCGGCTAAAACATAGCAACTTCCGATAAGAAAACTTCAGACGGTTATACGGCGTTGAGTCGGACGGTAAAGATGCGGAATATAACGGTATTGATTAAGAAAACAAAAGTTATTGATTTCACGCCGAGAAACTTGACGCGACCGACGTAGTCTGCGGTTTGTTAAATTGAGGAAAATATGTTATAATACCGATATGAAATCAAGCGAAGCGTGCGGTATAGACGGAGCAATCCGAGAATATCTCGCGACGGGCGTTAAAACCCGCCTGCTTCTTCACGTCTGCTGCGCGCCCTGTCTTTGCGGCGTTGTAGATAAAATCAAGGATGCGTTCGACGTCACTTTGTTTTATTATAATCCAAATATAATGCCCGAGGCTGAGTGGGAAAAGCGGTTGGACGCGATAAAACGGCTTGTCGGCGAATATGACGGCTGCAAAAATTTCAAACTTATTGTGCCGGATTTCGGTCAAGAACTTTATTTTGCCGAGGTAAAAGGGCTTGAAAGTGCGCCCGAGGGCGGTGCGCGTTGCGTGAAGTGCATAGATTTGCGCCTCGAAGGCACCGCGCGTTATCTTAAAGTCAATGCCGACGTTTACGATTGTTTTGCTACGACGCTTACCGTAAGTCCGCATAAAAACGCGCCGTTGATAAATGCCGACGGGGCGCGCATCGCAGAGGAGTACGGTGTGGAATATTTATCCTCCGATTTTAAGAAAGAGGACGGGTTTTTGCGCTCGGTACAGTTGAGCAAACGGCTCGGCGTCTACCGACAGACTTATTGCGGGTGCACGTTTAAGTAACGTATGCGTACAAACGCGCGATTTTGCGCCGACTTTTTGCAAATTGTCCACATATTTTCGTTTAATGTATATTACATTCGGGTTAGCTATTGAGCGGCGGCGTTGCTTATGGTATAATTTTATCGAGGTAACTATGGAAAATATCGTTTTGAATGCGCATTCGATAAAAAAATCCTTCGGCACTGGCGAAGTCGTGACGGACGTGCTCCGCGGCATCGATTTTCAGCTCGGCGCAGGCGAGTTTGTGGCGATAGTAGGCGAGTCCGGTTCGGGTAAGTCTACCTTCCTCTATATACTCGCAGGCATAGATAAGCCGACGGATGGCGACGTGGAGATGTTCGGCAAGTCGCTGTCGTCGCTTAAAGACGACGAACTCGCGGCGTTAAGGCGGACGCGGTTTTCGTTTGTTTATCAATTTGACAATCTTGTCCCCAACCTTACCGCGATGGAAAACATTATGCTTCCGCTGTCGCTCGGCGGCGTAAAAAAGAAGGACGCGGAGCCGAAAATCGCGGAAATTGCGGAATATCTGGGCATTTCGGACAGATTGAAAAATTTTCCGAAGGAGTTGAGCGGCGGCGAGCAGCAGCGCGTTGCGATTGCGCGCGCATTGGTTACGTCGCCCGAAATAATCTTCCTCGACGAACCTACCGGCAGTCTCGATAAGGAGCGCGGCAGGCAGGTTATGGAGCTTTTACGGAGTATTAACGAGGACAAGGGCGTCGCGCTTGTAATGGTCACTCACTCGGCGGCGCACGCCGCTTACGCAAGCAGAGCCGTTCTTATGGAGGACGGAGTAGTCAGAGCCACCGATTTATGATTTTTAAGCTGGCACTCAGGAATATCACGTCAAAACCGTTGCGCGCGTGTGCAACGGTGTTTGCCGTTGCCGTGGCTGTGGCAATGATATTCTCTATGCTGTCCGTCAGCGACGCCGTATACTCGTATATTCTTGGCGTGGAAACGGCAGACGCCGGCAACAGCGACGTTATCGTGACGTACGACAGCGACAGCGACCGTATAATAGGCGATAAGCTTGAACATGTCGAGGGCGTTGAATTTTATTCTCCCGTGCTTTCACTGTACGCGCTTTACAACGGCGAATACGTCAGGGTGCGAGGTTTCGACAGCGCAAAGATAGACTTGCTAAACAAGATAGAAGTCGTGGACGGCGATTTGGGGTATATCAAAGAGGGCAGTCAGAATTTCAGCGCTGACAGGGTAGCGGTGTCGGAAGCGGCGGCAAAGCATTACGGGTTGTCCGTGGACGACGAAATAAGGCTTTCGCTGGGAGATTCGGGCAATATGGTGCACTTTTACGTCGGCGTAATTGCCGAAAACAACGGATATTTTCTTGACGACAGTCCCTTTGTCATTATCGGAGGGGTGAAACAGGTATCCTCGTTTTTGGACGGCTTTCAAGCGCGCGTGTATAACGAAATTTACATTAAAGCCGAAACGGGCGCGGATATAAACGCCATTATCGGACAAATAAAACAAATACCCGAATACGAAAATATGTTGGTAGAGCCGTCGAAAGACGATTCATACATACAAGAACAGGTCAACGGACTTACCGCGCCTATCGTGATTTCGGGGGCGGCGGTAGTATTCCTCGCGCTTGCGTCCGTCATTATGCTGTTTATGATCGGCAGCCGCGACAGAGTAAACTATATTTCCAAGCTGAGCGTTGTCGGCGCGTCGAGAAAGCAGATTTTCGGGGTGTTTGTCATTGAAAACGCCATACTTGCCGTCTTGGGTGCGATTATAGGACTCGCGCTTGCAAGCGGAGTATTTTACGCGCTCATAAAGCTGACTTTGGGGGCAGTATTCTCCTTCTCGGTAAGCGCGGCAAAACTCATAGGCGCGGCGGTGCTCGGCGCGGCAATTACTGTGGCGGCAGGTATGATACCTCTCGTCAAAGCGTTCGGAGACAGCGTAAGAGAAAATCAGCTCGCAACCGAAAAAAGGACTGTTGCGCGAGTTGCCCTTCCGCTTGCGGCATTGCTTGCCACAACCGTTTGCGTCGTGCTCGAATTTACGCTGTCGGGGCTTAAAGGCGCAATGTCCGCAGTCAATCTCGCGCTTGCGATGTTCACCCTTTGCGTATGCGTGGGTTCCGCGCTCGGTTTGGGAGCGCGCGCGATAAAAAAATCTCCATCCGCTGTTGTCGGCTACGCCGCGGTTTCGGTTATTCGCGAGAAGCGGTTTTCGCGCTCGGCGGTTATGCTTACGGCGGGTATGACAATAAGCATATTGCTGTTTATGGCTTGGCAGTTGACGACAAGCGTATTCAACGCTTATATTTCCGAGTTCGACAATATGATTTTCGTATCCAACGTGCCGTCGGACGCGGATGTTTCCGAATTCAGGACGGACGGGATAAACGGCGCGACAAAGCTTGTGTGGAGAACCGCCGACGTTGTGCTTAACGCCGATAAGGGGAAAACCGATAAAACGCTGAATGTGTTCGGTTCGGAAGATTTGATAGATATGGTCGATTTCGACTATGTGACTCCGCGTGATGAAATCAAGCGCAGTCTGCTGTCGGGAGACAATGCCGTAGTGCTTGACATTGCGCTTCACGAACTTTACGGCATAAATACGGGCGATAAAGTATCTGTTTTTGCGGACGGCAATCAGTGCGATTATACCGTCGCCGGGTTTGTGGCGAGCCAATTATTCGGCGGAAATTATATTATTGCATCAAGAAGCGCGCTGGATAACGGCTTGGGATTAAAGCCCGACACGGTGCTCTGCGTTGCTGACGGCAATATAGACGCCGCAATCGGTGCGCTTAAATCCAAGTTCGCCGAAAAGAATTATTACGTCGTGGACGTGTTGGAAGCATATCGGTGGGAAAGCTCATCGCTGCAATCGGTGTTCGATTTGATAGGCGTGCTCGCGGTTGTGGTATCGCTGTTTATATTCGGCGCGGCGTGCGCGTCCGTAATATCGGGAAGAATATCGGCAGAGAGAGAACGCGAAACGCTGCTGCTTGCCGGTATGTCCAAAAATATGCTGCTGCGCACCGAGATTATTCAGCACGTTATGGTTGCGGTTATAGCGTTCGCGATAGCCGTTGCGTCTTCGGTACTGTTCACCGCGCTTCTTATAAACGCGCTCAGACTGTTCGGTTTGTACTTCACGTTTATGTATGACGTCGGCACGGCGTTTGCTGTGGGAGCGGTGTTTACGGCGGCGTATTGCATAATGCCGTTTGCGTTAAGATATAAGAAAGGGTATAATATGAAAAGACAATGACCGCAAGTTGCCTTAGCCGGGCGAAACCGCCGTTCTCAATCGCGGCGCGCGGCGGTAACGGGGAACCGGGAATGCGCAATACGGAAAATTATGCCCGAAATTGAAAATCCGAAATGCGAAATATAACAAAGCGAACAGAAAAGACAGCCCGCGACAAAAACGAAACACGGGCAACAGAGAGTGATAACCTGTAAATCAAAACGGCAGAACAAGATAAAAAAACGCGTTGTGGCGCAAATCGCGCTCGGCTGAAATAAAGGTATGAAAGTAAGTTGCATTAAAAACAGATTTTCCAAACTTATTGCGATAATTGCCGCAATATGCCTGCTTGCCGCGATTGCGGCAGGGTTGTCTGCGTGCAACAAAGGCGGCGGCAACAACAACGGCACAGAAAGAAAGGCGGCAGTCAACGCGCTTAAACAGGAAGCCTTATTCGCAGTCAACGACAAATGGAACGCCGATATGTCCGACGACGATGCGGCGGCGCTTGCCGATTGCGGCGATTATATCATCGCGCGCGAGTGGACCGATTATATATGCAGTGTTGTGGGGGCTAGTTCGCTGCCCGTAGCAAAAATACGAAATCTCGCCGACGCGCTCAAAAGCGATACGGGCAAAGCCGTTATTGCGGGAGAAAAGGTAAAAGCGGACGATTTGTTCAAGATGTTGAGCGAAACGGGTATAATCGCGTCCGACGTTACCGAAATAGCATATTCTGTCATTACGGGCATCGCGGATAACGGCGCGGACGTTTTCGATAAGGCAGAGGACGGATGCATCGCGTTGCTCGGGAACTCTCAACTCGGCAGTGCGGCGCGTGTAAATGCAACCGCTGCGTTGAAAAGATGTAAAGAATATCGGGTATCTTTTGCAGCGCTCAAAGGCGACGATAATCTCAAAAGCGTGTTGGACGGGTCTCGCGCCAGCGCGGAGGCACTGGTCGAGTTTGCGTATAACATATCTTTGTCATCGCTTACGGGCAACATTTTGGAGGCGTTGTCGGGCGGCGCACTGTCGGACATAACCGCGTCCGAACTTGTGACGTACGTGTCGGCGGTGTCGCGTTCCGTCGGCGAGCTTAAAAGCGAAATGGCAGACGGAGGACTGCAAAAACTGAACGACGCGTTCGGTTATGTGCTCGATAAATTCGGGACCGTTCTTATGCCGACGTCGGTTGTCAACCTCGTGCTCGATTATGCGCGTTATGCTTATTACGCGCTCGACGTTCTGCCCGCGGCTCTCGATATGTTGGGGAGCGGACTCGACGCCGTAGATAAGACGTTCGTCGACGAATTGATATATTTCTTTGATAACAGCGTGGCGGATACGCCCGATGGAACTCCGCTTTTCGGCAAAATTAACGCAAGCATTTATATCGCAAAATTTATTAAAGGCGCGTTTGATGCATATCCGACAAAGCAAGCCGCAGAGGAAGCGGTTTCCGAAATATGTTCTGCGGCAAGCGGCGAGGGCAAGGGCTTGACCGTGTCATATATCAACGCCGCGCTGTACTTTTATCTTTTGAGCGAAGACAATGCGACTCAGCCGCAGACAGACGAAGACGACGCGACGTTAAAGATTACTTATGAAACGGTGATAAAGGATTACGAACTCAAAGAATATAAATCGCTGTATTATAGTTATAAAAATTCACACACCGCGCCTGTCGCAAGACTGAAACAGCTTCAACACGGACTTGCGTCGTATGCGGGTATACTCGGAGGTTCCGTTGATTTTTACAACGATTTCAGCGACGACATATTCAAGGTTGTGGTTGACAGTGCGTCCGCCAAGATAAAAAGCATTCTGACCGAAAACGGAGCGGCGGAAAAAGCAAAAGAGCTCTTGCTGAAACAAGTGGGCGAATTCTACGATAAATATTTGCCGCAAATTGAGAAGCTTGCGGAACTTTCTCCTGCGACGGAGACCGAAATCGAGAAACTTAACGAGATTATGAAACTTGCGAGCGATACCAAAATTTATATGCTGCTCGGCATAAAATGACGTCGACCGAGCGGTGCTCGCGAAGTCGATGCGTACGCGAAGTACCGTCCGAGCGGTGCTCGCGAAGTCGAGCGCATTTGTACGCACAGACAATGCGTCCGCAAAGTACCGTCAAAACGCCTCGCCAAGCATAATCGGCTGACGTAGAATAAATTCCGTTGACAAAAAGTCCGACAGGATATAAAATAACCCTGCAATCCCAAACGATGAGCAATCGGAGTGTAAGACGGCGCGACCTAATATTTTTGCAAATAGCATACGAGGCTGCCGTTTTTCGGCAGCTTTTTTGTTTGTATATTGCATACATACATCGCAAACGATGAGTAAATACGGTCAAAACATTAAACAAAAAAAGGAGTAAGGCGTTGAAAAGGATAGGCGTAGTTGGCATTGTGGTAAAGGGCAACAGAGAAGTTTCCGTCGCGATACAGCAAATACTGACGGAATTTTCGGATATAATCATAGGAAGAATGGGTGTTCCTCGAGGAGATATTTCCGCAATCTCGCTTATAGTAGAGGGCACTATGGAGCGTGTGAGTGCGTTGACGGGCAGATTGGGAAAGCTGCCCGAACTATCGGTGAAGTCGGCGTTGACATCGTTTGAAGTCGACTAATCAAGGCTTTATCCTGCGCATTTGCGATGAACAACAGTCGGTTATGTTAAAACGACTGTCTTTGAGAGGTGAAAATGAAAGCGAAAAAAATAATGATTGCAGTGGTTGCGGTTGTGTTGATTGCGGCGTCCGCGCTCGCGTTTGCGGCTTGCAATAAAGACGACGTTAAATCAATCAGAACGGCAATGCCCGACGGTACGCCCGCACTCGCTTCGGCTATGCTGTTTTCCGAGAGCAAGACGCTCGGCGGATACAATATGACATATGACATTGTGCCGTCTGCAGGCATAGCAAACGAAATGATTTCGGGCAAAGCCGACGTAATCATAATGCCTGCCAATGCAGGCGCAAAGCTGATAAAAGCGGGTAAGGCGGACTATAAAATGGTGAGCGTGAGCGTGCTCGGTTCTCTTTATATAATCGGTCCTGCCGGCAGCGGAGAGAACGGCGCGATTACGCTTGACGACTTGAAGGGCAAGGTGATTGCGAGCATCGGGGCCAACAATACTCCTCAGGTTGTATTCAAACATATCGTGGATAATACTGACGGCGTGGACTATAAGTTATGCGACTCTCAGACGGAAACGGTCGGTGAAAACGAGATAGGCGTATTTTTCTACGACGATGCGGCCAAGATAATGACGCAGTTTATTGACGACGATAAAAACGTGGATTACGCGCTTATCGGCGAACCTGCGGTGACGGCTTGGAAAAACAATTCCGCAACGAAAGATAAGATAGGCGGAGAACTCAATATTCAAAGCTATTGGAAGCAAGTTACGGAGTATGACAATTTCCCGCAAGCGGCGCTTTTCGTGAAATCCTCGTTGTGTTCGGAGAAGGCGTTTATGGACGCGCTCCTTGCGGCGCTTGACGAGAATGCCGAATGGGTTGTTCAAAATAAAGCGACGATTACCGAGTATATGAGTCAATACGGCAGCACGTCCAAATTTCCGCCCGCGAGTGTTGAAAGATGTTCAATCGTCAATATGAAGGCGGCGGATAACGACGATATGATAAACGCGTATCTCGGCACTATTATTCCGGGTTGGAGCGCGCCCGAAAACTTTTTCTATGCGGCATAAAAATGCGCGCGCAATTGACAAGCTCGCGGATATGCATACTATAAGTATGCGGATAAACAGAGCAATGCGGTTCGGACAAGTTGCAACCAAATAGCAAAACAGGTTGAAATGCAGGTTTGTTCCTGCGCATTGAGGTATTAAGGAGAAAGGCAATCGTCAGATGAAGCTAAAAGACAACAAAACTCTGAAAAGAACGACGGCAAACATCTTTTATCCTTTGCTTTCGCTGGGGATAATGCTTGCCGTATGGGCGATTGCCTCCCGCGTCAAGGGCAACGAAAATCTGCTGCCTATGCCGTCGCAGACAATCGCCGAGCTGTTCGGGCTTATGGGCGGAGTCGGATTTTGGCTGAGTGTGGGCACGACGCTCGGAGGTGTGCTGGAAAGCTTTGCGATTGCGTTTGTATCCGCGCTTGCGTGCGCGCTGATTGCAGGTGTGTTCAGTCCGTTACACAAAGTGCTCTCACCCATAGTCACCGTGCTTCGCGCGGCGCCCACGCTTGCGGTTATACTGCTTGCAATGGTGTGGATTGACTACGAACAGGTGGCAATACTCATCGGCTTTTTGATTGCGTTTCCGCTGCTTTATCAGGTGATATACACGTCGGTAACGGGCGTGGACAAAGAACTGGTCGAAATGACCGATTTGTATAAGGTGGGTACGGCCGACAAAATCAGGTATCTGTATATACCCGAGATTATGCCGCCCGTCTTCGATATAACCGCATCGACGCTTTCGCTGACGGTTAAAGTCGTGACAGCGGCGGAGATAATGTGTCGTGTGCGCGACAGCATAGGGCTTGAAATGCAAATCGCCACGCAGGCGGGAGAGATGTCGCACCTGATAGCTTGGACGCTGGTTGCCATATTGCTTTCGTTTACCCTCGAACTTGCGGTCAAGGGTTTGAAAAAGTTATGGGGGACGGTAATATGTCGGATATAAAAATCGAGAATTTCACCTTTCGATACGGCGATAAAGTTATTTTCGATAATTTCGACGCTACGTTCGAAGAAGGCAAAATTACCGTCGTACTCGGCGGCTCGGGCGTGGGAAAAACCACGCTGTTGAACGCAATCGCAGGCTTGAAAACATATGAAGGAAATATAAGCGGCACGGACGGCGGCGTTTCCTATATTTTTCAAAAAGATAGGTTAATACCTACAATAAGCGTGTATAAAAACCTTGATTTGACGCTTAAAGGCAAGATTAAAGATAAGAAAGAACGAGAAAAGTTGATTGACGGTATGCTTGAAACTCTGGAAATAGAGGAGTGTAAGCGAAAGTTTCCGACAGAACTTTCGGGCGGTCAGGCGCAAAGAGCCGCGATAGCGCGCGCGTTCTTGTATCCGTCGGAAGTGCTGCTGCTCGACGAACCGTTCAAAGCGTTAGACGCACCTCTGAAAGCAAGGCTTATAAGAGAGTTCAACGACATTCACAAGCGCGACAGCCGCACCGTGATTTTCGTCACGCACGCGGTGGACGAGTGTCTTCTTGCCGCAGACAAATATCTTGTGCTCGGCGGCACTCCGGCGATGGTTGCGGCGCAGGGCGCGATTGAAAAGGATAAATCGGACAGAAACTTGACGGACGGCGAGCTTGCCGACGTGCGCGGAGTTCTGCTTTCTGCGCTGCTGTCTTTCAGGTAAAGCGGCAAAAATTTTCGTTACAGAATATCGCGCTTTATGTGGACGCAATTTGCTTGACAAGCGCGCGCGCTCAATATATAATATAGAAACTTTGTGTCATATACGCGCAAAAGGCGCGTGTGGGTATGAAAATCAATATTCAGTCTACGGAGGACTTATGAAAGAAGGAATTCATCCCGATTATCACGACGTCAACGTCATCTGCGCTTGCGGAAACACTTTTCAGACCGGCACAACCAAAAAGGTTGACGAACTGAGAGTTGAAATTTGCTCCAAGTGCCATCCTTACTTTACCGGCAAACAGAAGCTGGTTGATACGGGCGGACGCGTCGATAAGTTCAAGAAGAGATACAATCTCGACTAAACGCAGAGTTATCGGGTCTGCGTTAATGCGGGAAACCGCTCAATCATCGAAATGCAGACGCCGTAACGGTCTGCATTTTTGTTTTATTATGGCTGATAAAGAAAAATCGGTAAAGCGTACTCAGATAGGCGGACAAGCCGTGCTCGAAGGCGTGATGATGAAAGGGGCGAGAAGCATCGCCACCGCCGTCCGTACCGAGGGCGGCGATATAACCGTCGAGAGCAAGTACATCAAAAGCGCGAAGGAAAAAAGCGCGTTTTTCCGTATGCCGTTTGTAAGAGGGGTGGTCAATCTCGTGTCGCAACTCTATATGGGCACGGGCATTCTTATGCGTTCGGCAGAAGTTTACGGTGACTTTACCGAGCCTTCGAAAGTAGAAAAAAAGATGGCGGACAAGCTCAAAATCAATCCGATGAGCGTGCTTATGGCTATTTCGGTGATTGTGGGCATCGCGCTTGCCGTGGGCTTGTTTGTGTTTATACCCAATCTTGCCACGGGCGCGTTGTTCAAAATCCCCGCGCTTGCATCCGCGCCTCTCGGCAGTCTTTGGTACAGCCTCATCGAGGGCGGAATTATGCTTGCCATATTCATAATATACATCGTCGCGGTGTCGCTTATGAAGGACATACGCAGGGTGTTCATGTACCACGGCGCGGAGCATAAAGTCATTGCGTGCTACGAACATGGGCTTGATTTAACCGTGGAAAACGCGCGCAAAATGGGCAAAGAACACTCCCGTTGCGGCACGACTTTTATGTTTATAGTGATAACTGTGAGCATACTTGTTTTCGCGCTTATAAACTGGGGGCTTGCCGAGCTCGGCTGGCTTACGGACAGCGGCGTGCTCAACGCGCTTATACGATTGGGCGTAAAACTGCTTTTTCTGCCCGTTGTGGCAGGTATATCCTATGAGATATTGAAACTGCTGGCAAAATCGGACTGTCTGTTCGTGCGCATATTGCGCTCGCCGGGAATGCTGCTTCAAAAACTTACAACCCGCGAGCCTTCCGACGATATGTTGGAGGTCAGCATCACGGCGTTCAAAACCGTTCTCGCAATGGACGAAGACGGCACGTTGCCCGAGCGCAAATTCGAAGTGCTCGTGCCCTTCGAACTCGCTCGCAAAAAGGCGAAAGAAACCGCAAAGGCAATCGAGGACAGCGATATAGATTGGATACTTTGTGAGGTTACGGGACTTAAACGAAGCGAACTTGCCGCGGGAGGCAGGCTCACTCCCGAGCAAGCGTCGGAGTTTTATAAAACTGTGTTTAAGATGAAAGACGGAATGCCTTTGCAGTACGCGCTCGGAAACAGCGATTTTTACGGCATAAAGCTTGCGGTCAATCCGTCGGTGCTCATTCCCCGTCCCGAAACGGAAATTCTCGCGGAGCGCGCGATAGCCGAAGTGAAAAACAGAGGCGAAAACTGCAAATACCTGGATATTTGCACGGGCAGCGGCGCGATTGCGGTTGCGGTGGCGCAAAACGCGAAATGCGACGCGTATGCGGGGGATATAAGCGAGGCGGCACTCGTGGTGGCGAGGGCAAACGCGCTCAATTCGGGAGTCAAAATTGACGTGAGAGAGAGCGATTTGTTTGCGGCGTTTGACGGCACTTACGACGTGATAACCGCAAATCCGCCTTATATTCCGCACGAAGACATAAAAGGACTTGACGAGAAAGTCGGAAAGTTCGAGCCTGTCTGCGCGCTCGACGGCGGCGCGGACGGCCTTGATTTTTATCGCTCGATTGCGGCGACGCTTGACGGTAAACTTGCGGCGGGCGGCGTATTTATTGCCGAATTCGGAATGGGACAGGCAGACGCGATCAGAGAAATTTTCTCGGATTATAAAGTCGAAATCATCAAAGATATGGAGGGCGCGGACAGAATCGCGCTGGTGACGGTGAAGATATGAAACTTAGCGAGGGTATGCTGAATAAACTGGATAAGCTGAGAGCGCGTTACGACGAGATAGGCGAACTTTTGACGCGCAGCGAAATCATATCCGACCAACAGCAGTTCAAAAAATTGGGCAAGGAGCACTCGGACCTCGAACCCGTAATCGAAATATACGACAGATATACCGCTCATAAAGGCGAAATTTCCGAACTCGAAGAAATGCTCGCGTTGGAGAGCGACGCGGATTTGAAGACGATGGTCAAAGCGGAGATTGACGAGTTGCGCGATAAAATCGAGAGCGACGAGGAAGAACTCAAAATCGCGATGCTTCCCAAAGACCCCAACGAAGACAACAACGTAATCATTGAAATACGCGCGGGCGCGGGCGGCGACGAGGCGGCTCTGTTCGGTACCGAGCTTATGAAGATGTACCGCCACTATGCCGACTATAACCGTTGGAAAGTCGAGGAAGTGAATATGAACTACACCGAACTCGGCGGCGCGAAGGAACTCGTGTTTATGATAACGGGCAAAGGTGCGTACGGAAAGTTGAAGTTTGAAAGCGGAGTACACCGTGTTCAGCGCGTGCCGGAAACGGAATCGCAGGGCAGGGTGCACACGTCGACGGTGACGGTTGCGGTGCTTCCCGAGGCGGAAGACGTAGAGGTCAATCTCAACGAAAACGACATCAAAGTTGACACTTACCGCAGCGGCGGCGCGGGCGGACAGCACGTAAACAAGACCGAGAGCGCGATAAGAATGACTCACATTCCGACGGGCATTGTGGTCGAGTGTCAGGACGAGCGCAGTCAGATTAAAAACAGGGATAAGGCTTTGAAAGTGCTCAAATCGCGTCTGTACGATTATTATCAGTCGCAGGCGGAAAAGGAATATGCGGAAAACCGCCGCGCTCAGGTCGGCACGGGCGACAGAAGCGAGCGCATACGGACGTATAATTTCCCTCAGGGCAGAGTAACCGACCACAGAATAGGACTCACTCTGTATTCGCTGGACAAATTTATGCTCGGCGATATGGACGATATGATATCGGCATTGCGGCTTGCCGTACAGAATAAGCTGCTTGAAAACATAGATTAGGAGTCAATATGATAGTCAAGTACAATAAGAACAGACACGTCATCGAGGAGCACGCGTACAAACCCAATTTGCAGGACGTGGCGCAGCCCAATCTCCACAGAAAGATATTCACTTACGGCGAAATTCCGAAAATCGCGTTCAATATGCGCAACGTGCCTATGGAATGCCCCAAAGATTTGTATATTTCGGACACCACGTTCCGCGACGGACAGCAGTCCTGCGAGCCGTTTAAGGTAGAAGACATCGTCAACCTTTACAAGATGATGCACCGTTTGGGCGGTCCCAACGGCATAATCAGACAGAGCGAATTTTTCCTTTACAGCGAAAAGGATAAAAAGGCACTTGAAAAGTGCCTCGAACTCGGCTACGATTTTCCGCAGATTACAAGCTGGATACGCGCCAACGAAAAGGACTTCGAACTCGTCAAACAATACGGTTTGAAAGAAACGGGCATACTCGTTAGCTGTTCGGATTATCATATCTTCAAGAAGATGAATCTGACGCGCAAACAGGCACTCGACAAATACCTCGGCGTAGTCAAGATGGCGCTTGACAGAAACATAGTTCCGCGCTGCCATTTCGAGGATATTACGCGCGCGGATTATTTCGGATTTGTCGTGCCGTTCGCAATCGAACTTATGAAACTGAGCAGAGAAAGCGGCATTCCCATAAAAATCAGAGCGTGCGATACAATGGGTTACGGCGTGACGTATCCGGGCACGTCTTTGCCGCGTAGCGTACAGGGCATAATGTACGGTTTTCGTTATTACGCGGAGGTGCCCTCGGAGCAGTTGGAGTGGCACGGACACAACGACTTTTACAAGGCGGTCGCAAACTCCGCGACGGCTTGGCTGTACGGCTGTTCGACAATCAACACGACGCTTCTCGGCATAGGCGAGCGCACGGGCAACACGCCGCTCGAAGCAATGGCTATAGAATATGCGGCTTTAAGAGGGAATACCGGCGGTATGGACCTTACGGTCATCACCGAAATAGCGGAATATTTCGAGCATAATATGGGCTTTGACATTCCTCCGCGCACGCCGTTTGTCGGCAAAAACTTCAACGTGACTAAGGCGGGCATTCACGCGGACGGTATGATGAAAGACCAGGAGATTTATAATATCTTCGACACCGAAAAAATTCTCAACCGCCCGCCGAGAGTGGTTGTGGACGCGTTCAGCGGACTTGCCGGCATAGCGTTCTGGATAAACAGTTATTTCGGTTTGCCCGAGGGCGAGAGAGTGGAGAAACAGAGCGAACTTGTCGTGAAAATCAAGGAGAAGGTCGACGCGGAATACGCGGCGGGCAGAACGACTATGATTTCGGACGGCGAACTCGAAGCGATGATAAAGGAAATAGACGAGGCAAAGTATTACAGCCTGAGCGCGCACGGTGCGTAGCCGAAATAATAGGTAGTATGCGGAACTCAAAATCCGCATCGTTTCGGGCGGCGCGCCGTCGGCGTGCGGACGTTTGGGGCGGATTAGGCGATTAGGACGCTGTGAGCGCAAGCGTATATCTGCCGTCGGGCAAATATCGGTTATTATAAATTGGGTATTGATATTTGCTTATATATTATATAAAATATAAGCGGAGGAGCTTATGATTAAACTTATAACCGGAGCAAAAGGAACAGGTAAAACCAAGATTATCATCAATATGGCAAACGATAACATCGAGACTGCGAAAGGCGACATAGTGTTTGTCACGGACACGGACAGATATATGTATTCCTTGCGCTATCAGGTGCGCGCGGTCAACGCAAGCTGCTTGAAAAAATCTGACGCGGCAATCAGCGAAGACGCGCTTATCGGCTTTATTAAGGGCATACTTTGCGGCAACCACGATATAGAGAGTTTCTACATCGACGGCGCGCACAGAATGCTCGGCAAGAAGGTTGACGAAATGGAGGAATTCTTCACCGATTTGTACGAAATCGCAAAGGATACCGAAACCACGTTTATTCTTACCGTCAGCGAAAACGAAGAAAACTTTCCCGAATTTCTCAAAAAATACCAAGGAGAATTATGAAATATCTCAGTACCAGGGATTGCCGTAAACAGGTCACGGCAAGCGAGGCTATCGTCAAAGGTATATCTGAGGACGGCGGACTTTTCGTTCCGTCGTCTTTCCCGTCATTGAGAAGGGAGGATTTCGAGCGGCTCGGCGAAATGGACTATCCCGAACGCGCCGCCGAAGTTCTTTCTCTGTATCTCGACGATTATACGAAAGAAGAACTTATCGACTTTTGCGAAAAGGCGTATTCGCGCTTTGACGGAGACCCCTGTCCGCTTGTGAAAATCGACGACGCGCTTTACGTTATGGAGCTGTGGCACGGTCCCACCTGCGCGTTCAAGGATATGGCGTTGACTCTGCTTCCGTATCTGCTCGTAGCGGGCAAAAAGAAACAGGGCATAGACGAAAAAACGCTCATACTCGTCGCTACCAGCGGCGATACCGGCAAAGCGGCTTTGGAAGGGTTCAAAGACGTCGACGGCACCGAAATCATAGTCTTTTATCCGAGCGACGGCGTAAGCGATATGCAAAAGCTGCAAATGGCAACCCAAGAGGGTAAAAACGTGCACGTCGCGGCAATAAAAGGCAATTTCGACGACGCGCAGACCGCCGTCAAGAAACTGTTTAACGACAAAACAGTAATAGAAAAACTCAAAGCGAAAGGCATTGCCATGTCGTCTGCAAACTCCATAAATTGGGGTAGACTTGCGCCGCAGATTGCCTATTACGTTTCGGCATACTGCGACCTTGTGTCGGGCGGAGAAATCGCGTTCGGCGAGAAAATCAATTTTGTCGTGCCTACGGGCAATTTCGGTAACATTCTTGCGGGATATTACGCGTACCGTATGGGCGTGCCCGTAAACAAACTCATTGTCGCGTCCAACGCAAACAACGTGCTCACGCAGTTTTTCGCCGACGGAAGATACGATATCGACCGTGACTTTTATAAGACGATGTCGCCGTCAATGGATATTTTGGTATCCTCCAATCTCGAAAGACTTATTTTCGAGCTGTGCGACCGCGACGACGAAAAAGTGCGCGAATTATACGACGGCTTGAAGCGCAAGGGTTATTTCGAAATCGACGTAGAATTGCTCAACGACACGGTGTTCGGCGCAGGCTGGGCTGACGAGGAGGAAACCAAGGAAGCCATTTACACTTACTTCGATTTGAACGACTACGTTTTCGATACGCATACGGCGGTTGCGGCAAGCGTATATGCCGACTATTCTGCGGAAACAGAAGACGAAACCGTCACGGTGATTGTGTCCACGGCAAGTCCGTTTAAGTTTGCGCGCGACGTTTTCGGCGCGCTCGGAGGCAAAGAAAAGGACAGTTATAAAGCTTTGACAAAGTTGCAGATGGCAACGGCTATGGACTGTCCCGAAGCGCTTTTCTACTTAAAAGAAAAACCCGTGCTTCATAATAAAATTATAGGAAAGAACGATACCGAAAAGGCTCTTTATGAGTTTATGGGTATAGAGGAATAATCGGTAAAAAGAGGTTTATATGACAGAAACGGAACTTAAACCGACTGTTGAGAATATTGTTGCCCCCAAAAAGACTATGCTGAGCGGCATACAGCCGTCCGGCACCATTACGCTTGGCAATTATCTGGGCGCGGTAAGAAATTGGGAGAGAATGCAGAACGACTATGACTCCATTTTCTTTATCGCCGATTTGCACGCGCTTACCTTAAAGCGCGAACCTCAGGAGTTCCGCAAAACCTGTACGGGATTTTTTGCGCAGTTTCTTGCATGCGGTCTTAACCCCGACAAGTGCGTGATGTATTTTCAGTCGCACGTCCACGAGCATACCGAGCTTCAATGGATACTCAACTGCAACACCTACGTCGGCGAAATTTCGAGAATGACGCAGTTTAAGGACAAAAGTCAGAAACACGCCGACAATATCAATATGGGGCTTATGGATTATCCCGTGCTTATGGCGGCGGATATTCTGCTGTTCAATTCCGCGCTCGTGCCCGTGGGCATCGACCAAAAACAGCACCTCGAACTCACAAGAGATATTGCGATAAGGTTTAACAACCGCTACGGCGAAACTTTTACCGTACCCGAGCCATACATTCCCGAAAGGGGCGCGAAGATATGTTCTTTGCAAAATCCGACCGCCAAAATGTCAAAATCCGACGCAGATATGAACGCCACCGTGTCCATAACCGACGACGAGGATACCATTATGCGCCGCTTTAAGCGCGCCGTAACGGACAGCGGCAACGAAATTGTGGCGCGCGAAGATAAGCCGGGCATAACCAATCTTCTCAACATTTACTGCGCGGTTACGGGCAAGAGCATAGAGGCGGCGGAGCGCGAGTTCGAAGGTAAGGGTTACGGCGATTTCAAAATCGCAGTCGGCGAAACGGTCGCGGCGGAGTTCAAACCCATAAGAGAAGAATACGAAAGGTACGTCAAGGATAAGGAATACGTTGCCAAAATCGCGAAAGAAGGCGCGGAGAAAGCTTCCTGTCTTGCGCGTAAGACTTTGCGTAAAGTAAAGAAAAAAATCGGTTTGACCGCATTTTAATCGGGGTTTAAGAATGTTCGGTTACGTTATACCCGATAAGAACAATATGTACATCAAAGACTTCAACGTCTTTCAGGCGTACTATTGCGGACTTTGCAAGGCACTTGCGAAGACGGGCGGACCGCTCACGCGGCTGTGCACAAATTACGATACAACTTTCTATAACGTACTGCTGCATTGCATTGCGGAGCAAGAGGTGAAAATAGAGCGCAAGCTGTGCGCTATTAACGGCAGAAAGAAGCCCGTTGTCGTAACCGACGAATTGACGGCAAAAGTTGCGGATATATCGGTACTGCTCGTGTACTACAACGCCGAGGACGACGTTACGGACGGCAAAAAGTCGCGCGTTTTCATAAAATGGCGGCTTGCCGCGCGCAAGAGAGCGGCGGCGCGCAGACTTCCCGACATAGACAAACTGATGAAAGAAAGTTTTTCGCGGCTCAACAGGTTGGAGAAGGAAAAGTGCGCGAATATCGACGAAGTTGCCGATTGTTTTGCCTCGCTTATGCGCGACATAACCAAAAAGCTCGTCAAGACGGATGAAAATATAGATACGTTTACCTACAATCTCGGCAGGCTCGTCTATTTGTTCGACGCCGTCGACGACGTATTAAAAGATACCGAAAAGGGAAGATATAACCCGATACTCTTAAATTACGGCGATTGCTCGGATAAGGCGGAGTATTTGGAAAAGAACAAGGACGAACTCGGCTTTTTGCTTCGCTCCACTTACAACAAAATGGTGGGAAGTTATAACGCAATGAAGGTCGTCGTCGGGGAAGGCGTGTTGTCAAACACCGTCTATCTCGGCATCAATATGCAGTTAGAGCGACTGCTCAAAGGAGAGGATAAATGCCAAGTGACCCGTTTGTAATTCTGGGCATCAAAAAGGGAGCGTCCCAAAGCGAAATTCTCGAAGCGTACAAGAGCAAGCGAGCCGTATACGAAGCGCGCATTTTCAGCGAAGGCGAAGAGGGTGCGGACGCAGCCAAGATGCTTGAAACGCTGGATAACGCCTATCAGGCGGCAATGGAATACACGCACGAGAGCGCGAGCGTATCGGGAGAACCGCAAAGTTTTGAAGAAGTAAAACAGGCGATAAGGGACAAAAACCCCGAACGCGCACAACAGATTCTTGACGGTATGACCTATCGCGGAGGCGAGTGGCATTATTATCAGTCTGTCGTTTTTTACGAGAAAAACTGGCTGAGCGAAAGCAAAAAACAGCTTGAAATCGCGTTGGAGTTGGAGCCCGATAACGATAAATATCGCAGAGCTTTGGATAACCTCAAAAAGAAGATTGACGGCGGCACGCCTTTCAATCAGTCTCAACAACAGCAGAATAACGGCGGTTATGCCGGTAATATGAACGGCAACCCCAACACGTACACTCAGACGGAGCGCACATATCAGCAACAACAACCCGACGCGGCGGACGGTTGCTGCGCGGCTTGTCAAACTCTGTGGTGCGCGGACTGCTGTTGCGAATGTATGGGCGGCGACCTTATAAGGTGCTGCTGACGTATCGAGCGGACAAATATCCGCAATCTGAAAAAAACGAATTCAAGACAGGAGCGCGCGTATGAAAAAAAGACCGTCCCGACAGGATACTTTATATGCCATCGCGCTTGCGGGCATTTCAACCGCGCTCAGTCTTTTGTTGACGTGGCTCGGAGTCGTCGTGCGGTTCGGCTCGCTCGGTTTTTTTGCGGCGGCGGGCATTGCGCTTATGGTGCCGATTACCAAAAGGTATTATTTATCGTCGGTATTTGCGTACGTTGCGTCGGCGGTGCTTGCGTTTTTCATAGTCGGCGACATAGCGTCGGTTGCAGGTTTTATAGTTTATTTCGCGCCGATGTCCGTCTTTACGGCAATTTGCCGTGAAAAGAAATTGAAGTTGTATATATCAATTCCGATAAAAATTATTTTCATAAACGGCGCGCTCGCACTGCTGTATTTTGTGTTCGGTACGCTGATGATTGACGAGAGCGTACTCGGCGATATTCATTACGCCGTAATAGCGGTAGTCGGCACAGTCGTTTTGCTTGCAATAGATTTTCTTATGCAATACGTCTACGCCACCTTGAAAAAGGTTATGTCAAAGGTGCTTCGCTCAAAGGACGGAGAGGATAAGAACAAGGACGTCGTAATCATAAACGACGACGGCGACAACCCGTTTGAAGGGGACAGTCCGTTTGCCGAAGTAGAAAATTCGCCCGACAGTTGCGGAGCCGTCAACGGCGGCGATAGCGTAAAAACGGAAAATTCCGATGCGGACAAAACCGATGACAACGACGGGGACGGCGGCGTTTTGCCCGCCGGCAGACGGCAAGTTGCTTCGGAAGACGCCGATAAGCGCGGCAACGCCGAGTGAAATTAAATAAGATATACGAAAAATTCGCAAGGCGAACTTACGGCGGAGCGTCGCATTGCAGCATCAAAACAGACCTGAACAGATTTATTGTATGAAAGAAGCACCCGTTCGGGTGCTTCTTTCAGGAAGGTGTGTATGTGTAAAGAAATAAGCGATATTTGTTGACGGTTGTTAGTGCGGTTACAACCCCAAAAAGTCGACTCCGGCAAGCAAAACTTCCTCGATTTTTCTGTTTTTGAGCGAATAAAATATGATTTTGCCCGCTCTGCGCTGTATGACTATGTCGGCTGCTCGCAACAGTCTGAGTTGATGCGAACAGGTCGTCTGGTTTATTTTCAGTATTCGGCAAAGGTCGCCCACGCACATTTCCGATATGGACAGCGCGCATATGATTTTCGCACGCGTCGCGTCGCTGCACGCACCGAAAAATTCGCTCAGCGCGTGCAGGGTTGCGTTGCGCGGAAGATATTCGAGTACGGTATCTTCAACTGCTTGGTCGAGAATTTTTTCCATACACCGATAATATCTTATTTTTATATGAGAATTTTGGGTAACTTTGTCGCATTATATTGCATATTGTGGTAAAAAGTCTATGGAGAGCATATGGGCGAAAATTGGTATGTCTATCTGTTAATAATAACGGTGCTGTTCAGCGGCGACGGCAGTATAAATAAAACGGAGAACGCCGTGCTCATTGCCACAATGTTTGCGTTGAGTATGACATACGGGTGCGAGGGCAACCGATGCGGCGCGGCTGACGACGACGATACGTGAGAACTTGCGGATATGTAAATATTGGCGCTTTTACATATTAGGATATGCCGATATGCGGATATTACGTTTCGTGCATACGTTGAGTTTATACGCGGTGCGTCGTCAAATGGAACGATATAAATAGATTTTACGGTTTATTTTGCGCATTTATCGAATAAAGACGCTTTGTTTTGCTCCCGAAAAAGAAAATAAACCGCGCTTTACTATCTTCATAAAAACGGTTATAATTATATTATGGATTTCAAGGCAAAATTAAAGGACGTTCCCGAAAATCCCGGGGTATATATGATGCTCGATAAAGACGGCGGCATCATATACGTCGGCAAAGCCAAAAATCTGCGTAAAAGACTCAGGCAGTATTTTTATCTGTCCGCGAATAAAACCGCAAAGGTGATGGCGATGATGGAAAACGTCGCCGATTTCCGTTATATTATCTGCGCGGGCGAAGTTGACGCTTTGGTCACGGAAAACAATCTGATTAAAAAGCACACTCCGCACTACAACATTTTGCTTAAAGACGATAAATCCTATCCGTTTTTGCGCATAGATGTGCGCGAGCAGTATCCGCGGATTCAGCTTGTGCGCAGTCTTAAAAACGACGGAGCGAAATATTTCGGGCCGTATATGCTGTCCGTAAATATCCGCGACATATTCGAGCTGATACACACCGCGTTTAAGGTGCGCGACTGTTCGCGCGATTTGACAAAACCGTCGCGTCCCTGCCTTAACCGTCATTTGGGGAGATGTCTTGCACCCTGTTCGGGCCAGGTGAGCGAGGAGGAGTATAAGACCGAAATAGCCAAAGTTATATCCTTTTTAAGGGGCAACGACAGAGAGGTGGAGCGGTTGCTCACCGATAAAATGAACGCGTTTTCCGCGGAGGAAAACTATGAAGCCGCGCTTGCCTGCCGCGATAAACTGAAAGTGCTCGACAAGCTTGTGCGCAAGCAGGTCAGCGCGCTGCCGAAAGACTTTAATTTGGACATATTCGCCTATGAAAGCAATGGGACGCTGACGGCGGTAAGTATGCTCGCAGTAAGAGGCGGAAAACTGGTCGGCGGCGAAAACACGGTGTTTAAGTGCGCAGATGAGGACTTAAACTCCTATATTTATCAATATTACGAAAAAAATCCGCCGCTTGCAGACGAAATAGTGCTCGACGATACTCCCGACGTCAAGGCGTTGGAGGAGGCGGTCAACAGACTGTGCGCGCATACGGTAAGAGTGGTCGAACCAAAACAAGGCGCGCGCAAACAGCTTGTCGAACTCGCTCATTCGAACGCGCGCGACGCGCTTGAAAAACACGGCAGCGTCGAGGAGAGAAAAGAGCTTCGCACACTCGGCGCGGTTAAACAGCTTGCTCAGACGCTCGGTTTGAAACTTCTGCCCAACAGAATAGAGGCATACGACATTTCTCATATATCGGGAACGGATAAAGTCGCGAGTATGGTGGTTTTCGAGGGCGGCGCGCCAAAGAAGTCGCATTACAGAAAATTCAAGATTAAAACCGTTGAAGGCAACAACGATTTCGCTTGCATGCGCGAGGTGCTGATACGCAGGCTAACGAGGCTGTCCGACGAGGACGAGAGTTTTTCCACTCCGCCCGATTTGCTGTTGATTGACGGCGGCAAAGGTCAGCTTGCCTACGCGCTCGACGCGCTGAGCCTGTGCGGCAGAGAGGATTTGCAGATTTTGTCGCTCGCTAAACGTGAGGAAGAAGTATTTTTGGGCAGCGCGCCGACAGAGAGCATACTCATTCCCAAAGACAGTCTGGCGTTGCAGTTGTTGCAGAGGGTTCGCGACGAAGCGCACAGATTTGCAATCACGTACCATCGCACCCTCAGGAGCAGACGGCTTACCGAAAGCGCGTTGAGAGGAGTGGAAGGCATAGGAGCTAAACGCGCCGCCGCGCTCATAAAGAAGTTCGGTTCGGTAGAGGATATTCGCAGAGCGTCCGTCGAGGATATAGCCGAAACAGAGGGGTTTTCGGTAAAACTTGCCAAAAAGGTAATCGCGGCACTTTCTAGTGAAGACGGCTCAAACGGCGGCGATGCGGACGGCGAACGAAAAGATTTGTCGGAAGACGCAAGCCCTACAATCAATCAATAGGCGAGGCGTGCCCGACAATAATGCATAACGGCTTTTATGATGTTGAAGTCGGCGGCGGTTTATAGTATAATGTCATAAGCGGTTTTTTGGAGGAAATATGAACGGCAATAATTCGGAGAAAAGGACGTATAAGGTAAGCGCGCAGAAATTTGCGGAGGATTTGAGTCTTCGTCCCGCATATCCCATCGACGGCGAAATAACCTTTACTTCCGCCGTGCTAAACAGACCTGGGCTTTTGCTTTCGGGGTTTGACGGATATTTTCCCGAGCACCGCGTTCAGGCAATAGGCAATGCGGAACTCGCTTATCTCGACAGTCTCGGCGGCGAAGAAAAGCACGAAAAGCTGGAAAGATTGTTTTCCAAAAGAGTGCCGTGCGTTATTGTCGCGCAAAACCGTCAACCTTCCGACGACGCGCTTTTGCTCGCAAAACAGTACGGAGTGCCGTTGTTTATAACTCCGCTCACCACGGCGCAGATAGACAGCGACCTTATGCACTATCTTACCGCCGCGCTTGCCGAAACGGATACAATCCACGGAGAATTGCTCGACATATCGGGCATAGGCGTTTTGCTCATCGGCGAAAGCGGAATAGGTAAATCCGAAACCGCGCTCGAACTCATTCACCGCGGACATCTGCTCGTGGCCGACGACCTTGTGGAGGTCAAACGGATAAAAAACAAGATTTACGGTTATCCGAGCGAAGTGACCAACAATCTGCTCGAAGTGCGCGGCGTCGGATTGATTAACGTGGAAGCGATGTTCGGCGTAAGCGGCGTGCTAAATCAAAAGCGGGTTCACCTTGTTATTGAAATGGAAAAATGGGACCCCAAGAAAAGTTACGACCGTTTGGGCAATGAAAAACTGACCTGCACCATACTCGGTATGGAGCTTGAAAAGATAGTCATTCCCGTATCGGCAGGCAGAAATCTTGCCGTTGTTATCGAGGCTGCAAGCAGGAACTTCCGATTGAAGCATATGGGCAAGGACGCGTTGGACGAACTCTATACCCGTCTTATGGAGAAGAACAGACCGCGCGAGTAGCTGTACTTCCAAGCGGACGGCAATGTATCGTAATTTCTGTATTTTCGGGCGGACTGCATTACGAAAACGGTAAGAGCAAAACTCATTTAAGCGCGGCGGCGACGTATAATGTAATATGTCGTTTGAAGATAAACAAGAATGTATTAGACGAAAAGCGTCTGCCGCAGAGCTTTCAAGCTATAAAGGCGGCGGAGTGATTGACAGGCTGTACGAGCCGCCGGACGCAACTGCGTTTTTTGAGTGTTACGAGCGTACGGAGGGTATGGCGTATATTTTGGGCGGCGGCACCGACACGCTGATATGCGACGGTCAAATCACCCGTCCCGTAATATCCACAAAACGCCTGAACGAGATAATTTTTGACGGAAGAAGCGTTTATGCAGGCGCAGGCGCGCGCGTGCCGAAGCTCTGTGCCGAGTGCGCTAAGCGGGGGCTGTCGGGCTTGGAATTTATGTCGTCGGTAGGCGCGAGCGTGGGCGGAATGGTAAAGATGAACGCGGGTGCGTTCGGACGTAAAACGGCAGATTATGTGCGCGAAATATCGGTGTTAAACGTCGATAGCGGCAAAATCGAAATTATAAAACGGGAAGACACGGCTTTCGGATACCGACGGGGAGCACCCGGAATAATTATCGGCTGTACCTTCGTCTTGGAAGAAAGGAGCGCAGAAGACACGTTTAAGTCAAGAAAGCGGTTTGCCGAAATTCGCGCAAAAAAACAGCCGCGGGAACCGTCGCTCGGAAGCGTGTTCAGAAACCCCGATAACGTGAGCGCGGCTAAACTCATAGAGGAGTGCAGGCTTAAAGGGAAGCGCGTAAACGGCGCAATGATAAGCTACGTGCACGCAAATTTCATAGTGAATACGGGAGGAGGAACCGCGGCGGATTATCTTGCGCTTTGCGAAATGGCAAAATCCGAGGTTTTTAAGCGGTTCGGCATAGAATTGAAAGAGGAGTTCGTGACGTTGAGATAGCGTCAGCCGACGGTGACTTCAGGTGCGCGAGAAAGACGCCCGATGGCGCAGACAGTGCGGTCTTACTCCGCTTGAAATCCTCGCGCGGTTTGCGGTTTAAGTTGTGAATACCCCGTATACGCGTTAGCAGGGGGAGATTGCGGAAAATCATTCGCCCGAAACGACTTCCGCTTAAAGCCGGCAGGGCAAAGTATTATAAATAATAACGGACGGAACAGATGATAACAGGCGACTATCATACACATACGAAAGCGAGCGACGGGCGGCAGAGTGCGGCGGAAATGTTCGCCGCGGCACGCGAAATCGGCTTAAAAGAACTTGCGGTCACAGACCATAGTTTTACAAGTTTGATTTTCCACGTCACCGAACAAAAATTGAGTGCTCAGCGCGCAGAAATCGACAGGTTGAACGCCGAGGGCGGAGTGAAACTGTATCAAGGCGTCGAAGCCAATATTATGTCTGACGGTTCGCTTGACGTGCCCGACGGCGTTATACGCAAACTTGACGTGTTGCTGTGCGGTTTTCACAGACTGTTGGAGCCGCATACGGCGAGGGGGCAGGGCGCGTTTATATTCGTAAACGGGTTCGCAGCCTTTAACGAACGAGAGAAAATGCGCATAAGCAACACCGACGTATATCTCAAAGCTCTGTACGATTATCCGATAGACGTAATATGCCACCTCAATCATCGCTGTCTTGTCGACACAAAAGAAATCTGCTCGGCGGCGGCGCGCACGGGGGCGTATATCGAACTCAACGAAAAACATATCGACGCGCTGGAAAGGGATATGGAAATCGCCGTTCAATCGGGAGTGAATTTCATACTCGGTTCCGACGCGCACAAAGCGGACGCGGCAGGCAGATTTGACAAAGTGAAGACGGTAATCGCGAAATACGGCATACCGCGCGACAGAGTCTTCGGGTTGGACAAGCCCGCGGTGTTCAAAGATAAGAGGAATTTTGCAAAATGAACGTGTTTTATCAAAAATCCATAGACGAGCTGCTTACGCTTCTGCCCGAGAACGATTGTTGCGTGAAAGCGTTTTTAAGCGCGTACGCAAAAGCGGCGGGTTATATAACGCGGTCGGGAGGGCGCAATAACGTCCGTATGACGGCGGCGGATTCGGCGTGCGCAGCCGCGCTCGTCGCGCTTATGAAAAAGCTTTATCCCACTCAGTTCGAAATAAACGCCGAGCACATCAAAAGCGGCTCCAAGAAAGGAGGGGTGGCATATTGGGTGCAAGTGCCCTCGGGATATACCTCGCAAATGCTTGCGGACGCCGAACTTATGAGCAGCGACGGCAGTATTTTTACGGGGTTCAAATCTGAGGTGCCCGACAGGCTTACGCGTGCAAATTGCTGCGCGGCAAATTATCTTAAAGGGCTTTACCTTGCGTGCGGAAGCGTATACGTGCCCTCGTTGTCTTCGGACTACGAGAAGAAAGACGGCTATCACTTTGAGCTTCAATTCTCCGACGAGGCGTTTGCCGAGAACGTGCGCGACTTTACGGAGAACAGATTCGGCATAAATGCAAAACTCAGCGAGAGAGGCAGTAACTATCTTGTTTACGTCAAGGACAAGGGTGAAATTCTCTCCCTGCTCGGCGTTATGGGGTTGGGAGAGTGCGCGCTTACCCTCAAAGACATCATAGACGAGAGAGAAACGGCAAACAGCATTAACCGCGCGAGTATTTGCGAGGCGGCCAATATGGATAAGACCTGCATTGCCGCAAGCCGTCAGACGGTGGCGATAGGCATAATAGAGGAAAGAATAGGACTCGATTCGCTTTCGCTCGCTTTGAGAGAGGCGGCGGACGCCAGGCTCGACAACCCGACGGCGTCGCTTGCCGAACTTGCCGAACTTGTCGGAGTGAGCAAAAACTGCCTTAATCACAGGTTCAGGAAGCTAATCGAACTCGCCTCAACGGAAGGCGACGAAATATAAATAACGCAAAGCCCGCGGTTTGGCACAGTACAAAGAGTATAACTTGTGTATTAGTGCAATTTTGCTAAACGCGGCGTTTAATTGTCATAAACGAAAGAGTAAAATGCCTGTTTGGCATTATCGGAGGGAAATATGGCGGATTTTGTACATCTGCATTTACACACCGAATACAGCCTGCTCGACGGAGCGGTAAGACTTACGCACGCGGTTATAAAGCCCGACGACGTCAATGAGAAGGGTACGGAATATCCGCTTGCCGAGGCTCTGAAATCGCGCGGAATGAATGCCGTAGCCATCACCGACCACGGCAATATGTACGGAACTCACACCTTTGTCAGCACTATGCGCGCCAACGGAATAAAGCCCATCGTGGGGCAGGAGTTTTACGTTGCGGACGATATGCTCGCCAAAACTCCCGACGTGCTGAAACAGCGTTATCATCTTATATTGCTCGCGAAAAACGAAACGGGATATAAAAACCTTATGGTGCTTTCGTCCGCGGCGTTCGTGGACGGATTTTATATGAAACCGCGCATAGACCTCGACCTGTTGTCCCGTCACAGCGAGGGTATAATATGCTTGTCCGCGTGTATAGCCGGCAAGGTTCCGCAGCTGCTCTTGCACGATAGTTACGAAGCGGCAAAGGCGTATGCGATTAAGATGCGGGATATGTTCGCTCCCGGCGATTATTATATAGAAATTCAGGACCACGGGCTCGAAGACGAGCGCAGAGTACTTGGACAGCTCGTGGCGCTTGCCAAGGATATAGGGGTTAAAGTCGTTGCGACAAACGACGTTCACTATATAGACAAAAAGGACGCCGACATTCAGGATACGATGATGTGCGTAACCCTGCAATGCAAAAAAACGGATATAAACAACGTCCGTTTCGAAAACGACAGCTTTTATCTGAAAACCGCCGAGGAGATGGAAGAACTGTTCTCCTGGTGTCCCGAGGCAATATCCTCCACTCGCGAAATCGCCGATAAAGTAGAGGATTTTTATATGACTAAAAGCAATACTAATTTTATCCCTATTTATACCAGCGACGATATGAACGGCAGAAGCGCGAAAGAGTATTTGCACGACCTTGCCTGGGAGAAATTGAAAACGCGTTACGACGTTATTACGCCCGAGATTGAACAGAGGTTGGATTACGAGCTTTCCGTCATAGACAACTGCGGTTTCAACGATTATTTTCTTATCGTATGGGACTATGTTCACGCAGCGCAGAAAAACGGCATACCCGTAGGACCGGGCAGAGGCAGCGGCGTCGGAAGCATAGTCGCATATTCCATCGGCATAACCGACGTAGACCCTTTGAAATACAATTTGCTGTTTGAAAGATTTTTGTCGCAGGAGAGAATATCCATGCCCGACTTCGACATAGACTTCTGCTTTGTCCGCCGAGGCGAAATCATAGATTACGTCGTCGAAAAGTACGGCAAAAACAACGTGTCGCAGATTATCGCCTATTCCACTATGAGCGCGAAAGCGGTTGTCAAAGACGTCGCGAGAGTGTTCGACGTGCCGTATAACGAGGCGAACAATTGGGTGCGCGATATACCCGTCGGAAAGGTTTTGTTAAAGCAGGTGCTTACCGAGGGCGCGGAAGTTTACAGCGAAGATTTTGCAAATCTTTATCGCAACAATCCTCTCGCTAAACAGGTTATAGACGCGGCTATGAGCCTCGAAGGTATGCCGCGGCAGACGTCTATGCACGCGGCGGGCGTCGTCATATGCGGCGACCCGATTGTCGAGCACGTCGCGCTGTCCAGAAACGGCAACGATATTACCACTCAGTACGACAAGGGCATAGTCGAGGCGTTGGGCTTGCTCAAAATGGACTTTTTGGGACTGAAAACCCTGACCGATATTTCGGAGGCGATACGCTACATAAAAGAGGATAAAGGCGTCGACATAGACTTCCACAAGCTCGGATACGAAGACCCTAAGGTTTTCGAGCTTATCGCGAGCGGCGACTGCGAAGCGGTGTTTCAGCTTGAAAGCGGCGGAATGAAAAAGTTTATGGCGCAGCTGCAACCCGCAAACATAGAGGACGTAATGGCAGGCATATCGATGTACCGTCCGGGACCGATGCAGTTCCTCGATCTGTTCTTGCAGGGGAAGCGCAATCCGTCGTCCGTGCAGTATCTGCACCCGCTGTTAAAAGACATACTCGACGTGACGTACGGCTGCATCGTGTATCAGGAGCAGGTAATGCAGATAGCGCAGAAAGTGGCGGGCTATTCCTTCGGCGGAGCGGACATAATGCGCCGCGCGATTGCAAAAAAAGACTTGAACAAGCTGAATAAACAGCGTGAAATATTCCTTTACGGCGGCGTGCTCGAAGGCGATAAAACGGGCAAACACGTTCCCGGCGCGGTTGCCAACGGTATGTCCGAGAAAATCGGCAACGAACTTTTCGACCAGATTTTGAAGTTTGCGAGTTATGCGTTCAACAAATCTCACGCGGCGGCATACACGTTTTTGACTTATCAGACGGCGTATCTGAAGTGTTATTATCCTACTCACTATATAACCGCCGTCGTAAACAACCGCATATCCAACGCGGACGAAACCAAGCGATATATAAATTATATGCGGCGTTCGGGCATTAAGATTTTGCCTCCCGACATCAACCGCTCGCAGAAATATTTTTCCATAGAAGGCGACAACGTGCGCTACGGTCTTATGGGCATAAAAAACGTGGGCGAACAGGCGATGGAATATGTGCTCAGCGAGCGCAGGCAAGGCGCGTTCAAGGATATACGCGACCTCGTGGAAAGATGCGCGGGGCAGATAAACAAGCGTATGCTCGAAAACCTCATAAAGGGCGGCGCGCTTGACAGTTTCGGTAAAAACAGAGCCACGCTGTTTGCCTCGTATGAACGTATCGCAGACGCGGTAATGAGCGACAAGAAAAACAGAATGAACGGTCAGATGTCACTTTTCGACGGACTTATAGAAGACGTCGAAATCAAGTACACCGAGGTGGAGGAGTTCGATAAAGCGCAGATCCTGTCCTTTGAAAAAGAAGTGCTCGGAATGTATATAACGGGGCATCCGCTCGACGAATATTCCGACGTTTACCGCGAGTTCGATTTCGACACGGGTATGCTGTTCGTCGAAGAAACGGATGAAAACGGCGAAGCTCATTCCGTTGTTGACAAGTCGCTTTCCAACAAGTTCGTAAAATTCGGCTGTATAGTGTCTTCCGTAGAGAAAAAAGTTACGGCAAAACAACAGAAGTTTGCGGTGGGAAGATTGGAAGATAAACTCGGCTCCATTGCGTTTTCAATGTATCCGAAGGCGTTTGAGAGTTACGGAGATTTGTTGTTCGGCGACGCACCCGTCAAGGTTCACGGCAAAATCGATTTGCGCGACGAGAGCGAGCCGAAACTGAGCGTAGACAAGATTTTTGCCTGGACAAAGACCGACGATAGAGAAGGGGACAGACGCTTCGGTACGTTGTGCGTGCTCATCAAAAACGAGAAAGATGTAAAGCTTGTGGGCAGTATACTTGAAATGTTTGCAGGCGACGTCGCCTGCAAGGCGCAAATAAAGGGCGCTGTAAAAGACAGGCTTATGGAGTTCCACAACCGTGTGGACGCCAGCGACGAACTTATCAAACGGCTGAAAAACGTCCTCGGCGACGAATGCGTCAAGTTTGTGGCAAAATGACACAATCTATGAACCGATCGCACGGGTAAAAAAGAAAGGCAACGCCACTATGTATAGACTGTTATTGCAGACATTGAGAATTTTACGAGCAATGCGAAGCTATCGCCTATACAGAGAGGTGCGCTTCATAAACAGCACATTGATTCTATTAAGCGAGAATGTGCCGTTGCGTTCTGTTATAAAAGTAATTCACAATTAAATTGTTTTTTGCTATTGGGTTGATTTTGACTGCGCGGTATGTTAAAATTCTACCCATAGCGGCTTTTGCCGTAACACAGGGCGCGTATGCGCCGAGGTTAAGAGGTGTATAATGGTTGCGAGAAAAATCGCCAAAAACAAAAAACTTGCTGTGCTCACCAGCGGCGGCGACGCGTCGGGTATGAACGCGTGCATCAGAGCCACCGTCCGTTACGCGTTGAGCGAAGGTTATGAGGTTTACGGTGTTCGCCACGGCTACGTCGGACTGATGACCGACGATATTTTTGAAATGGATTATAAGAGCGTCAGCAACTGCGTGCATTTGGGCGGCACTATACTGCGCACGGGCAGAAGCAGCAACTTTAAGGAAAAAGAAGTGTTGCAGGCGGCGGCGGATAATTTGCTCAAACGCGGAGTGGGCAACCTTGTCGTCATAGGCGGCGACGGTTCTTTCCGCGGCGCGCTCGATTTGCACCGCTTTACCGACTTAAACGTCATCGGCATTCCCGGAACAATCGACAACGATATGGGTTATACCGATTATACCATAGGCTTCGATACCGCGTGCAATACCGTGCTCGACGCCATTTTGAAACTGCGCGACACAATTACCTCTCACGACAGAATAATGGTGCTCGAAGTTATGGGCAGAGCGTGCGGCGACATTGCGCTGTATACGTCTGTTGCGGGCGGCGCGGAATACGTTGTGCTTCCCGAAGCTCCCGTAGACGTGGACGCGATTGCAAAAGGAGTCAAGGCAGGTTTCGACAAGGGCAAAACCTCCACGATTATTATGCTTGCAGAGGGCAGAAACGATATAAAACAGGAGCTCATCGAAAAGGTGGGTGCGGCTACGGGCAGAACTGTAAACCACGTTGCGCTCAGCTATTTGCAACGCGGCGGCATTCCGTCGATGTCCGACAGAGTTCTCGCGGCAAGAATGGCGATAAGAGCGGTTGACCTTCTCTCCTGCGAACAGAGCGGCAGAGCGGTCGGAGTACGCGGCGGCGATATTATGGATATGAGCATTGTTGAAGCTTTGGAAACTCCCAAGACGTTTGACGAACAGCTGTACGCAATCGCCAAGATGGTCAGTAAATAACCGTAAAAATATCTGCAAAACCATCAATCGGGAAAACGAGTTTATAACTCAAATCTCACCCGAATGTGCGACTGCAAACAAAGTTTTATTTACACAAACGATTATAAAAACAGCCGTAATTTCACGGCTGTTTTTATATGGTTTCAAGTTATTGCACTCAAAAGGCGTAAACGATTATGACCGTATACACAATCGGGTTTTGCCAATATGCGAAAGAGATTTAAGAGTAAGTATTTATATATTAGGTGTAATCATTGACATTACAAGTAGGTAATCTTATAATAAGCACAGGAGTTTTGATTATGAAAATAACGTCGAGATTTACCGTTGCGGTGCATACCTTGCTTGCAATTCACACTTTCGGAAAAGATTATAAAACAACTTCCGAGTTTATAGCGTCGAGCGTAAACGTCAACCCCGTCGTCATTCGTCGCACACTGTTGAGTCTGAAAACGGCAGGCATTGTCGAAGTCAAGGCAGGCAGCGGCGGCGCGACTATAATTAAGGACCTCAACGATATAGATTTATATGATATATATAAGGCGGTGGAATGCGTCGAAGGCGATTTATTCCATTTTCACGAAAATCCAAATCCGAATTGTCCTGTCGGAAGCAATATCCACAGCGTCCTCGATAAGCATCTGATTGAAGCGCAGAATGTGTTTGAAAGTCAGCTAAAACGCACGACGCTTGCGGAGCTTGTGCAAGAACTTGACAAGAGAATGAGCCAATGACGAATATTGCACATAAATTTGTTCACGGGACGCCTCCCGTCAACGAATAATTTATGTACATACAGTCTACCCGAAGCCCCTTTTGACAGAGGGGCTTTTTCACGGAAAAAATTTTAAAAAACTTTTGTTGTAACTCTTGACATTACAGCCACAAGGCGCTATATTGTTGTTGTAATCAAAAACATTACAACTAAACAAAATATGGAGGAACAAAAAATGAAAAAAACAAACTGCAAAACATATGAGCTCAAAAAGGGTATAGTTCGCGAGTATGATTTCGACAAAGTCACGCTTTACGCATACCAGACCAATGATTTTCTCAATAACGAAGTGTTTGTAGTCGCAAAAGAGGGCAGAGGCGTTTGCATAGAACTTCCGTGTTTTTATGAAAATATCGAGGAGTTTTCTCGATTTCTTAAAGATGGCGGTATAAACGTAGAAGCAAAGCTTGTTTCATATCACGCGGCGGGGGCGAGTTTTTTGTCGGAGGTTAAAACATACGGGACTGAGTCTTCGCAACTTTACAACACGGTCGGAGGAGGAGCGGCTCTTGTCGGAAATTTCAAAGGTGCGTTCGGTGAAATTTTCGACAGCGGTATGGCAGATGTGGACGTCATTATATCGGATGGCGAAATCGATATTGCAGGAATTAAGTTTGTGATTAAATCAAATGCTGACGCTTACGAGGTGGAAATACCCGAAATCAACAGTGTTTATATCCATATGTTAGGGCACGATTGTCATTCGATAATTGCGGGTGTAGAGCACGCAGATGCCGTTATCTCACAGCTTAAAGATTATATAGATAGAGGTTTTGACCTCATTCTTACGTCGCATTATACTCCCGAAGACGTTAAAGACGCTCAAACCAAAATTCTGTATATCGAAAGAATCAAGGAAATCGCAAAATCGTCTGAGAGCGCGGAAGAAATGAAAGAGAAAGTTATATCGGAGTTTGCGCAGTACAGCGGACAGAACTATCTCGATATGACAGTCGGTATGTTCTTTCCCGAGATCAGATAATGCCCTCGAATAAACGATAACCGAAAATACACGCAGAAACAGTACTGATTTACAAGCGCAGGCAAGTGCCTGCGCTTTTTAGAGGAGAATGGTCGGAACGGCGTATTATGACTTTAAGTTTGCCATTGGCTGTAAATTGCAATGCGGCGATGTTGTGTAGTTTGCAGTTGTATGTTATACTCGATTTATGTCGGGAAAAGACGAGGCAATAAACGCAGATAAAGTTTTGTCAAACGGAAAATCGGAAACGGAAGTCAACTTGGAACAGACTTCCGATGTTACGCATTTGCAAAATTCCGCGGCACCGTCCGAGCAGGGCGAAAACGTCGTTGTAATAACGGCTACTTTTGCCGATAAGTCCGCAGGTAGTCAACGTAACGGGCGCGGGAAATTATTACCCAAGCCTAAACTCGGTTATACAGCCGTCAAATATATCGGATTGTTGTTTATGACAATATCGCAGATAGCCGGTTTTTTCGCGGTCAGGCATATTCTTGCAAACCCCGTGTCCGACGGCGATTCATTGCTCGAATTTCTGAATGTAATTAAGAATTTCGGTGTGCTTACAATGCCGTTATTGTTGGTGGCTATGACTTCTTCGATAATAAACAAAGACGAGAAAATCGGCAGAGTCGTAGTTAAAAATCTTGTTTGCACCGTGTTGTTTTATATTGCGGAAGTACTCGTATTTTTATTCTATATAGTCCCCACCGTCAATCAGCTGATCAAAGATTTCGCAATGATGGAATTTGACAGCGCGCAAATACTTGTCGATATGCTGGGCGAGTTTTCCAACGTAAACATATTTATAGATTTGTTTTTGTGTTCGCTGATATATATGTTTTTCGTGTATAAACCCAAAAGGGATAAAATACCCCTTGCGCTGTGGCGGCTGTTTACGCTGCTTCCCGTTGCGTTTATCGTAGCCTCGTTTGCGGTAAACGGACTTGTGAAACAGGGCGCGTTGAGTGTGAACTTTTATGTGGGCGCGCTTCTTCCTCACAAAAAAATCGTAACGTATGTGTTTTTCTTTGTCACATTGATTTTTGTAAAATATAAGCCTCAACTGTATTCTGCGGCAAAAAATCATCGATACGCAAATTATGACGATTATATATCGTCAAATTCGGCGGCGTACCATCATAACGCGTTTCTTATATTCCTGATTCTGATTTTATCGCTTATCGATTTCGGTATATCTTATATTCCAAACATAGCGTCTTGGGGGATAGGCAATTCATATTTTCTGTTTGCAGCGGTGCCGTTTTTGTTGTTTTTCGATTATCGCCGCGAACCAAAACGTAAAATCGCCGTAAAGTTGGTGCCGCTTTACTATCTTTTCAATTATATCCTGCTTGCGGTACTGTACCTGTATTGCCTGTTTTGATTTATGATTTATTCGCGGCAAGGTACAACTAGATACGAATAACAGGGCTCCCGAAAAATATCGCAGAACTTTTTGGAAAATAGGAGCAACAGCGAAAGAAGTCATGCTTTATGAAAGCGGACTGCGGAGCGAGTTGTGACGAGCGTCAGCCAAGGGTGAGAATACCTCCTGCAAGAGTGAAAAACACCTTGAATTAAAGCGGCTTTTCGTTTACAAAGTCCTGCCGAAAGCGAAAGCAAAACCGTGAGCTTACTGTTTCACTTGCAAAAACGATTAAAAATATGTTATGTTATTAACATGAATGCGACAAATGAAATGAATGAAAAAGAGCAAAAAACATCTACTTTTCAGAAGTTAAGTAAAGCTTGGTTTATTATTTTCAACCTGGCATATATTATAGCATTTTCAGTGTACACAGGTCATAGCTTAGTTAAAGCTAATGCTGAAGTTGTTTGGCTTCCTTACGCATTAGGCGCGTTTATCTTGGTGTTCTGGGCAATATTCATTGTCATTTTAGTGCAAGGCTCGAAGAAAACCCTAAAGAACGTTAAGAAAGACTATAAGAGTTCTTTCAAGGTCATAAAGAAATTATTTAAGTTAGTCAATCTGTTTATGGCTGCTTCTATGATAGCCAACACCATAGTCAATGACAAAGACAGCTTATTTGCCCTGATTATGGCAGGTATATCCATCGTTTATGTTGTTTTTCAGATTATCAACGAAGTTATAAAGTATATCAAGCGTAAGAAAAAGCAAAAGATAAATGCGGAAAAAGAAGCTATCGACAAGTCTTTTGTCGGTGATATGACAAATATTTACAATGATACCTTAGAGGGATTAAATGGCGTTTCTGATAAAAATGGCGATAGCATAGAAAACAGTGAAACAATAAAGTCTAATGACGCTCTTAAAGCAGAATCTAATGGCAATGAAACGAATAGCAAATTTACTGTAATTAAAGAAGGCTCAAAGACAATGCTTGCGCGAACGAAACAATATTCGGTTGAAAGAAAAACGGTTGGAAAAAAGAAAAACTAAATATTTATAGCTTGATAAACAATATTTCAGCAAGGAATAAAAATCCACCAGCTAAGCCGGTGGATTTTTATTGGAAGTAAAGACTGCAATAAAACATCTTGAGTTGAGCAAGGTGTTCGCTGGCGGCGAGTTATCTCCTCTGCACAAACTTTGAGAATTAGATAAATGAGCAGCCTCTTTGGACTGCTTTTCTGTTTCTTTTACCGATTCGACTGAATTATTGTGTTTTCTGAGCGGTTCGGAGAAGTAATAGTTGATAATGATTCTATCGTTGTACAGAATGATATCGCGGATAAGATATTTCACGAGAGCTTTTCTTACGTCTATATCCTGTACGTCGCCGCATATCGCCTTATTCAGAAATTGAATGATTTTTGCGGGAGTGAGTTCTGCTAGGTGCGTTGCTTTTCCTGTTTTATGTCGAAGTCAAGTTGGGATATCAGGTTTTCGAGTTCTTTAAGCCGCTCTTTGGTTTGTTCTGTGATGACGCCTTGTTCGATAGCGGCAATCAGATTGCGTGACGCGTTTAGAGCGGCTGTTCGTTTTGTTTCAAGCGATTTAATATTGGCATTGTTTTTTGTTTTATCGTTTATACGTTTACATAAAATTTCTGCCAAAGTTTTCAACGATCCGTTATCTGAAAGAAGTTGCCGCGTCGTATTGATAACGATATCTTCGAGTTCTTTCTTGCAGGCGGTTTTCAACGCGCACGGTTTTTTGTCCCTCGAACGTGTCAGGCAGGTATAGTAATAGTGCTTTGCCCCTGTTTTGCTTGTTCCGCTTAGTCCGACCATCAGCCGATTACAATCTCCGCAGACCAATTTTCCGGAAAGTATAAAAACGAAGATTTCTTTCTTCCGGCCTGGAGCGTGTTTGTTTACATCGTGAATGTCCTGTACTTTTTGCCATACAACGTCGTCAACGATTTTCGGATAAATATTGTCATAAACGGTATATCCGTGTTTTATCTTGCCGTTGTATTTGGTGTTCTGAAGCATTTTATAAATTGCTTTTTCGGTCAGATATTTACCTCTTTTAGTGCGAATGCCTCGCTTGCGCATTTCCTCGGCGATATAAGCTGCCGTGTAGTCCTGCGCATACAGCCCGAAGATTTCCTGTACGATTGTGCTTTCTATGGGATTGACTATATTTTTCTTGTCAACGACGTCATATCCGAATAAGACCGGTCCGCCGGTATAATTGCCTTTCAGATAACTTTTTGTTTTTTTGTCTTTCGACGAAAAGGAGAAAACAGGAAAAGACAAAGGTGTCAAAGAAACATGAAAAAATATTGCATTGAAGTCTTTATTCTTTAAGGTTTAAGCGATAACTTTTCCCCTAGATGCCGAGGCTTTTTCTGATATGAGAAAAAGACGAAAGGCAAAAAACGGTCGAGTTTACCTTTATGTGATAAAAACATTACCTTTTACTACGGGAAACGTGCGGATAAGGTACTCACACTTGCCCATTGGTTATTTTATCATTTAGCTATGAGAAAAAGAAAGCCGATAAACTATCAAATTGAGGTCAACGGTGAACGTTTAATCATCCGAATACCAAAGCATACTCTGGACTCGTTGGTGTTTTCACTCGCACTTGCCATATACGATATGTTGGAACAGGAAAAATCGGAAAAGCAAATAAAGGAATAAGAAAAGAGGTCGTGATAACGCGGTCTTTTTTTGTATAACAAAACCACCGGATAGTCCGGTGGTTCAGAAGAGGTTTACCGATGAGCAGAAATAATCCTCCTATGTTAGAATGTGGAAGTAGTCCGCAAAACTATAACACATTAAGCAAGGAGGATTTGTCATTATG
>DBFJGL010000027.1:0-12698 GCA_048394785.1 Christensenellales bacterium | reverse complement strand
GGTTTGCAAACGGACGGAAGAATGAAATTGCAAGTTTTCAAAAAATTCTGCAAAAAAATGGTTGACAAGATTTTTTTATCGCGATAAAATTCACGATGTTAAAGGCAAGGGCGTCTTCGAGTTTCATTTCTCGGACTCGCCCTCTCTTTTTATCGGAACTTAATAATAATGAAAAGGCAAAGGCGTCTTTAAGTGGTTTATACACTTAAGGACGCCTTTCTGTTTTCAGGAGGAGAATGCAAGATGGCATATGTTGATGAAATCATCAAACAGGCAATCGAAAAAATACGGAACAAAAGTTCCGCCAATCGGTTTGAATTGATGTTGCATTGCTAAAAGATGTAAAAAAACCAAACGTCAGGTGATTGACGGAATATAAAAATTACCGTCCTGATTCCGAGCGTCATAGGGGCAAACGCGACTATAAGTCTTGCAAGGATACAGATGTCTTTGCTTTGGGATTTTGAAAGGAGAAACTGCAATGAGTAAAGTAACGGAAATTTTCGGGAGCAAGGTTTTCGATGACAGAGTCATGAAAGCAACTCTGTCCGCAAAGGTATATAACTCTCTCAAGAAAACGATTGACGAGGGCGAGGATTTGGACCTCAGTGTAGCAAATGCTGTGGCTGCGGCGATGAAGGATTGGGCAGTGGAGAACGGTGCAACCCATTATACGCACTGGTTTCAGCCTCTTACCGGGATTACCGCCGAGAAGCACGACAGTTTTATTTCTCCATCACCCGACGGAGGCGTGATTATGGAGTTTTCCGGCAAAGAACTGATTAAAGGCGAGCCGGATGCCTCCTCATTCCCGTCAGGCGGTCTTCGCGCAACCTTTGAAGCAAGAGGTTATACCGCTTGGGACCCCACGTCTTATGCATTTATTAAAGGCAAGACTCTTTGCATTCCCACGGCTTTCTGTTCTTACGGCGGTGAGGCATTGGATAAGAAGACTCCGTTGCTTCGTTCAATGGAAGCCCTGAACAAGCAGGCTATGCGTATTATCCGTCTTTTTGGAGATAACACCGTTAAATGCGTGAAACCCTCGGTAGGCCCCGAGCAGGAATATTTCCTTGTGGACAGAGAAATGTACAACAAGCGGCAGGATTTGATTTTTACCGGAAGAACTCTGTTCGGCGCTAAGTCTCCCAAGGGGCAGGAAATGGACGACCATTATTTCGGCGTTATAAAGCCTCGCGTGGCAGCCTTTATGGATGATTTGAATAATGAATTATGGGAGCTTGGCATTCTTGCGAAAACCGAACACAATGAAGTTGCCCCTGCGCAGCACGAGCTTGCGCCCATTTACACGACGACAAATGTGGCGACGGACCATAACCAGCTGACGATGGAAATTATGCAGAAAGTTGCCGCAAAACACGGGTTGGTCTGTCTTCTTCACGAAAAGCCTTTTGCGGGCGTTAACGGAAGCGGAAAGCATAATAACTGGTCCATTACGACCGACACCGGCGTAAATTTGCTTGCTCCCGGCAAAACGCCTTATGAAAATGCGCAGTTTCTTTTGTTTCTCTGCGCCGTCATTAAAGCAGTCGACGATTATCAGGACTTGCTTCGCATCTCTGTCGCTACGGCGGGCAACGACCACCGTTTAGGAGCAAACGAGGCGCCTCCCGCAGTGGTTTCGATGTTCCTCGGCGATGAACTGAATGCCATTCTGGAAGCCGTCGAAACCAACACTCCGTATAGTAATGCAGGCAAGCAGTTTATGAAGCTTGGCGCATGCGTGCTTCCGCAGCTGACAAAGGACACCACAGACCGCAACCGTACGTCTCCTTTTGCATTTACCGGCAATAAGTTTGAGTTCCGTATGCTCGGTTCTTCCAACAGCATAGCCTGCGCGAACATTATGCTGAATGCGGCAGTCGCCGAATCCCTCAAGATTTACGCAGACTGTTTGGAAGAGGCGGAGAACTTTGAAAAGGCTCTTCACGAGATGCTTCGCAAAACGATTAAGGAACATAAGAGGATAATTTTTAACGGCAACGGCTATGACGATATTTGGATTAAAGAAGCTACCGAAAAGAGAGGTCTTTGCAATTATCGCACCACAGCAGATTGCATCCCTCACCTTCTCGACAAGAAGAACGTGGATATGCTGACCTCCCATAAGGTTTTCACAGAGGCGGAGCTCAAGTCCCGTATGGAAATTATCCTTGAAAACTACTGTAAAACCGTTGTTATCGAAGCAAATACCATGGTAAGCATGGCAAGAATCGAAATTGCTCCGGCTGTGGAAACATATGTAAAGGAAATCGCAAAAACGGCGGCGCTCAAAAAGGCTGTGTCGGATGATATTTCCTGTACCTATGAGAGTGATTTGCTCAAAAAACTCTCTGTACTGACAGAACGTATTTCTATTGCGACGGACGAACTCGAAAGCGCAATCGCACAGGCGGTGCAATGCGAAAATTTCGTTGCGGAATCCGCTACAATCCGCGACGTTCTCATCCGCAAGATGGGAGAATTGCGTTTTGCCTGCGACGAGGCGGAAATATTGACATCAAAAAAATACTGGCCGTTCCCGACTTACGGAGATTTGCTGTTCGGTGTCTGATAAATGAAGATAATCGAAAGCGTTTCGGACGGGAAAGCACACGGAGAACCGATTGCGGCGAGCGGGGGACGGCGAGGGCAGCGCAGAAGAATCGGCGAGAATAACGCCGGTCGGGCTGCAATCTGAAAACGGCAACTTAGCGGGTGCGGAGTGCAGTTTTGCGTAAATCGGCGGAGCTTGGTCAGAGGATATAACGGAATAAATATAGGCGGCACCGAGAGAGGCACTCGTTATAGTATGCCGAGTATTGTTTTATTTGAGGATATACGTATGTGTTCTATTATGGGTTATTGCGGTACGTCCGCAACGTTAAAAGCATTTAGGTCGGGTTTTGAGAAGACTGTCTCCAGAGGACCTGACGACAGTAAAATAATCGATACGGGGAAAGGTCTTCTCGGCTTTCACCGTTTAGCCATTATGGGGCTACATCCCGAAGGTATGCAGCCCTTCTGTCTTGAAAACAGCTATTTGGTATGCAACGGTGAAATCTACGGATTTGAACGGTTGAAAAAAGAATTATCCGTAAAGTACGAGTTCAAAAGCGAGTCGGATTGCGAAATATTGCTTCCGCTATATAAAGAATACGGCACAGAAATGTTCTCGATGTTGGATGCGGAATTTGCCCTTATTCTCTATGATGGCGCAAAAGAGGAATATATTGCTGCTCGTGACCCGATTGGCATCCGCCCATTGTATTACGGCTATGATAAGGCAGGCACAATCATCTTCGCCAGCGAAGCCAAAAACCTCGTCGGACTTGCCGATAAGATTATGCCGTTTCCTCCCGGCCATTATTATAAAGACGGAGAATTTATTTGTTATTGCGATATTGTCAAGGTAGAAACGGTTGTTCGCGATGACTTGGACGCAGTATGTAAAAACATCAGGGATAAACTTATTCGCGGCGTTGAAAAACGGCTTATTTCTGATGCAAAGGTGGGATTTCTTCTTTCAGGCGGTCTGGACTCTTCTCTCGTATGCGCCATTGCGGCAAAGAAAAGCGAAGAGCCGATTAAAACCTTTGCCATCGGCATGAGCGAAGATGCAATAGATTTGAAATACGCAAAACAGGTTGCCGATTATATCGGAAGCGAGCACAGGGAGGTTATCATCACCAAAGAAGACGTGCTTGCCGCTTTGGAACATGTTGTTTATATCCTCGGCACTTTTGATATTACCACTATCAGAGCAAGTATCGGTATGTATTTGATTTGCAAGGCAATACACGAAACAACCGATATCCGAGTGCTTTTGACGGGAGAAATCTCCGATGAGCTGTTTGGCTATAAATACACAGACTTTGCACCGAGTGCAAAGGCGTTCCAGGAGGAATCTCAAAAGCGGATTCGCGAGCTGCACATGTACGATGTTCTTCGTGCGGACAGATGCATTTCGGTAAATTCTTTGGAAGCGCGCGTTCCGTTTGGAGATTTGGATTTTGTGAAATATGTAATGGCAATCGACCCCGAAATGAAGATAAACAAATACGGAAAGGGCAAGTATCTGCTTCGTCACGCTTTTGAAGACGGCGACTATCTGCCACATGAAATTCTGTGGCGCGAAAAAGCGGCCTTTTCCGATGCCGTCGGACATTCTATGGTGGATTATCTGAAAGAGTTTGCCGAGAGCGTTTATTCTGATGAAACGTTTCGGGCGGGCTGCGAAAAATACGAATATGCAAAACCATTCACAAAAGAATCTTTGCTTTATAGAGAATTGTTTGAAAAATACTATCCTAATCAGGCTCATATGATAGTCGGTTTTTGGATGCCCAATAAGGAGTGGGAAGGTTGCAACGTCAACGACCCGTCTGCACGCGTTCTTTCAAACTACGGTGACAGCGGAAAATAAAAGAGAGATTCATAATGATGGAAAAACATATTTGAAGGAGGGTGGCGTTATGGCAAACTGTGCAATCGTTGGAATCAACTGGGGTGACGAAGGCAAAGGGAGAATGGTAGACCTTCTGACCGGAGATTATGATGTGGTTGTCCGTTTTCAGGGAGGCGGAAATGCCGGACATACGGTTATCAATGACAAAGGAAAATTTGCGCTGCATCTGCTTCCGTCGGGAATTTTCAGAGATGGCGTAATGAATATCCTTGGCAACGGCGTTGCGCTAGACCCCGAAAATCTGTGGAAGGAAATCGAGAGTATCGCGGCAAACGGTGTGAAAATCACTCCGGATAACTTGAAAATCAGTGACAGGGCTTCACTGCTGCTGCCTTGGCACAGAGATATGGATGAGCTTGAGGAAATGCGGCTTGCGGATAAAAAATACGGCTCTACCAAACAAGGAATCGCGCCGTTCTATTCGGATAAGTATCAGAAAAAGACGATTCTTGCCGGCGAGTTGTTTTATCCTGAGGAGCTGAAAAATCACCTGCTTGACATTATGCAGTGGAAAAACCTCATTTTAACAAAAGTGTATGGCGCCAAGCCTTATACGGAGAAGATGCTTGATGAATGGCTGACTGAATATTGCGAAAAAATCAAGCCTTTTATCGGTGATACGGGTGAATACTTAAAAACGGTATCCAAAGAGGGAAAGAAAATTCTGTTTGAAGCACAGCTTGGTTCTTTGCGCGATTTGGACTATGGCATTTACCCTTACACAACCTCATCAAATACAACGGCGGCGTATGCTCCGATTGGTTCGGGCTTTCCCGGGGCGAAGATTGACCGAGTCCTTGGCATTGTCAAAGCCTATTCCACCTGCGTCGGAGAAGGTCCGTTTGTTTCGGAGATGTTCGGGGAAGAAGCGGATAAACTCCGCGAGGCAGGCGGCGAATACGGCGCCAAGACCGGACGGCCGCGCAGAGTCGGCGCATTTGACGTTGTCGCCACAGCATATGGCATCGAGGTGCAGGCGGCAACGGAAATCGCGATTACAAAGCTCGATGTGCTGAGCGGTATGGATAAAATCCCTGTCTGCACTGCCTATATGCTTGACGGGAAGAGAATTACGCGTTTCCCGTTCCCGACGGCACTGAAAGAGGCGACGCCCGTTATAGATTATTTTGACGGTTGGAGGTGTGATATTTCCAATATCCGTGAATGGGATAAGCTCCCGCAGGCCGCAAAAGATTATGTGAGCTTTATTGAAAAGTCGGTTGGATGCCGCATCGGTTATATTTCGGTTGGACCGGAAAGAGAAAGTATTATTATCAGACACGAGGAGAATGAAGTATGACAAACAGATATGAATCCCCCTTATCATCACGATATGCTTCCGAATATATGCTCGGATTGTTTTCCGCCGATACCCGATATCAGACATGGCGCAAGCTATGGGTTTCCCTTGCAAAAGCGGAAATGAAACTCGGTCTTCCGATTACGTGTGAACAGGTGGAGGCACTTGAAAACCATATTGCGGATATAGATTACGAATGTGTAAAGCAAAGAGAAAAGGAAGTTCGGCATGACGTCATGGCTCACATATTTGCCTATGGGAAAGCGGCTCCCGAGGCAGCCGGAATAATACATCTCGGAGCTACCAGCTGCTATGTCACGGACAACGCGGATATTGTGATTTACCGAGACGCTCTGCGTTATCTGCGAGCGGAGTTGCTCAAAGTTTCGGCAAATCTTGCGGATTTTGCAAGAAAATACAAAGATACCCCGACGCTCGGCTACACGCACTATCAGCCGGCTCAACTTGTAACGGTGGGAAAGAGGGCAACTCTTTGGATGCAGGACTTTATGAGCGATTTGGAAGAAATTGATTTTGTTCTTGCCAATATGAAGTTTCTCGGATGCCGCGGCACTACCGGTACTGAGGCAAGTTTTGCGGAACTCTTTGACGGCGATACGGCAAAAATCGATGAAATGAACCGTCTGATTGCCGATGATTTCGGATTCGCAAAATTCTATTCGGTATGTTCTCAAACTTATCCGAGAAAACTTGACGGCAGAATACTCAACTGCCTTTCTTCCATTGCTCAGAGCTGTTATAAGATGGCAAACGATATTCGCCTGCTCCAACACGACAGACAAGTGGAAGAACCTTTTGAGAACAATCAGATTGGTTCTTCCGCAATGGCGTACAAACGCAATCCCATGCGTTGCGAGCGCATATGCTCTCTGGCAAGATATTTGATATCCGATGCCGCAAATGCAGCAATGAACGCATCAACGCAATGGCTCGAACGAACGCTTGACGACTCTGCAAACCGCCGAATTTCCATGCCGGAGGGATTCCTCTGCGCCGACGCTATTCTTCGTCTTGCGCAGAACGTAACGGATGGACTTTACGTCAATGAGAAGATAATCGAGAAAACGGTTAATGCGTATCTGCCGTTTATCGCAACGGAGAACTTGATGATGGAAGCCGTAAAGCACGGCGGCGACCGTCAGCAGGTTCATGAAATCATTCGCGTATGTTCTATGAAGGCAACCGATGAAATGAAAAACGGCGGTGAATGCAATTTGCTTCGTTATCTGAGCGCGGAGCCGGAGTTTTGCCTCACGGAGGACGAGATGAAGAAACTTCTGAAACCGGAAAAATACGTCGGCAGATGTGCGGAACAGGTAGAACGGTACCTTGCGGAAGTGAATTCTCTCATTTCCGGCATTGACAGAAAAACGGCGAATATTGAAATCTGAGGGCAGGTGAGTCGAATGCAGGAAAAAATCCTTGTTCTGGACTTTGGCGGACAGTACAACCAACTGATTGCAAGACGCGTGCGGGAACACCGTGTTTATGCCGAGATAAAACGGTACAACAAAATTTCGGCAGAAGAAATTCGGCGCGAGGGTTACAAAGGTATTATTTTCACAGGCGGACCGAACAGTGTGTATGACAAAACGTCTCCTCGCTGCGACGCCGCCGTATTGAACCTCGGCATTCCGATTTTAGGTATCTGCTATGGCGCGCAGCTTATGGCATATTTGACCGGCGGCACAATATGCAGTGCCGAAAATTCCAGCGAATACGGGAAAACGGAGGTTGCAATTCTGCAAAGTCCCTTATTTGAAAATGTACCCGACAAAAGCATTTGCTGGATGAGTCACACCGATTTTATCAAGGAGATTCCCGAGGGGTTTTCGGTAATTGCCTCTACAATCAAATGTCCCTGCGCGGCGATGTGCGACGATAGACGCAAGCTTTACGGCGTGCAGTTTCACCCGGAGGTTGCTCACACCGAATACGGCGCCGCGATGTTGCACAATTTCATTTACCGCATTTGTTCTTGCGGGGGCGAATGGAAAATGGACGATTTCATCGCGAGTTCTATAGAAAAATACAAAACCGAGCTGAAAGACAAAAAGGTACTGCTTGCTCTTTCCGGCGGCGTCGATTCATCCGTAGCGGCGGCACTGTTGCATAGAGCAATCGGAGAAAATCTCAACTGCGTCTTCGTAGACCATGGATTACTGCGAAAAGGAGAGGGAGATTTTGTAGAAGAAACCTTTAAGGGCAGGTTCGGTATGAACTTGATTCGCGTGAATGCCGAAAAGCGTTTTTTGAGAAAACTGTCAGGCATTACCGAGCCCGAGCAAAAGCGAAAAATCATAGGCGAGGAATTTATTCGCGTTTTTGAAGAAGAAGCCGAAAGATTAGGAGAAATCGACGTGCTTGCGCAAGGTACGATTTATCCCGACGTTGTGGAAAGCGGCAAGGGTGATTCCGCAACGATTAAAAGCCATCACAATGTAGGAGGGCTTCCCGACGCGATTGCCTTTGACAGCATTGCAGAGCCGCTTGCCTGTCTTTTCAAAGACGAGGTCAGGGAGGTCGGCAACCGTCTCGGTTTGCCAAAGGAATTGGTATATAGACAACCGTTTCCCGGTCCCGGACTCGCGGTAAGAATAATCGGAGAAATAACAAAGGAAAAGCTGGGTATACTTCGCGATGCGGACGCTGTTTTCCGTGAAGAAATCGAAAAAACCGATGATGCGGAGATATCAAGTCAATATTTTGCGGTGCTGACGGATTTGCGGAGCGTTGGCGTGAAGGGCGATGCGAGGACATACGGATACACCGTTGCGCTCAGAGCGGTAACCACAGATGATTTTATGACGGCGGAATGGACTCGTTTGCCATATGAAACGATTGAACGGGCAAGTTCCAGAATTACCAATGAAATTAAGCAAATAACACGGGTTGTCTATGACGTCACGTCAAAGCCTCCGGCAACAGTGGAGTGGGAGTGAGGTATAGTAATATGACGAAATATATTTTTGTAACGGGCGGCGTTGTGTCCGGTCTCGGAAAAGGAATTACGGCGGCATCGCTCGGCAGGTTATTAAAAGCGAGAGGGCTGAAAGTAGCCGCACAAAAGCTGGACCCTTATATCAATGTCGACCCGGGCACGATGAGTCCCTATCAGCACGGCGAAGTATATGTGACGGAAGACGGCGCCGAAACCGACCTTGACCTCGGACATTACGAGCGTTTTATTGACGAAGACTTAAATAAGTATTCCAACCTTACCACGGGAAAGGTATATTGGAATGTGCTGAATAAGGAGCGTCGCGGCGAATACCTCGGATCTACCGTTCAGGTGATTCCGCATATAACGGATGAGATTAAAGCATTTGTATACCGTGTGGGGAAGCAGACCGATGCGGACGTGGTGATTACGGAAATCGGCGGTACCATCGGAGATATCGAGTCTCAGCCTTTTTTGGAGGCGGTTCGGCAAATTTCCCTTGAGGCAGGACGTGGAAACAGCCTGTTTATTCATGTGACGCTGGTTCCTTTTTTGAGCGGTTCGGACGAACACAAATCAAAACCCACGCAGCACTCCGTGAAGGAATTGAGAGGTATGGGCATCAATCCCGATATTATTGTTCTTCGCTGCGATAAGCCGCTGGAAGAAGCCATTTTCAAAAAAATCTCCATGTTCTGCAATGTAAAACCGGACTGCGTGATAGAAAACATCACTTTGCCGATTCTCTACGAAGCGCCGCTCATGTTGGAAAAGGCAAATTTTTCCGAGGTTGTGTGCAGAGAGCTGGGGCTTAAGACTCGGGCGCCCGACTTGAAAGATTGGACTGCAATGGTAGCAGGGATTAAGGCTCGTACGGATTGTGTGCAGATAGGGTTGGTCGGCAAATATACAGAGCTTCACGATGCGTATTTATCGGTGGCCGAAGCCCTCCGACACGCAGGGTACAGTCATAATGCACACGTCAAAATTCATTGGATCGATTCCGAGCAGATTACAACGGAAAATACAGACGAAAAGCTGCGTAACGTGGACGGCATCATTGTCCCCGGCGGCTTCGGAGACAGAGGAATTGAAGGAATGATTCTTGCCGCAAAATATGCAAGAGAACATCAAGTCCCTTATTTCGGCATTTGCCTCGGTATGCAGATTGCCGTCATCGAATATGCAAGAAACGTTTTGGGAATTCCTGATGCCAACTCCGGTGAATTCGACGAGGCGTGCGCAAATAAGGTCATTGACTTTATGCCGGGACAGAGCGACGAGGTCGATAAAGGAGGCACGCTCCGACTCGGTGCCTATCCTTGTAAAGTCAAAAGGGGCACGACACTGGAAAAGTGTTATGGGTTATTGGAAATCAGCGAGAGGCACCGCCACAGATATGAGTTTAACAACGAGTACCGCGACAGGTTTGAAAGGGCGGGAATGACGCCGGCGGGCATATCGCCCGACGGGAGGCTGATAGAAACCGTGGAACTTACCGATAAGGATTTTTATGTCGGTGTTCAGTATCATCCCGAATTCAAAAGCCGTCCCAATAAGCCCCACCCCCTGTTCAAGGGATTCGTGGGCGCCGCATTGAACAATCATCGACAGCGAGGCAACGCAGTATGTGCGGAATAATTGAACGTGCAGGCAGTGAAAAACCCGAATCAATCAAAGCGGGACACGCGATATGCGATTTGTGCTCGCGCCGTTCTTTCGGGCGGGATACGTTATAAAGACGGCGTTGCGATTCGCCGCTGCGCAACGGAAGACAATATTACAATGCCGGCATCCATTGCCGCCGTTAAGGCGCTATGGGATGTGGAAACAAAGACAGGTGTTTCGACAATCGATTCGTAGGAGGTAATCAATGCACTTTACAAAAATGCACGGTCTGGGAAACGACTATTTGTATCATTACGGAGAATTGAAAAATCCGTCCGATATATCCAAAAGATTGTCGGACAGACATTTTGGAATAGGTTCGGACGGAATCATCACCGTTTCGCCGTCAACAACCGCAGATTTTAAGATGAGGATTTTCAATGCCGACGGCAGCGAAGCCTTGATGTGCGGAAACGGTATACGTTGTGTGGGCAAATATGTTTTTGATAAAGGCTATACCGACAGAAAAAAACTGACCATCGAAACGCTGTCAGGCAATAAGGAATTGACGCTCAGAACCATAGGTAACAAGGTATACGAAGTAACCGTCAATATGGGTAAGTGCATTGTTAATCGACCTGTGTTGCTGGACACGTCTTACGGAAGCGTCGCGGTTACGCCGGTATCTGTTGGAAATCCTCACGCCGTAGTATTTGTCGGGGATATCAAAGATGCCCCTGTAGATACAATGGGGAAGGAATTGGAGCGTCATCCGTATTTCAAAGACGGCGTTAATACGGAGTTTGTTCAGGTGATTGACCGAAATACAATAAGGATGCGCGTCTGGGAGCGCGGAAGCGGTATAACCATGGCTTGCGGTACAGGGGCATGCGCCTCGGCTGCGGCGGCGGTCCAGGCGGATTTTTGCGACAAAGAAAGCGAGATTACGGTTTGCCTTGACGGCGGACAGCTGAAAATAAAGGTGCTGTCGGAGGGGGTGGCGATGATGACAGGTCCGGCGGAAACCATATGCGAATGTGAGGTTGAAGAGAAGTGAAGACAAACATAAACTACAATAATCTGACAGAGAGCTACCTGTTTTCGGAAATAGCAGGGCGGGTAAGAGCTTTCGGTAAAATGCATCCCGAAAAAGAAATCATCCGCATGGGAATCGGTGACGTCACCCTGCCGCTTTGCAGTTCGGTCGTAGAGGCAATGAGGCAGGCTGCAGAGGATATGGGGAAATCCGATACCTTTCACGGTTACGGTCCGGAACAGGGATATGATTTTCTCAGAGAGAAGATTCAAGCCTATTATGCCGAACATAACGTTGCGTTGGAGCTTTCTGAAATATTCGTTTCCGACGGAGCCAAAAGCGACCTCGGCAATATTCTTGACTTGTTTGACAAAGAGAATACCGTTTTGATTCCCGATCCCGTATATCCCGTGTATGTGGATACAAATTTAATGGACGGCAGAAAAATAGTTTTTGCAGACGCAAACGAAAGCAACGGTTTTCTGCCGCTGCCCGATTATTCGATTTTGGCGGATATAATTTATATCTGCTCTCCCAACAATCCCACAGGAGCGGTTTACAATCGGGAGCAGTTAAAGCTTTGGGTGGACTATGCGCTCCGCAACCACGCCATTATCTTATTTGACGCGGCTTATGAAGCTTTCATCGCGGATAAGGACCTTAATCACAGCATCTTTGAAATCGACGGTGCAAAGAATTGTGCGATTGAATTTTGTTCGTTGTCGAAAACAGCGGGGTTTACGGGTACTCGCTGCGGATATACCGTAGTCCCTCAAACGCTTGAATTTGACGGAATGAAGCTGAATCATATGTGGCTTCGCCGACAGACTACAAAATTCAACGGTGTATCCTATATTGTGCAAAAGGGTGCGGAAGCAGTATTTACAAAAGACGGAAGAAATCAAATAAAGGAAAGTATTGCCTGCTATCGGAAAAATGCAGAAATTATTACATCTGCTCTGGATAAGCTTGGTATTTGGTACACGGGCGGTAAAAATTCTCCGTACATTTGGCTTCGTTGTCCTAACGATATGGACTCGTGGGCGTTTTTTGATATGTTGTTATCTGAGATTGGCGTAGTCGGAACACCGGGAGCGGGCTTCGGCAAAAACGGGGAAAAGTTTTTCCGCCTGACTGCATTCTCAACCGCCGAGAATACTGCGAAGGCGATGGAAAAGTTCCGTTTGCTGTTTGAGAAAGGCGCCGCCGAGCTTTGAGCAAACAACTTTTCCAATTCAATCACAATAACGAGAATTGATAAACCCCCGACGCTTATCCCTTATATGATGAAAAGAAATTCGGCAAAATGAAAGGTCGGTAAAAG
>DBFJGL010000026.1:0-1928 GCA_048394785.1 Christensenellales bacterium | reverse complement strand
AAGCATCACTTGGGGGTGTAGCTCAGTTGGTAGAGCGCCTGATTTGCATTCAGGAGGTCCTCGGTTCGAATCCGTGCATCTCCACCAAAATATAGTTGTGTAGCTCAGTAGGTTAGAGCACCACCCTGATAAGGTGGGGGTCGGTGGTTCGAGTCCACTCACAACTACCAGCAATCCCGTCCGATAGGACGGGATTTTCTTCTATGTGAGCGGACTCGAAACCTTATGCTGACGCACGTCGCAACACGTATCACAGTCAGCTTTTTGTCAAAAGCGTGACCTTGTTCACGGTTGCTCCTTGTCTTAAAAGTTCTGCGATACTTTTAGGGAGAGTGCAAGGATAAAGAGGAGCGGCAATTGCTATTACGTTCGTTGTACTCGCTACGAACCACTCACAACTATCGCTCGAAAATGCGCAGTATTTTAGTAATCGCGACAGATTTTACTGCCCGTTAATAATTCAATAATATTGAAAGACAGCGAGTTTTCCGCTATAATTTACGTGACGTAACTCGGAAGGCTATGGCTGCGCGACGGTGATTTATTATAAATTGCCGAGCGGTCGGAGTATCGACGCTCGGATTGAGTAGCGGGAGGAAAAAATGAAGAAGGTTCTATATGTTTTGTGGCAATGGACGTGGGGGATATTGCAGAGTTTTGCGGGCTTTTTCTATATGCTGAAATATCGCAAGTGTCGTCACGAGTGGTATCACGGAGCATACGTAACATATTTTGACGCTTGGGGCGGAGGCATTTCGCTCGGAATGTTCGTATTCGTTGCAGAGGATACGCAGAAAATAAGAGATATTTACACAAACGAGAGGGGAATGGAGTTTACGCCCGCAGTTCAGCGCGCGCTGACCGTGCACGAATACGGGCACACGGTGCAGTCCTTGATGTTGGGACCGCTGTATTTGATATTTATAGGATTGCCGTCCGTGCTGTGGGCGCAACTCGGCAAGAAATACCGAGCGAAACACGGCGTTGCGTATACGGCTTTTTGGTGCGAAAAGTGGGCTAACAAACTCGGAGAAGCGGTAACGAAAGAGGTTGCGTGGGATAAATAAAATCGAGCGTTCGGCGCATTGAATTTGTTTGCCGTCTGCAAAACGCTCAGTTTATTGCGACAGACTGATAGTAAGTCCGGAAACCGCCGTTTTGATAACTCATAAAATCTTGCGTATAACCGAAGCTGTCGGCATTGTACAGTCCCGTAATTCTTCGCATTACGATTATATTAAAACGGCGGTCGTAGCTTGCAAAATACGGCAATACGGTATTGACCGCAGACACGTCCGCGGATATAGGTTTTTTAAGTTTGCCGTTTGAATAATAGAGTTTGTCAAGATATTCCTGTCCGCGCGAGGATATGTCTATGTTAAAATTTCTTTGAGCCGCATCGTCCGAAACCACCACTTTATAACAGTCCGCATAGCGCGCGGTGTACCCGTTATGGAGCGCGTTGTAATCGAAAATAGTATTTACCGTGCTGTCGGATACGTCGAAAATATAGTAGAACCCGAACGCGCCGCTTCCGCCGCTGTCCATTGCGAGATAGATCTCTTTTATACCGTCGCCCGTGAAGTCCGCAAGCGTAATTGCGGGAGAGTATCCCGAATTTTGTTCGGGGACTACTTTGAGCAGAGTTTCTCCGTTTTCGGGGTTTTTAACAAGGACTGTTACGTTTGTGGCGTAAAGTCCTTTATTTTCGTAAGTCGCGTATAATTCCGCTTTTTGCACGCCTTCTTTCAAAAGCCTGCCGTATTGCACGGAAACGAGCGTAGGCGGAAAAGACCGCGCGTGCGCCGTTTGTGAAATATCGCAAGCACTCGCCGCGGCAAACAGACAAATAGCCGCAACGAGAGCCGTAATAATAGTTTTAACCGATTTAGTCATTGTGTTCACCTCGCAAATAGTGTGGGCGAACG
>DBFJGL010000025.1:0-8479 GCA_048394785.1 Christensenellales bacterium | reverse complement strand
CCGCACACCTCGGCGGAGTTTCGGTTGTTCCAACGGTAGCCGGAGCGACGAAGTCGGGGGAGGGAAAAACAAAATAAAAGGAGAACAAAATTCATGGCAGTAACATCTATGAAAGCTCTGCTCGAAGCAGGCGTGCACTTCGGTCACCAGACAAAACGCTGGAACCCCAAGATGGCGAAATACATCTACGCCACCAGAAACGACATTCACATCATCGACCTTCAAATTTCGGTCGACCACGTCGAAGCGGCGTATGAATTCGTAAAGAGCATTGCGGCAGAGGGCAAAAACGTACTTTTCGTGGGTACCAAGAAGCAGGCGCAGGACGCTATCCAACAGGAAGCGGAGCGTTGCGGTATGTACTACATCAACCAGAGATGGCTGGGCGGTACTCTTACCAACTTCAAGACCATTCGCACGAGAATCGAAAGACTCAACAAAATCAATCAGATGGAAATCATCGGCGAGTTCGAGCTCCTTCCCAAGAAAGAAGTTCTGAAACTGAAAGCCGAGCGTGACCAGCTTGAAAAGAACTTGGGCGGCATCAAAAATATGCGCACGCTTCCCGGCTGTCTGTTTGTGGTAGACCTCAAAAAAGAGGAAATCGCAATCAAAGAAGCCAAGAAGCTTAATATCCCCATCGTGGCTGTAGTTGACACCAACTGCGACCCCGACCTTGTCGACTATGTAATTCCCGGCAACGACGACGCAATTCGCGCAATACAGCTGTTTGCGTCCGTAATGGCAGACGCGGTCATCGAAGCGAAGCAGGGCGAGTCCTTCTCCGCAGGCGCGGCTGAAAAACAGGAAGAAGTTGCAGAAGAGGTTGCGGCGGTTGCCGAACCTGTCGAAGAAGTCGTGCTCACTCCCGAAGAAGCCCTCGAAAAGGCGATAGCGGAAAAGGAGCAGGAGGAAGCGTAATTCCCCAAATAATACAAGCAGGAGAATAGATTATGGCATTCACAAGCAAAGACGTTATGGAGCTTCGCCAGCGCACGGGCGTTGGTATGATGGACTGCAAGAAGGCGTTGGTGGAAACCGACGGCAATATGGAGAAAGCAATCGACTATCTCCGTGAAAAAGGCATCGCTTCCGCGGCGAAAAAGCAGGGCAGAATCGCATCTATGGGTATTGTCGACAGCTATATCCATATGAACGGTAAAATCGGCGTTTTGGTCGAGGTCAACTGCGAAACCGACTTTGTCGCAATGAGCCCCGTGTTCAAAGAGTTGGTTCACAACATCGCAATGCACATTGCGGCGGCAAACCCCTCTTACGTCAACAAGGACGAAGTTCCCGGCAACGAAATCGAGAAGGAAAGAGAAATCCTTATCGCGCAGGCAAAGAACGAGCCCAATCCCAAGCCCGACGCAATCATCGAGAAGATGGTGGACGGCAGAATTCAAAAATACTATAAGGACGTTTGCCTTATGGAGCAGGTGTACGTACGCGACAGCTCCAAGACCATCGCTCAGTTGGTCACCGAGGCGACCGCGCAAATCGGCGAAAAGATTTCCATCAGACGTTTTGTCCGTTACGAAATGGGCGAAGGTTTGGAGAAGAGAAAGGACGATTTCGCAGATGAGGTAATGGCTCAGGCAGGTCTTAAATAACAAAATCAAGGGGACGCGCGGCGTCCCTTTTTTTATAATGCACACCGTTTGCATAAAACGAACCTAAACAAACAAATTACACAGAGGTAAAAATGTCTGATATAAAATTCAAAAGAGTCATAATCAAGCTTTCGGGCGAAGCGCTTGCCACCGAAAACGGTATGGGCATAGATATGGGAAAACTCGATTCCGTATGCACGCAGATTGTCGAAGTCAGAAATCTCGGCGTCGAAGTGGGCATTGTTATCGGAGGCGGCAATTTCTGGCGCGGCAGACAGGCTGACGAACAGATGAACCGCACCACCGCCGACCATATGGGTATGCTTGCAACCGTTATCAACGCGCTCGCAATTCAGGATAGGTTGGAACGCGAAGGCGTGCCTGTCAGAGTGCAGACCGCGCTCACGATTACTAAGGTTGCCGAGCCGTATATTCTGAGAAAGGCTCTCAGACACTTTGAAAAGGGCAGAATTGTGATATTTGCATGCGGTACAGGCAATCCGTATTTCTCTACGGACACAGGCGCGAGCTTGCGCGCGGCGGAGATAGGAGCGGACGCTCTGCTGCTTGCCAAAAACGTGGACGGCGTATATGACAGCGACCCCAAACTCAATCCCGACGCCGTCAAGTTTGACAAACTCACGTATATGCAAGTCATATCCAAAGGTCTTAAAGCAATGGATACCACGGCAATCACGATGTGTATGGACAACGAAATTCCCATCATAGCATTCAGCCTTATGGAGCGCGACAGCATAAAGCGTGCGGTTACGGGCGATGCAATCGGCACATATATCGGAAAATAACTTGCTGTTACTGCACTCGGAATGAATTTTACAAACCAAATAAAGCCCCGTCGTTGTGTTCGGCGGGGTTTTGCTTTGAAAAAACAACGCCTTAGATAACGTATTTCCGTTTGCTAAAAGTATTTTCAATCGTTTTACTGTGCAAAAGTCTAATTAAAATAACAGGTTTTACAATATGTAAAAGAGAGCGTGTTCGGATATTTACGGCAAATGCGGCGCGATTTGTCTATGTGGGGTTGCAATGCGCGCGCGCGTTTGGTATAATATTATAAATTATTTATAATTCGGAGGACAATTATGTCATACGGCATAGACGAAGTCGATTTGATTTTCGACGATATGGACGAAAAAACCGCCAAAACGGTGAAGAATTTTCAAAACGAGCTCAAAGCGGTCAGGGCAGGCAGAGCCAACGCTCACATTCTCGACAAGGTAGTCGTTGATTATTACGGCTCGCCCACGCCTATCAACAATATGGCGAATATCACCATACCCGAAGCGAGATTGCTCGTTATATCGGTGTGGGACAAGAGTGCGCTTAAAAACGTGGAAAAAGCAATTCTTGCCGCAAACATCGGCATTACGCCCAACAACGACGGACAGGTTATACGCCTCATTTTCCCCGAACTCACCGAGGAGAGAAGGCGCAGTATAGTAAAAGAGATTAAGACGGGTGCGGAAAACACCAAAGTCGTGCTCAGAAACTGCCGCCGCGACGCTATCGACGAGTTGAAGAAGCTTGAAAAGAGTTCGGCAATCACGGAGGACGACCTCAAAGATTTTACTTCCGACATCGATAAAAAACTTGCGAAATGCGTTGAAGAAGTCGAAAAATTGTTGAAGGACAAGGAGCAGGAGGTTATGGAGGTCTGATGCTTCCTTCTCACGTCGGCATAATAATGGACGGCAACGGCAGGTGGGCGCAGGAGCGCGGGCTGAAACGCTCGGAGGGCTATCGCGCAGGACTTGCCGCGCTCGAAGGCGTGCTTGAAAAAGCAACGGAAAGGGGAATAAAGGCAATAAGCGTATTCGCTTTTTCCACTGAAAATTTCGCACGCCCCGAAGATGAGATTGCCGCCATATGCGACACCGTCAAAGGTTTTAATTTGAGCTATGACGGTAGGCTCAAAATCACTTATATGGGCGACGTCGACGCTTTCGGAGAGGAGTTTTCGCATTCTGTCGAGGAAATCGAAAAACGCACCTCCTCTAATGAAGGAACTATCCTCAATATTGCATTTAACTACGGGGCGAGGAGGGACATCGTCAACGCCGCGCACCGCTGTTACATTCACGGCGAATTTACGGAAGAAGCTTTCGAGAAAAATCTGTCCACCGGTTCTCTCCCGCCGCTCGACGTTATACTCAGAAGCGGCAGAGAAAAGCGACTTTCGAATTTTATGCTTTACGAAGCGGCGTACGCCGAGCTTGTGTTTATCGACAAGCTGTGGCCGGACGTCACCCCCGAGGATTTCGACGATTTCTTGAAGGAATACGAAGTCCGCACCAGAAAATTCGGCGCATAGCCGTTATTTTCTTATAAGGAGCGATATGGTTAAGAGAACGGTCACTGGACTGATACTGATAGCGTCGTTCGTCGGCGCGCTCGCGGCGTGCTATTACGTCGACCACGTCATTTTGGACTTATACATTTTCCTGTGGGTTGCGCTCGGAGTCTACGAGATGTCCCACAGCTTCACGCAATCGGGTTTGAATATGCACAAACTGCCCGTCGTTTTGATGCTTGTTGCGGCGTATCCCGTTTTTTACTGCTTGGAGCGTTACTGCAATATGGGGGCGCAGGGGCTGTTAATCGTTTTTCTCTGTTCCTCGGCGGTGGAACTTGCGATGTTTACGCTCGGAAATCAGGAAAAAAATAAGCTCCCCGACCTTATGGCAAATCTGTTTGTGCTGATATATCCGACCTTGTTTATCGGCGCGGCGTGGTTGATAGGGTACAAATACAGCTCGTTTTTCACCATACTTTTTGCGGTGTTTATGCCGCTCGGCGCAGATACGCTCGCTTATTTCACGGGACGCGCAATCGGAAAGCGCAAGCTTTGTCCGACAATAAGCCCCAAGAAAACAGTGGAAGGCGCAATAGGCGGAATATTCGGAAGTATGGCCGTATCCGTAATTTTTTGGGCGTTGTTCGAATATCTCGGACTTTTCCCGAACGCGGGATATATTCCGTTCATATCGCACGACGTGGCAGGTTGGGAGTGGAAAACCGCGCTCATTTATCTCGCTATCGGTTTTATCGGAAGCATAGTTGCGGAAATCGGAGATTTGGTGGCGTCGCGCATAAAACGAGAACTCGCCATAAAGGATTACGGCAAAATTTTCCCGGGGCACGGCGGCGCAATGGACAGGCTGGACAGCATAATATCGGGAGTGCTCGTATTGCTCGTAGCCTTCACCGCCATATACGGATTTTGATTATGAAAACAGTTACTGTATTGGGAAGCACGGGCTCGGTCGGACGGCAGGCTCTTGCGGTTATAGATAAACATCCCGACAAATTCAAGGTTGTCGGGCTTTCCGCGTTCGCAAACGAGGAACTTTTGCGCGCTCAGATAGATAAGTATCGCCCAAAGCATTATTATTTTCCGAGCGGAGCGGTGGAAGTGCAAAGTTCTCTTTTCGATTTTTTGGAAGACGAGGATTATACGAAGTGCCTTAAATCTTTGGAGGATTTGGCTGACGAACCGTCGGATATAGTAGTGTCGGCGGTAAGCGGCATCGCGGGTCTATGGGCTGCGGTCGCGGTATTGAAGCGCGGCGGAGTGCTCGCCATCGCCAATAAGGAAACGATTGTCGCGGCAGGCAGACACTTAAAAGCCTTGGAGAAAAAATTCGGTGGAAAAATTATTCCGCTCGACACCGAACATTCCGCAATTTTCAGCTGTCTTAAAGGTGAAGATGCTAAATTTGTTAAAAAACTCGTGCTAACTGCAAGCGGCGGCGCGCTTCGCGATATGCCGATTGCGGAACTCGGTCGCATAAAAGCCGAGGACGCGTTGAAGCACCCCGTATGGAGTATGGGCAAAAAGGTAACAATAGACAGCGCGACTCTGTTCAACAAAGGGCTTGAAGTTATCGAGGCAATGCGGTTATTCGAAGTTTCTGCTGATAAAATCGAAGTGCTGATGCACCGTGAAAGCGTCGTTCACTCGCTTGTGGAATATACCGACGGAGGAATGAAAGCGTTGCTCAGCGTTCCCGATATGTCGCTTGCAATATCCAACGCGCTGTTTTATCCCGACCACGCGCTCAAAGGCGTGGAAGATTTGGACCTTGCAACAATGGGTTCGCTTACGTTTGCGCGTCCCGATTTCGACAGATATCCGTGCCTTAAACTCGCAATTTCGGCTGCGCAGAGCGGCGAGGGCGCGTGCATCGCGCTGTCTGCCGCCGACGAGGTGCTTGTCGAGAGGTTCTTGCAGGGCAAGCTGAAATTCAACGATATACCGCGCGTGCTCGAAAAGGTGCTCGCAAAATTCAAAAAGATAAAAGACGTCGCTTTGGAAGACGTAATAGGCATAGACGGGGAAGCAAGAAAATACACTTATTCTGTAATAGGAGTCAAATAGTGTTCGGATTGGCAATTTCGGCAACCGTCGCCGAGGTATTCACCTATATAGGATATATCATTGTCGCATTGATTGCGCTTATGATAATGATAGTCGTGCACGAGCTTGGGCATTATACCGCAGGCAAACTGCTCGGTTTTAAGATTGACGAATTTGCAATCGGTTTCGGACCTGCCGTTTTCAAGCGCACCAACAAGAAAAACGGCGAAGTGTTTTCCATACGTCCCTTTCCCGTGGGCGGTTTTTGCGCGTTTCACGGCGAGGACGAGGACGAAAAGGGCGATAAGGACGCTTTTAACGCTCAAAAACCGTGGAAGCGGCTCATAGTTTTGTTTTCCGGCGCGTTTATGAATTTCATAAGCGCGATATTCATAATCACGATATATTTCAGCGCGTACGGGCAGATTTTGCCTGTCGTTGCCGAGGTTCATCCTCAATTCGGCGGCGTTGAAACGGGGCTGCAAGCGGGCGACGTTATCCTGAATGTTGACGGCAAGCAGGTTAACGTGATGGTGCAGGAAGATTTGAACAACGTATTCGCAGGCACGGGCGACAGCGTCGACTTGTGGGTGCTGCGCGACGGAAAACGCACGAAAGTCACTGTCAATAAAGGATATTATTCGCCTTTTTCGGAGGGCGATTACATTGAAAGCATAAACGGCACAAAGCTTGACGCGCCGCTCGGATACGACGCGGTGCTGTCCGATTCCGTGCTTATAGGCGAAAATACCGAGCTGAATTTATCCGTCATAACTTACGACGATAACGGCGCGATAAACAGCAGAGTAAACGTCAGCGTTCAAAAAGGTATAAATTCGGAAGACGCCGAAGGCTGGTATTCTTACGGACTCGGTATAACGCGCACTTTCTCTCGCGCAAAGCTTCCGTTTTTCCTTGCGTTGGGACGGTCGTTCAGTTTCTGTTTCTTCATAGTGTTCAAGATTTTGGCGTCATTGGGAGCATTGATAACGGGACAAATAGGCTTGGAAAGCGCGGGCGGCACGCTTACGGTGATAGGCACCATTGCCGAAGTTTCGGCACTCGGTTTCGATAATTTCCTTTACGTCGTGGCTGTAATATCCGCAAATCTCGCGGTAATGAACTTATTGCCGTTGCCTGCGCTGGACGGCTCGCGAATGGTGTTTACGCTTATAGAGATGATATTCCGAAAACCCGTGCCGAGAAAGGTGGAGGCTGTTATACACACCGTAGGGCTCATTTTACTGCTTGTGTTGGCAGTATTCCTCGACATCTTTCATTTGGTCAAGACCTGATAGTCGGGCAAGGTACGACTGCTCGCCTCGGCAACTCGCGAAACACAACGCAATGCGAAGTCAAAGGACAAGTTAATACCTCGTGGCATACGGAAATGACAGGCATAACGGAGGGCAATATATGCGCGCGGTTTTGAAAAAGAAGATAATATGTTCCTTTTAGAGGACATCTTTTAGGAAAATCGTCGGGTTTTTATGATATAATGCCGGTAATAAGAAGTAAACAGGAAAAGACAGAAGTTAATAAGGAAAAGATAATGGCATTCGAAAACAGAAGAAAAAGCAGAACTGTCGACGTGGGCGGCGTAAGACTTGGCGGCGACGCTCCCGTCAGCGTGCAGACAATGCTGAATACAAGAACTACGGACATAGACGGCTGCGTGGCGGCAATAAAAGAATATAAGTCGCTCGGTTGCGATTTGTGCCGTTTGGCTGTACCCGACGAGAACTCCGCGGAGGCATTCGGCAAAATTGCGGCTATAACGGGAGAGCCTCTTATAGCCGATATACATTACAGTTACCGCCTTGCTCATCTCGCGCTTGATAACGGTGCAAAAAAAATAAGAATGAACCCCGGCAATATGGGCGATTTTTCCAAAATTCGGGAATTGGCAAACAGAATGCGCGATATGGGGGTTCCCGTGCGCGTAGGCGTAAACGCAGGCTCGCTGGACGCGAAATTCGACGGTATGAACGAGGAGGACGCGCTTGTCGAAAGCGCGCTCGAATGCGCAAACGTGTTTGAAAGCTGTGGTTTTCGCGATATTGTGATAGCAATCAAGTCCTCCGACGTTCTTACAATGCTCGCCGCAAACAGAAAACTTGCTCAGTGCTGCGATTATCCCTTGCATCTCGGGGTGACGGAGGCGGGCGCGCTCAGAACGGGACTTATCAAGTCCTCGCTCGGAATAGGCGCACTGCTGTTGGAAGGCATAGGCGACACAATAAGAATTTCTCTTGCGGACGAACCGCAGGAGGAAGTCATGGCAGGAATTGCTTTGCTCAAATCCGTCGGACTCAGAAAGGGTGCCGAAGTTGTGGCGTGTCCTACCTGTGCTCGCACCGAGATTGACGTAAAATGGCTTGCGGAAAAAGTGGAACAGGCGGTAAGCGGCGTTAAAGAAAACGTCAGAATAAGCGTGCTCGGCTGTCCGCTGAACGGTATAGGCGAGGGTAAAAACAGCGATATAGGT
>DBFJGL010000024.1:0-33127 GCA_048394785.1 Christensenellales bacterium | reverse complement strand
ATATATTATTTATATCGCTAATAAAAACAATATTGTAAATTTATAGGCGCTATGCTATGATAATATATCATAATGTAATAGATTTGCTCGCGTTTATATGTTTTGAATTTTGAATGATAATCACTTTAACCGCGGGCTTTCACTAATGAAACGAGCCTGTTTGCGTACGGATTTGTCGTATAACCAGATTGGTTTCACAAAGGATAAAGCTATGGACAAAGCGGGAAAGAATATATTTAAGATAAAGCACGACGCAATGCTTGCGGACATAAAGTACGACGACAAAACTTTCGACTATGCGTCTTTATCGCACAGCGAACGAGTAAAGCACGCCAAGAATTTTTTGAAAGCGATTACTCGGCGAGTCGGTTGCAACGATTATCTTTTTACTCTCGGCATAACCGAGCTCGACGAAAGATACGGAAAGAGTTTTGTACCCGAACTTTGGGAAATCTTGGACATTTACGGCACATACTCGGATAAAGCGGAGCTTGACATCTCCAAAGACGACGCTTTTGCCGCCTATTATTGCCTTATACATCATTATTATCGGGCGTTCGACTGCGATAAACTGAAATATCTGCTGATGCCGAAAACAGACATAAGACAAAGTTTTAGCGACGATGAAGAATCGAAAGTCGAGGACTTGGTGCATAAGTATTTATCCGAAAACGAATATAACAAAGTTTTTTCAAGCTATCCTCTCATCTTCGAGCTTCTGTCGAGATATTACGCGGTTTTGGGGGATTTTGACGGGCAGTTCAAAATGGCGAAAACCGCCCTGCGCCTGCTTGAATCTGTAAAAGGCAAGGTTGTTTCATATGACGGCGAACCGGACTACGAACAGCAAGGCGTAAACTACGGAGCGGAGATTGCCTGCGCAAACGCGGTGTGTTCCATCCTCGAAGACAACTATCTGTACGGCGAACTGTCCGAAAATCCGAAAGTCAACCTTTCTATGCAAAGTAAGGACATAAGAAACGGATATATGGGCAATTACTCTATTGCGAATGCGGATATTTCTCGGATAATGCAGAGTATTCCCGATATGAAAAAGCACATTGACAACGCAATTGAATTTGCAACTTCAACGCTTGAAATCGATTATCCCAAATATCACTATCTGAACGCGAAAATCAAATTTTATTCGGTAGTGCTCAAAAACTATCTAGAAGGAACAATCGTCCGCAAGATTGACGATAAAAACGAGATATTCAAGGAAATCGACATCGCCGTGAAACTCGAAACAAATCGCGCTTCACACGACGCCGACAAAAGGACGTACGCCTACAACTGCTTAAAGGATTATGTCTGCGGATACACCGATAACAACCTCGACAAAAAGTATCACCAAGACAGAAAGGGTATAATTTCGGCGGCAAGCATAAAAAAACTAAACGCCGTGGCATTCCCTGCCCTTAACGACGGCAAAAGCGCGGATTATGCGTTTATAAGCTACTCCTCTGCCGATTTCAAGCATGTATATTGCGACCTTCTCGAAATGGAACGCAGGGGCATAAACTACTGGTACGACAAAGGCACCTGTCTGGGCTTGGATTGGAAAGAGATAGTACGTCAGCGCATAAAAGGCTGTTCGGTCGTGCTTTACTATATGAGCGCGCATTCGGTGACAAGCGCGGCGGTAATTGACGAACTCAACTACATTCTGCAACTGAAAAAGCCTATAATCTGCATTAACCTGACCGAAGGCAACGTGACTTCGCAGACGTTGATAAACATAATACGAAACAACTTCGACAAAAATGCAAACAATCTTACGTCAGCCACTTTCAAAACGCTGTGTACGGCTTGCCCCGATTATGTCGTAATGCTCGCGCGCGACCGCGACCCGCTGAACGTATATCATATCGGGAAACTGCGAAAAGACTTGCTGAGAACTTATCCTTCCACCATACGCTATGTGGAAAGCGAGTCTGCGATAAGCGGAGGAACGGACAAAATTTATACGCGCAAAGACGGCAGCATTGCCCGACGCCCCAACGAAGATTATCTGATATGTGACGAACTCAACAAAATCTACGTCGTTGCGGACGGCATTTCACGCTCCGACGAAGAATACAGAGATTTTGAGGATGACAAAAGCGTTTCCGGTAAAGTCAGCGAAGTATTTTGCAATTCCATGCACAAGCTGATAAAAGAAATGCTTCTGACAGAGCAAAACATCGAAGATTTTGAGGGCAACTTAATCCGCTCGTTTGAAATCGCCAACGAAGAAGTAGAAAGATTTTTGAGCACATACAGCGATTACTATATGACGCGCAGTTACAACCAAGACGGAAAATATTACGAAAAACCCGGTTGCGTCGCCATTGCCGCGTTTATCTTCGGCAACAAACTATATTACGGCTCGGTGGGCGACTGTATGGGTATTCTCTATCGCGGCGGTCGGCGCATTATATTCTCGGACAAACAGACGGACTATGCGTTCACGCAAATCAACATCGAACGCGACAGATATAAGCTTTATAGCGAGTACGTTAACAAACCCGACAACGAATATGGATACGGCGTGGTCAACGGCGATAAGGACGCAGTAAAATATTTTGCCGTATCCCGTTTGGACCTCGAAGCCGGAGATATAATCTACATCGCATCCGACGGAGTGTGCGATATGATTAAATACGGCGACGTAGAAAAAGTATCCTCTTGCGATTTGGACGTTCTTATGGAAAAGGAAGATAACCGTCGCGACGAGCTCGGAATACGCAACGACGACAAAGCGATTATTAAAATCAAAATCAACTGATACGCAAAAATCAAACCCGCAGACGGCTTACCGCCGTCTATCGGTTCGCTATCGGTCAAATACGGAGTGTTATGATTTATACAATTCTTTCGATAATTGCCCTGTGCGCTGAAATTGCCCTGATTGCATTTTTCGTTTACAAAACGTTCAAGACCAAGAAAGCCTTTTCAAAAAAGACGCTTTGGTATGCCGTTCCGACATTTTGCGTGACGTTTTATCTGTACGTCGTCGGCTATGTATATTCGGGAGCGAAATTTACGTTTTTATCCGTATTCGTTCTCATAGCAGAAACTTTGGAGTCGTTTGTTTTGAAAGTATCGTTGGACACGGTGCTCGGCTTGACACTTGCAAACGATTGGTATTACGCGGCGACTGCCATTGCGGTTTCGCTTATGGGACTGACGCTGATAGCTTCCGTAATAGGGCTGTGGGGTGCGAATGTCATAAACCGCCTGAAAGTGAAAAAAGCCATAAAAGATAACCGTGAATTTATACTCGGAAACGGCGAAAGCGCATTGAATTACGCGCGAAATAACCCCGACGCCGTAATCGTAACCTTTGAAAAGGGCAAAAAAATCAACGAACTCATAGAAAGCGGTTGCCTTGTCATTTCTGCCGATATAGAAAAGGACAATCCTTGGCTCAAAAAGCAGATAGAAAGAAAGACGGCAAGCAGAATGCATCAATTTATAGTCTTCAACGACACCGCGTATCCCTATGCCAAGCTAATAAATTGGTTTACAAAGTGCTTTGATAAAACAGACGACAACTACTTTACGCTGCACATAGAAGCAACGCTTGCCGAAATAGACGTAATAAACAGGAAACTTATAGACCGAAATACTTTTGAAAACATATGCGTCAAATCCTTTAATAAATACGAGCTGCTCGCACGAAAAGTTACAATGGATTATCCACTTAGCGCGAGCGTACCCGAACAGTTTTACGACGACTGCCGCACTATAAAAAAGGACAAAAAAATAAACGTCGTCTTCGCAGGTTTCGGCAAGGTCAATTTCGAACTTGCAAAGCTTATGATAATGCAAAATCAGTTTGCGGAGTTGAGCGACGACGGGCAAAGATTTATTAACCATCCGGTAAATTACTATATATTCGACAACGAAAAAAACCGCCTCCATTCGGATATGACAATGCGCCTGCAGGCAAGCGCAACAAAGTTCGCAGTCTCCGACCTGCCCGTCCCCGAAAATATCTACAAAATCGAATCTCTCGAAGAAATTAACGTTTACTCCGCTGATTTCGTGAAGAAACTCGACGGCATCGTAACCGGTTCCGATGCTTTTACATATATTGTGGTGTCTATGGGCGACGATTATGAAAACATATCCTACGCCGAGCATTTAAGAGATATATACGGCGGTTGCAATATCAAAATATTTGCGAGAATCAAATACACTCAATTTATAGGCGACGTCGACGATAAAATCATTCCCTTCGGCGAAGAAAAATCATTGCTGACAAGAGAAATTCTAATAAACGAAACCTTGGACGAGTTGTCAAGAGAAATAAACAACAAATATCTGAACAGAAGTTCATCCGAAATTGCCGATGAAATAAAGGATTTCAACTCCCGTCCTACAATCGAGCGGTATTCCAACATATATCACGCGGCAAGCATTTTCTTCAAAGTCGGATTGCTCGGGCTGCGCTTTGTCAAACCGTCGGATTCCGAAGGGCTTAATTGTCTGTCCAAAACGGATTTACTGTCGTTGTACAAAGGATATTCCGCAGATGTGAACTACGGTAAATATTTTAAGGTAAACGTATGGAGCATGCTCGGTTTTTCGGAGCATTCACGTTGGTTTATGCAATATCTGTTAAAGGGCTTCCGCCCTATGCCGTTTGCGGAAATCAAAGTAACCGGCAAAGGAGAAAGCACAAAAGTCATAAGCAAAAACATATCGGAAAGAAAGCATTGCTGCTTGACGGACTATTACAGCCTTGATATATACCATAAACACTTGCTGCAACTCTACAACGACAACGGCGCAAATAAAACCATCGACGACGTGGAAACGTATAAGTACGACTATATGTTTATAAACGAAAGCTACGACGATATGATAAAACGCGGATACGTGCTTGTAAAAGCTTGATTTCTAACCGCAAAATCTCAGCGTTAAGGATAATTGCTTATGCTTTCTCAGCCGATAGAAGCCTCTTAAAGTTTAATTTTTGACGAAAGTTATTATTGTGATAACGCAAATATTGCGTTCGTACGTTAAATACTTGCTATGAGCCTGCGTGACGGCGAAAGGAAAACAAGGAGTTTATATGGAGATAAAGAACACAACCAAGTTAACGTCAAAAGAGTTTTGTTATATGATGCAAGCGGCAAATGCCCGTATCAGCCCGATATTGACTTTAATCGGCTGTATTCTGTTAGGAGCATTGACACTAATTCTGCTTGTACTCGACGTTTTGGAATTTGAGTGGATGAATTTTTATTATGTACTTATATGCGCGGTGGTCTTTGGGATAATACTGTTTTTGCACATATACCCGAAAACATTATCGAAAATGATAATAAAGCAAAACTCCGATATACAAAACGGAATAACTTACGAATACTCCTTCCGTGACGATCATTTTGAAGCGAGTGCCATAACCGACCGCCAAAACACCGCAGCCAAGATAAATTATGCGTCATTATATAAGGTTAAATATAAAAAAGACTTTATGATTTTATACATTTCCAAAAGTCAAGTATATCTGTGTAAATACGACGGGTTTAAGGGCGATGATAAAAACAAATTTTTTGACATACTGTCGCTTTATATGTCCAAAAAACGCATATAAACTCCCGATTATGTTTTTATGATACTAAAACAGCGATACTGAAACTCTGAAAATCGACGGCTGTTATGCGCCGTCGATTTTGAATTATCGCCATTTACGACGTGTATTATTTTATGTCGGACATCATTTGATTTCTATTATTTTCGGGCGCGGTATTTTCTGCGCATATTATTATCTGCGCATCGTTTAACCGATGTTTAATTTTGTAAAGAACAGCGTTTCGTTGTAGTTTATTTTTCCTATTTCCGCCAAAAGGAATATATTGTCGTCGGAGTCGACCGCGACGCAGGAATACCCTGCCGCGCCGTTATAGATGCTCGCGGTCTGCCAATTCTCTCCGTTATCCGAGCTGATGCCGAGAGTGAGATTGACGCGCGTATGGAAGGAATCGGGATAACTCAGAAGTAGCGTACCGTCGCCGAGCGTATCCACAGACGACATACAAACGGGACTTTTAAGCACGGTATCTGCTGTTTTTTTATACCACGTTTCTCCGCCGTCATTCGAATACGACAGTCTTTGGTACTGCTCGGGGTGAAAGTTGCTGCAACCCGTATTTTCTCTGACGACCATAACGAGTCTGCCGTCGGCAAGTTCTGCGACTTCGCACTCGTTGCCCTCGCCCGCGCTGTCGCCCTTAACCCAAGTGTTGCCGCCGTCGTCGCTGTACATAACGAAAGAATGTCCGCCGCCGCTTGACGGGACGACGAGTCTGCCTTTGTACTTTTGTGATTTTAATTCGACGCTCTTGCCGGGACCTACCATAAGCGTATGCTCCCTTACGCCGTCCGTACCGCCGCCCGAGCCGTCCGTCTTATCAAAACTTATATCTATATCCGAAATCTTTTCAAGCTCGGCGTCGGCGTTTATGACGAACTTGGCAATGCGGGTGGAATAATCGTATCCGTTATCTTCTGTGCCCGTCATATATGGAACAACAAGCTCGCCCGTCGCGCTTGAAAGCACGGGCGTCGGATTTCCGAATTTGCCTACTATACCGTCGCCGTACGACAGCAATACTTTGAGTTCGCTCCACGTTGCGCCGAGGTCGAGAGATGTTTTATAAACTATATCTATTCTGCCCGTATCGTGCGACGAATCGCGCCTGCCCTCCGCCGACGCGAGCAATACGTCGTTTTCCAACCGATAATTGTACTTTTCGTTGATAACGTCGCAATCGAGCGCGACGAGAGAAGGTATGCGGAATGTCGCGTAATCCTTTTCGCCGTTTTCAAAAATAAAACCGCTGTTTTCCATTATGTCGGCATTGAAATCGCGGTATCCCTGCGTCTGCACCCAAATAATGCCCGTCAACATAATTGCAATCATCATAACCGCCGCGATAATCGCAATATTACCGCGTTTTGATAACGCTTGCAACAGCGCGGCAACAAGCAATACGACGCTTCCCCCGATAAGCATAACGGAGTCGACGATGTTGAGAGCCAGCGGTTGCACAAAGTCGATAACGAGCGAAAACAGTATCGCGACCAACAGCATTACGCCCGTCGCCGCCGTTAACGCCGCAGAAAAATATTTCATTTTCTTGCCGTCTGCAACCTTCTTTCTCGCAGCGAGATACCCCGCGGGCAAAACAAGCAGTTCTATAACGAAAATAACCGCCATTGCCGCGGTGGAAAAGAATATTCCGTCGTTGCACGCGAGAAACATTATTATTCCTATAACGAGCAACATGTATCCGACGAACATAATTATGTCCGCAATAAACTTTTTATCTTGAAGCGTTTGCAAAAAAGACCTTTTCCCCATAACGATCTCCGACGTCGAACAATATTCCGAAAATATTATAAAGTCTTTTACCTGCACCGTCAACACGGGACTTTTGCAATATGACGCTTTATACGCTGTATTTACGATTACGGCGAATCGAATAAGCCTATCGCCTAAGTCGGAATAAATATCTGTCGATTTACAACACCGAATACGCTAATCGTAAAATTCCGAGTGTAAAACACTCGCGTAAAAACGAATTACGAAATCGTGTATTCTGTGCCATAATAGTAAACAACGAATACGGCGAATTATGGTAAAGCCGTATTAAACAGTATAAAAACCACCCCGTAAAACGTCGGGCGGTTTTCGAATAAATTGCTGTTTAAGGAATAATTTGTTTTACGGAACAAACTTTTTTCAGACCTTCAATGATTGCCGAGAAGTTTTACAAGCACCGCTTTTTGCGCGTGCAGACGGTTTTCGGCTTCGTCGAATATTTCCGAGGCGTGCGCCTCGAATATCTTTTCCGTGATTTCCTCGCCGCGGTGCGCCGGCAAACAGTGCTGCACAATAGCGTTTTTATGCGCCGCCGCCATTACGCCGTCGTTGACCTGATAACCCGAAAACGCGCTTTTTCGCGCCGCCGCTTCACTCTCCTGTCCCATTGACGCCCACACGTCGGTGAATACAACGTCCGCATTGTCCGCCGCCTGTTCGGGGTTTTGGCAAAGCGCAAACCTGCCGCCGTATCCCGCCGCGAAATCGAGCACGGCGCGGTCGGGCAGATATCCCTCGGGACACGCGACAGAAATGCTCATTCCCGTTTTAAGACAGCCTACGATGAGCGAATTTGCCATATTGTTACCGTCCCCTATATAGCACGCTTTCAAGCCCGCAAGACCGCCCTTGTACTCGCGCACCGTAAGCAGGTCGGCAAGCACCTGACAGGGGTGACAAAAGTCGGTAAGACCGTTGATGACGGGAACGGAACCGTATTCGGCAAGTTCTTCTACGTCGCTTTGCGCAAACGTCCTTATCATTATTCCGTCGAGATAACGCGACAGCACCCTTGCCGTATCCTTTATGGGTTCGCCGCGCCCCATCTGCAAATCGGACGAGCTCAAAAACAATGCCTGACCGCCCAACTGATACATTCCGGTTTCAAACGACACGCGCGTTCTTGTGGACGATTTTTGAAAAATCATTCCCAGCGTTTTGCCGTCAAGCGGTTTTTCTTCCTTGCCGTTTTTGCGGGCGAGTTTAAGCTGCGCCGCCAAATCGAGCAATTCGTTTACGTCCCGTTCGGACAAATCGAGAAGTTTAAGCAGATGTTTCATTTTCTCCCCCTCTGAACGCAAATATTATGCAATTATTTGCTTTATTTGCTCCACCCTCGCTTTTACGACATGCGGCGCGGGGCCGCCTATGACGCTCCTTCCGTTAAGGCAGTTTACGAGATTGACCGCCTCGTAAACATCTTCCTCGAACACGTCGGAAACTTTCTTATATTCTGCAAGCGGCAAGTCTTCGAGAACGGTGTCACTGTCTATGCACTTTGCGACGAGCGTACCCGAAATCTTGTACGCGTCGCGGAAAGGCAATCCCTTTTTCACAAGATAGTCAGCGCAGTCGGTTGCGTTTATAAAGCCTTTTTGAGCCGCTTTGTACATATTGTCTTTCAACACCGTCATTGTGCTTAACATTGGGATAAATGTGTCAAGACACATACTTAAAGTATCGAATGCGTCAAATATTGCCTCTTTATCCTCTTGCATATCCTTATTGTACGCAAGGGGCAATCCTTTCATTACGGCAAACAAAGTCACCGCGTCGCCTATCACTCTGCCGCTCTTTCCGCGCACGAGTTCGGCAACGTCGGGGTTCTTTTTCTGCGGCATTATGCTCGAACCCGTCGCGTATGCGTCGTCAAGTTCCGCAAACTTGAACTCCCACGAACACCACAGAATTATCTCCTCACAAAACCGCGACAGGTGCACCGCGAGTATGGCAAGCGCGCTTGCGAGTTCCATACAAAAATCACGGTCGGACACGCCGTCAAGACTGTTCATCGCGCAACCGTCGAAACCGAGTGCTTTTGCGGTCATTTCGCGGTCGATATCATACGTCGTCGTGGCAAGCGCGCCGCTGCCCAACGGGCATACGTTGAGCCGCTTTTTTGCGTCTTTTAATCGGGATAGGTCGCGCAGCAGCATCTCGGCATAAGCCGACACATGATGCGCAAACGTAATTGGTTGGGCGCGTTGCAAATGAGTATATCCCGGCATAACCGTCTGATAATTGTCCTCTGCAACTTCGCATATCGCTCCGATTAACTTTTTTACGAGCGCGATTATATCATCGGTGCGTTTTCTCAAATACAACCTTGTGTCAACCGCCACCTGGTCGTTGCGGCTGCGCGCCGTATGCAGTTTTTTACCCACGTTGCCCAAGCGCGCCGTAAGCTCCTGCTCGACGAACATATGAATGTCCTCGGCACACATATCAAGGGGCAGTTTGCCGGAGGCTATATCCTCGCCTATGGCTTTAAGACCGCCCTGCAACTCCGCGTTTTCTTCCTCGGTGATTATACCGCACGCCGCAAGCATATCCGCGTGCGCCGCGCTGCCCTCCAAGTCCTCCGCGTACATTCTGCCGTCAAACGCGATGGATGAATTGAAATCGTTGACCTTGGCGTCGACGTCCTTTTTGAAACGCCCCGCCCACATCTTTGCCGCCATATTACACCGCTTTATTTGCCGCGCTTTGCGTCGAGCATCGCCTTGACCTTGATGGGCAGTCCGAACAGGTTTATAAAGCCTGCGGAATCCTTCTGGTCGTAGCAGTCGTCCTCATCGAACGTCGCCATATCCTCGCTGTAAAGCGTATAAGGCGAAGAAAGTCCCGCATTTGTGATATTGCCTTTGTACAGTTTGAGCTTCACGTCGCCCGTAACGGTCTGCTGAGTGCTGTCGACAAACGCCGAAAGCGCCTCGCGCAAAGGAGTAAACCATTGTCCGTTGTACACCAAATCCGCAAATTTGAGCGCGACCTGCTGCTTGTAGTGCTGCGTTTCCTTGTCAAGACAAATGGTTTCGAGAGCCTCGTGCGCATAATACAAGATGGTGCCGCCGGGGGTTTCGTACACTCCGCGCGATTTCATTCCCACAAGACGGTTTTCCACAATGTCGGCAATGCCGATGCCGTTTTCTCCGCCTGCTTTGTTGAGCGCGGCAACGATGTCCGAACCTTTCATCTTCTTACCGTCGACGGCTACGGGCACGCCCTTTTCAAAGGAAATCGTGACGTACGTCGCTTTGTCGGGAGCCTTTTCGGGAGTTACGCCCATTTCGAGAATTTTATCGTAATTCGGCTCGTTTGCGGGGTTTTCGAGGTCAAGCCCTTCGTGCGACAAATGCCAAAGGTTTTTGTCTTTGCTGTAATTGGTTTCGCGCGTGATGGGTATGGGCACGTTGTGCTCGATTGCGTAATCTATTTCCTCGTCGCGCGATTTGATGTTCCATATACGCCAGGGCGCGATTATCTTCATTTCAGGCGCAAAAGCCTTGATTGTCAGCTCGAAACGAACCTGGTCGTTGCCCTTTCCCGTGCAGCCGTGGCAGATTGCGTCCGCACCTTCTTGGAGTGCGATTTCAACGATACGCTTTGCGATTATGGGACGCGCAAAGCTTGTGCCGAGCAAATACTTACCCTCGTATACCGCGCCTGCTTTCAAAGTCGGAAATACATAGTCGTCCACAAATTCGTCGGTGAGGTCGGCGATGTACAATTTGCTTGCGCCCGTTGCCAAAGCCTTTTTTTCAAGATTGTCGAGTTCCTGTCCCTGCCCCACGTTTCCTGCTACGGCTATGACTTCGCAGTTGTCGTAATTCTCTTTGAGCCAAGGAATTATAATGGAGGTGTCAAGACCTCCCGAATATGCCAACACAACTTTCTTGATTTTATCCATAATGTTTTCTCCTAACGATGTTTTATTTATAAAGAATATAGCGGCTAAATGCCGAAAACGCAACCGTTTATAGAATATTTATGCAAAATATTGTAAATTTATGTTTATTATTTATAATTTTACTGAATATTATCAATTTTATGCAATATTTTATACATTATGCATTCAAGTTTCGCTCAGAAGTTCGCTGTATTGACAATCTAAAAATCGGCCACGCTAATGCGAGCATTGCACCTGCAAGGCTTTTCTCAAAATTTGCGGCGTTGCGGCGCGATTTTAACCCATCGAAATTATAGCGTGCATTCAGCGTTTTTTATGCTTATCGAAAAACGCGAACATAGCGTTTCTAACCGCCGTCGATTCTTCCCAAAGCGGATATTTCACTTCAAAAACGTGGTCGAGTTTATTTGAACTTTCGCTGTCCGACACAACAACGGCGACGCCGCTCGGGGTGAATATCTCGTCCTGCCTTTTTCCGTTCTTTAATCGTTTGCTTACATAATACAGTTCGTATTCCAAACCTTCTTTATCGCAAAATTCTTTGAAAGAAAACGTATGCGACTTGATAAAATCGCCGTAACAGGTGCTCATAAAAAGCGGCGGAAGTTTGCCGTCTTTTATAATGCGCTTGGGAAACATAAAATCATAAAGTTTGCTTTTATTTCTGCCCGCGCCTATCAGCATTTTTCTGTAACCGTATAAGGGCGGCATCTTTTCGTATCTATCGAAATCGAGCGCGCCGCAACAGGAATGCACCGCTCTGAACCTGATTTTCATAACTTCGCCGAACCTGTTTTGCAACTCGCCGCTTTCGCTTATCGCGGCAACGCTCACCGCAAGCTGTCCGCCCGCGCTGTCGCCCGTGATAAATACGTTATCCAAATCGAAGCCATATTCGGAGGCGTTGTCCGCAACCCAATTGCACACGGCAACGCAATCGCGCAGCTGTCCTTCGAGGTCCGTCGCAGGAGGCAGACGATAACTCCCGTTCACCACCGCGTATCCGCCCTCGGTAAGCGTTGCGGCATAATACTTGTTGAGTTCTTTGTCGCCGTACGTCCAGCCGCCGCCGTGAACGTCGATTATAACGGGCAAAACGTCTGTTTTTTCGCTCGGATAATACACGTCGAGCAAATGAAATCTGTCGCCGTCGTCAGCGTACGGAATATCCACAACCTGCCGCACGCCCTCGGGAAAATGCTGCTCGGCAAGCCTTGCATTGTCGAGTTCGCCGATTTTTGCCCACATCTTTTCCAAAAACTTTGAAGTTACCGACATTATCTCCCTCCCGACGCATACTCGTCGAATACAGCCCGTTTTATCGGCTTTATTGTACGGTTTGATTATATTGAATTATAGTATCAAATGCAGAAAAATTCAATAACCTTTACACGTTTCGGCTTTCATTTTCCCTTTTTCTGTTCGCGCTTTTTTTTGAAAAACGCACTCAGAAGCCCCGAACACTCCTCTTTAAGCACTCCGCCGGTAACTTCTATATCGTGATTGAACAACCCGCTCTCCGTCAGGTTCACCCTGCTTCCGCACGCGCCCGTTTTATCGTCGTACGCCCCGAAAACTATTCTTTTTAAGCGCGAATTGACAGCCGCGCCCGTGCACATCGCGCAGGGTTCAAGCGTAACGTACAGCACGCAATCTTCCAACCACCAATTATCGAGCGTGCGCGAAGCGTTTTCGATAGCTTCAATTTCGGCGTGACGAACGGCGTTGAGCTCTCTCTCCTTTCTGTTCTGTCCTTCGGAAATTATAACCCCGTCCTTAACGACAATTGCCCCTACGGGCACTTCGTCGTGTTCGGCGCACTCTTTCGCAAGCGCAATGGCTTTGCGCATAAAAAATTCGTCCGCGATTTTTATTTCTTCCATTCCGCCCTCCTTTAACGACGCTCCGTATCAGACCGTCTTGACAAGTACAATCCTATTATTACGCTCGCACTGTCGCGTTCGTCTTTTTATTGTCCTATTTGTGATACGGCGTATTGTTTATGATTGCAAACGCCCTGTAAATCTGTTCGGTCAGCATAACCCTGAACAGCTGATGCGGATAAGTCATCTTACCGAACGATATTCTTTTATCCGCGCAGGACAAAACCTCTTTGGACAAACCGTTGCTTCCGCCTATTATAAAACTCAGCTCCGACGCGCCCGCGAGCGTATATCGCTCAATCAACTCGGCAAGTTCGCGGCTTGAAATTTCCTCGCCGCCGCCGTCGAGCGCAATGATCTTGCCCTTGGCTTTGTCCAGTAAGGATTTGCCTTCTATCTGCCGCCGTTCGTCCTCGCTTTTGGAAGGCGACGCTTCGGGACATTCGGTGACGGAAAACACGCAGTAGCGCGAAATGCGTTTGGCATACTCGTCTACCGCGTCCTTAAAGAATTTTTCTTTTATTTTGCCCACCGCCGTAACGTTAATCTTCATCTCATCATACCCCACGCAAAAGAGAACAGCGTTGCCGCGACGCCGACCGCGATTACTATGTGCGTAACCCAATCGTATCTCACGGGCAAAACGCCGTCGGGATAAGGCGCAAACTGAGCGGAAGGTACTCTGCCTGCTTTTACGGCGTCGTTTCGCATACGCATAAGCAAAAACGCAATCAGCAAGCCCGCCGCGACGGCAATCGCGACGAAAACCATTATTCCGTACACCGAACCGTACAGCCAATCCTCTATTTGCGCAAGGAAATACAATATGCCGCCCTGCTGTTCGGAATAGGAAATTATGACGGACAGAGCGTTGTTGATAAAGTGAATTACAATGCCCGTGAACAGCGAGCCCGAATAATAAACGGCAAGCGCGATAACCGCGCCGTCGATAAAGGTGTAGCCCGTCTGCCGTATGTTTTGGTGCATAAGGCTGAACAAAAGCGCGGATATGAGCGCGAACCTCCAACCCGTTTCAAGATACGCGCCGCCGAGCAAGCCTCTGTGCGTAAATTCTTCGAAAACGGCGGGCAAAAGCGCGGTGAGCGTAAGCTGAATAAATAAATCGCCGATATTGTTGTAAACGTCGGGAGAGGAAGAAAAAGAATATCCCATCATTATAAGCACGGACTGCCAAAGATAGGATATGAACGAACCCGTTATGATTACGCATACGCCGAGTATAATAGACCGCATCCAATTCCTGCCCGAAGTATTCCTTACGGAAAAATCGCTGCGAAACGCGGCAAACATATCGCCCGTCGTCAATACTATTCCCTGTTTTGCCGCCCGACGCCTTTCGGCAAACTGCATAATCGCATAGCAGGCAAGCGGAAGCGCGCCGAATATGACGGGCTGACACATCAACGTAAAATATATACTTCCGTCCGCTCCGATGCTTTCGGGCAAACCCAAAGCGGTGGATACTCTCAGCAACAGCGTTGAAATTATCACCGCAAAATATATAAGCGTAAAACCCGTCCGTCTGCGCATCAAATGAACCCCATAATCAATGCGAGCACCCAATAAAGCACGCCGAACGACAGCGCAAGCCATACGTTGAACATCGGCTGCGTTTTGCCTATATACGGAACGTCGTTCGACGCGTCGAGCGTGTTTGTCACGGCGCGCCAGCCCCTTTTGGTAAACAGCGAACCGACAAACCTGAACATCGCCGTCATTCCGCTGTTTTGAAGCTTGTACTTTCTGTCTTCCGCCTTTTCCTGAGCGGTTGCGTAAATGGCAAACTCCTCGTACACAACTCCGTCGCTGACAACTCTGTATCCTTCGCGTTTGGGAGAACCCAGACGATTGAACCACCACAACAGACATGCGAGCATAAACGCTCCGACAATGATTGCGGCAAAATCGGTAAGATACACGAAATCGCCCAATTTGACGAACATAGAGCCGAAATCAGGAAACGCCTCGGACATCGCCGTCATAGATATGCTGATAAGGTTGTTGAAAAAGTGTACGAACACCGCGCTCCAAACGGAGCCCGACAGCAATACCACGACGGCAAGCACCACTCCCAAACCGAACTGATGTACCGTCTGCAACGGATTTGCGTGCATAAGACTGAACAAAAGCGCGGACATCAGCACCGCGTACGCGCTGCCTCTCGTGCGCAAACCGCTGAACAGCGCGCCGCGCAAAAGAAATTCCTCGCCGAAAGCAGGCAGCACCGCCATTACGAATACGGACAGGAAAAACACTCCGACGTTGGTATAATCGGGCATATAAACGACGCCGTTAAAGCCCATTGCGAGGAGCATTCTCTGGAATAAATCCGCAAGAGGCAAGAAGGTTATAACCGCCGCAATCGAGATAAACGGCAACAATATCATTTGTTTCGGATTTTTGGGTTTTCTTATGCAAAGCACGCTTTGCGCGTTGACTTTTCTGAGCCAGAAATATACCGCTATCACCAAAACGAACGCAATCTGCGTCGTCGCATAAGTTATCCAGCTCATAATGCTCATTCCCTCGAATGCGCCCACGTTTACCAAAAACATATTGAGCATCGAGGACAGCAGAGAGCCGCCGACCAACCCGAAAATATATATGCTTGCGCCTTCGCTCGCGCCTATAAATCTTCTCACTTTATTTCAAAAACCTCGCTTCTTATATTCTGTTTGGCAAGATAAAGTTCCATTTCGTTATCTTCCGCGCTGTCTATAGCTTTTCTCACCGTCGTATACGCCAACTCCGGTAAATTGTTGTTTTCGCTGATATGTCCGAGCATTACCCGTTTCACTTCGGTACCCGACAGCCTCATTACGATGAGCGCGGCGGCGTCGTTTGAAAGATGCCCGTTTACGCCCAATATTCTTTGTTTCAGATTATACGGATATTTGCCCGTCTTTAACATATCGAGGTCGTGATTTGCTTCGAGCAGCACCGCGCGGCTCTTTGACAGATTTCTCACAACTCCCACCGTCGGCTGTCCTATATCGGTCGCCACGCTCACTCTCAGCTCGCCGCATTCGAAACTGTACGCCAGCGGATACGCCGCGTCGTGCGGTATGCGGAAGGGAAGCACCTTTATATCGCCTATATTAAAACCGTTCTCGTAATACTCCTCTTCCCGATAGTTTTTCAGTTTCCCCTGCTTTTCATACACGGCGCGCGCGGTGAGCGGATGCGCGTAAACCCCGGTATGTTCCTGCAATCGTTGCAACCCGACGATGTGGTCGGAATGCTCGTGCGTGAGTACGACGCCGTCGAGATTATCGGGCGTGAGTCCGAAATCCCTGAGTTCCCGACACAGGCGCGTATAGGAAATGCCTGCGTCGACAAGCAGCGCGGTAGTATCCGAAAAAATCAAAGTGCAGTTGCCTTTACTCCCGCTTGCGAGAGAAACCATACTCAACGACATTCTATACCCAAGGTTATGCCCCTATCATTTAAGCAACATTAAAAGCAGGCGCGTGCGCGCCTGCGATAGGACGTTTATATTACGCTTTCCTGCGCCTGTTCGCGCTTTATTTCGTCCTTTGACGCTATGACGGCGAACACAACGGAAAGCAGCAAAGTCAGCCAACAAAGCGAAGTAATCACAATGAGCGAGATTTCGTCCGCAAGCACAAACGATTTTGTTATGACCTTGTAAAGCGCGACTCCGAGCGAAGTGCCCGCGCCTATGAACGACCATACGCCGAGCGTTACGCGGGGATATCTGCCCGCAATCAACGCCGCAAGCGACACAAGCGCGCTCAACGCCGAGAAACCCGCGCCCACGGTAAGGACGATCAAAATTGCCTTATCCGCGTCCGTTGCGGGCAAAACGCCGTTTGCCCACTGCGTAAGCTGACCGATAATATTATATGCTTCGAGCTTAAAGCTTCCGCCTATATCGGAATAGAAGTTGGCAAGAATAAAGGGAATTGCGCACAGAGCCGACAACACGAACATAATCGCGGCGAAAACTCTCGGCTTGACCTTTTTGTCTCTTTTCTTTTTGACCGCGGCGGAGGAACGCTCGAACTCTACCGCCTCGGCATAACCGTCGTCTTCTCCGTACATCGCGGCGGAACCGCCCTCTGTGCGCAGCGACGACGTATCCTGCGTCATATACGGCACAACCGCAAGCGGCACGATTATGGGCTGCAACTGAACCGTATTGTGTTTGGGCGCGACAATGGGCACCGGACCGCCGGCGCCGATGGGCTTGAATACTGTTGTAGCCATTCCCTCGTCTTTTTCGGGGCTTTCGTACGCCTCCGACTCATACATCGGTTCGTCCGACAGCGTCACGAGCACGCTTTCGGCGGCGTCGGTTTTCATATCCTTCAAATTATCCTTTTTTGCCATAACTCCTCCAAAAAGAGCTGTTATCTCGTATATCCCGTTCGCTCGGGATTGATTTTTTCTGCCAGAACCGCTGCCGCCGCGTTGCCTGCCGCAAACACAATCAGCGAGAACAGTTCACTGCTTTTATAGCCGTAAATAAAGTCTGCCACAAAGTCTATTCTTTCAACTCCGAGCGTTTCGGAGCCGAGCAACGACAGCACTAAAATTACGATAACGGCAATCAAATACCATACCGCTCCCGCAATGTATTTTTTAGGCTTTATAACGCCGAATACACCCAACAACGACTTTATCAGGTTGATAGCAATGCCTAAAATGCCCGTTGCGAGGATAAGCGACGGCACGCATTGTATCCACAACCGAGCGACGGCGTCGCCCGTCCAATCGAGAGATATACTCGTCTTAACCGCATATATGATATTGCCTACCGCGTCGAACTGCTCGGGAATATAACCGAACAACAGCTTTGAGCCGTCCACTCCCGCCGCCGCCAGAACGTAAGGCAGCGCGACGGCAACGGTCACCAAAAGCATAAGCGCGCCCGTAAGACGGTTGCGCCATCTTCTCGCTCGTTTCCACCGCTTGTTGACGTCGCGGACTTTGGGCTGATAATCGTCCGCGGTTGACGCTTCGGGCACCTTGTCTTCGACGGGCTCCTCGATTTGCAACCTCGGCACAATGACCATTTCCTGCCTCAAACCGGGCATATTGCACTTCGCCGTGCGCGTTGCGGGCAAAGGCGCAAGTCTTACGCCCTCTTTATCGACGCCTTTAAGTTTTCTGTTATCTGTATCCGCCATATTTACTTATTACTGTCGTCGGCAGGCGCGTACTGCATTACGGGCTGGTCCTGCGTGACGTAAGGCACGAATGCAACGGGTTGAACGATGGGAGGCATCTGATAGGGTTCGCCGTTGTTGTCCACTCCGTAAAACTGCGGCGCAAACGGCGCGGGCTGCGGTGCTGCGGGATACGCCGGATAAGGATATCCGTACGGAAGATAGGGGTATCCGCCCTGATACGCTCCTCTGCCCGAGAAATCCTGCGGCTGTTCCTTCTTCTCCTCTGCCGGCGGCGCTTCCTCGGGTGCTTCCTTTTTATCCTGTTCGGCTGCGACGAATTCGTCGTAAGTAGGAGTCTTCAACTTGTCCAAATCCTCGTCGGGAGGAAGTATTACGTCTTTTTTTCTCTTTACGGGAGGACTCTGCTTAATCTTGCCCTTGGCAAGCAACAGCGTTGCCCTCGCCTTATTTCTGCCGCAATGGGTGCACGCGGTGACGTTCAGGGGATTGACCGTACCGCAAGCGGGGCAGACGTAAGTTTCGCCGTCGATATCGTCCTCGTCGAACATAGAGTAAGGGTCGGCATAATATACCGAATAATCTTTTAACGCTTTGGACATCTTTTTGAGCAACGCAACGTCTTCCGCGCCCAATTCGTTCAGTTTGCGGCGGTAGGCGTCAAGCAGCTTGGACTGTTTATCCAACTCCCCGTTTATTTTATCGCGATAATCGTCCGCCTCTTTAATTGCCTCTTTCTTTTCCTCGTCGATACGCTTGCGTTTTTCGGCGATTTCTTTGTCGACCGCCGCCATACGCTCGCGCTCCATCGTATCGATTTTGAGTTTGGCGTGTCTGATTTCCATCAAATCGGCGTCGGAATGCGTTTCGCGCGCAGGCATAACGGGCGCGCCGCACGACACGCAGAACTTGGCTCCCGGGAAATTTTTTGCGCCGCAAACCGCGCATATCGGCTTGCTTATAACAGGCAGAATGCCTCCGCACTTTGCGCAGTAACGACTGCCTGCAAAGTTCTTGGAACCGCACGCGGAACAAACGGTTTCGTGGTTATCCGCCACATCCGCGCCGCATTTTGAGCAGAATGCCTGTCCCTGACGGACTTCGCTTCCGCAAATTTTGCAAATAAACATTTTACCCTCCTTAGCCGCGTTGCGGCGTCAGACGTCTGATTGCATTATATCACACGCGCGCACGCAAAGACAATGCGCGCCTGATTTTACCGTTATTTTACAGCGGCGGTCACTTAACCGTATAGCTGTCTTTGAGTCCTACGATGGAATTGTACTCCTGCCCGTCCGAACGCTTTACGAAATATCCCTGCCTGAGGAATTGGAATCTTTCGCCCTTTTTCGCGCTTCTCAGACGTCCCTCGGCTTTGCCTTCGAGTACTGTCAGAGAGTTCGGGTTGAGCCTGTCCATATAATCGCCGTCGCCGTCTTCGATGAGATAGTCGAACATATTGAGTTTTACGTCGACGCAGTCCGCCGCGCTCACCCAGTGTATAGTGCCCTTGACCTTCATATTTGCGCCTTCCTCGCCCGAACGCGTACCCTCGATATATTCGACGTGCACGCACTCGACATCGCCGTTATCATTGAGCTCCGCGCTCTTGTAACGCACGATATACGCGCCTTTGAGTCTGACAATTCCGTCCGGCTTCAAGCGGAAATACTTGGGAGGCGGTTCAAGCGCAAAGTCGTCGCGCTCGATGTACAGTTCTCTTGAAAAAGTGCATTCGTGAGAACCCGAACCTTCCTTTTGCGGATTGTTTTCGATATACACCGTTTCCGTTTTATCTTCGGGATAGTTGTCCACGACAAGTTTAAGCGGCTTGGTCACAACCATAACGCGCTCGGCGTTCTGATTGAGATTTTCGCGCACGCAATGCTCGAGCATAGCGACGTCGACTATACTGTCCGCCTTGGCAACGCCTATCCTGTTGCAGAAATCGCGTATGGCCTCGGCCGGATAACCTCTTTCTCTTATGCCGGACAAAGTGCTCAATCTCGGGTCGTCCCAACCCCACACTACGCCCTCGTCCACGAGTTTTTTCAAAAACCGCTTGCTCATAACCGCGTGAGTGAGGTTGAGTCGCGCAAACTCAATCTGACGCGGACGCTTTTCAAAGCCGCAGTTTACTGTCACCCAATCGTACAGTGGACGGTGATTTTCAAATTCAAGCGAACAAAGCGAGTGCGTTATGCCCTCGATTGCGTCCTCCAAAGGGTGTGCGAAATCGTACATCGGATAGATTACCCACTTGTCGCCCGTATGCGGATGCGTCGCGTGGCAGATGCGGTAAATGACGGGATCGCGCATATTGATGTTTGGCGACGCCATATCGATTTTCGCGCGCAGTACCCTCTCGCCGTCGGCGTAAACGCCGTCCTTCATTTCGGCAAAAAGCTTTAAGTTTTCTTCCGCGCTTCTGTTGCGGTAAGGGCTTTCGGTGCCCGGCTCGTCAAAAGAACCGCGCGTACTCTTTATCTCGTCGGCGGTAAGGTCGCAGACGTACGCTTTCCCGTCCTTGATCAACTTGACGGCATACTCGTACATCTCGTCGAAATAATCGGAAGCGTTGAGCTCTCTGTCCCACTTAAAGCCCAGCCATTCAATATCCTTTTTGATTGCCTCGACGTATTCCGTATCCTCTTTTACGGGGTTGGTGTCGTCAAAACGCAGATTGCATTCGCCGCCGTATTTCTGCTTCATGCCGAAATTTATGCAAATGGCTTTTGCGTGACCGATATGCAGATAGCCGTTCGGTTCGGGCGGAAAACGCGTAATAATTTTTTCGTGCTTGCCCTCTGCAAGTTCCGCGTCTATGATTTCTTCGATAAAGTTTTTAGAAGTAGTATTTTCCATTATTCCTTACAGCACGCGTTGAGCGCGATGTCCTTAGTAGTTATTGCCATATCCTCGCCGTCGAAGCGGAAACCGAATATTTTAAGTTCGGGACGATTGCCCTTAACTTTCAGTATAACGTCGGCTCCGAGAGAAAGCTTGTAAAGTATTGCCCGTACAAAAAAGTTTTTGTCGAATATGTCAACCTCACTCTTAAAGCGAATTGCGTCCGCAACCGCCGCGCCGTCGCCGTCGAAACGCATACGCCACAACCCCACGGGCTTGTCATCGTCCAAAAACAAAAAGTGCGTACCGAAAATGCCGCCCTCGACGGACAGCTCTCGATACAGAGGTTCTATAACGTCCTTATCCGAACAATATTTCACCGTCAGCATAGTTATTAAATTTTATATCTAAATATAATATATGTCAATGCGTTTTTTGAAAACCGAGCGCAAGTGCCGCGCGGCGTTGTTGCGAGCAAGGCATACGTCTCCGTTTAGACTTTTTCGAAATAACAATTCAATTAGCAAAGTGCTTGTATATTAACCCTTGATGCAGAACCCACCCCCTCGCGAAAATCTTTGCGCTCGTTTGATTGCGCCTGATGACGCAATGTTACTCACTTCTTTATTTTCGCTTCTTCCGCGTGCTTTATGTTGCGCGCGGAATGCGAGAAAATTTCAGGAGCGAGTTATATTGTGACAACCGTCACAATAATGCGAGCGAAACAATTTTCGAGCTGTCATTGCGAGGAACTGAGCGAATGCGAAGTGACGAAGCAATCCCCTAAATAAGCAACGATATTATATTCACAATAAGGCATTACAAAAGACGTCAATCCAATTTGGGGAGCTTGTCGGACAGTTCGCCGCACTCTACGCCGAGCAGAACACCCATTTCGAAGCCTTTTTTGAAAAACATTTTAACCTCGAAAGAATGTTCAGATTCCGATGCTGAGATAAAATTTTCAAGCAACTTGATTTGTTTGCTGTCCAACGCGCATAATAGCTTATCGTACGCATCGCACACAGGCTGCTCAATTCTATCCGCCCACGACTTTGGCGGAGTAAAGATCGCCGAGTTCTCTCTTAAATTATAAAAAATCTCATCTATTATTGATTGTTTCATACAAGTTCTCCTTTTTTTTGTTCTAACGTATGTCCTCTCATAATCTGATAGTACCAAGGCTATACTATCATATACTGATATGATTTGTTTATGAAAAAGTTTGCCGAGCGATTAAAAAATATAAGACTCGAAGAAGGTTTATCCCAATGTGAGTTAGCTCAGAAACTCAATTTGTCCGATAAAACAATAAGTCATTATGAAAACGGAGTCAGCGAGCCGAATTTGGACGTTCTTATCGACATCTGTGTTTGTCTTAATACATCTGCCGATTATTTACTTGGCTTAACCGATTAAATTTTCACGAAATCAAATTCTCAAAACTCATCAGTATTCTACGCTTTCGAGCACCAACCCCTGCGGAGGCATTGTTTTGCCCGCAAGAGTGCGGTCGCGGCTGTCTATTATCCTTTTTACGTCCTCGGGCGCGAATTTGCCCATACCGACGTAACACAGCGTGCCCGCTATTATTCTGACCATATTATACAAAAAGCCGTTGCCCGTGACGGATACCGTTATTTCGCGCGCGCCGCAGAGGTCGCGCCCCTCTACCTTTACGTCATACACAGTGCGCACGGTTGTCAGCACCTCGGAGCCGCTTGCCTCGAAGCACTTGAAATCGTGAGTGCCCACGATATATTTTGCGCCCTCTTTCATTTTATCCTCGTCAAGCCGCGCGACTATGTGCTCGTGCGTGTCGTCGAGCAAGGGCAGCCGATGCTTTGCAACGTATAACTGATATCGGTAAGTCTTTTTCTTTGCGCTGAACTGCGCGTTAAAACTCTCGTCGGCTTCTTCGCACGCAAGCATCGCTACGTCGTCGGGAAGTTCGCAGTTTACGGCATAAGGAATTTTGTCGGCGGGAATGGACGTAACCGCGTCGAAACTTACAACCTGCCCTTCCGCATGCACGCCTGCGTCCGTTCTTCCGCTCGCCTGCGCCGCAACCTTTTTGCCGAACACCTTTTCAAACGCCTTTTCGAGTTCTTCCTGCACGGTAGGCTGATTGCGCTGTCGCTGCCAACCGGCATAGCCTTTGCCTAAATAAGATATTACCGCCCTATAACGCATACTACACCAAGCCTCCGAACACGGGAGACCCCGCAAGCATAAGTTTGTCTATCGCCCCGAGCCAATAGTATCTGTCGAGCAGTACGACGACAAAATATCCGACCATAACGAGCGACGCGACCGCGTCCCCCAAGCCGAATTTGGCTACTTTCATTTTGGTGCGGTTTTCGGTGGCGTTGTAACAGCGCGCGTCCATTGCGAACGCAAGTTCGTCCGCCCGTCTGAACGAGTTTACGAAAAGAGGAATGAGCACGGGTACGAGAGCTTTTATTCTCGCAAACAAACCGCCCGTATCGAAGCTTGCGCCGCGCGCTTTTTGCGCGGAAATAATCTTGTTGGTTTCCTCAAACAGAGTCGGAATAAACCGAAGCGCAATGCTCATAATAATGGCTATGTCCCTGACGGGCACTTTTATTGTTTTAAGCGGTTTCATAAGGCTTTCCACACCGTCCGCAAGCGCGACGGGAGTGGTGGTGAGCGACAGCACCGACGCGCCGCTAATCAACAAAACGAGCCTTAAAGCAAGCTTTATGGTGGTATCAAGTCCTTTATCGGTGATTACAAAGATTTCCCACTCCGCCAAAACCTTGCCGTCTTTTATAAGAAAAAGATTGAGCAAAGACGTGATTACGACAATCAAAAGTATGCCTTTCACCGACTTCAACACCGACATTATCGGCAGGCGCGCAAACAGTACGACTACTATCAGCACCGCCGCGGTAAGCATAAACCCGAAATAAGTTTTGACGAAAAACACCGCCATTACAAACACAATTGTGAGCAGCAGTTTTACTCGTGCGTCAAGTCTATGCACGGGCGAATTTATGGGATAATACTGTCCGAAGGCCACGTCCTTAAACATCTTCCGCCTCCGTTTCGGGCTGCTCCGCCGCCGCATTTCCAAGCGGCAATCCCGCGCTCCCGTTCATCTTGTCTTTGCGATATTTTACAAGTTCCGCACGCAACTCGTCCATCGTGACTATGTCGCGCGGAAGTTCTATGCCGCGCTCTCTCAGTCTGTCCGAAACGGTTGTCGCAGTCGGCACGTCAAGTCCGATTTCCCGTATCAGTTCTCTGTCCGAAAACACTTCTTTCGGTGTGCCGTCCGCCGCGATTTCGCCGTCTTTGAGGGCGATTATCCTGTCCGCAAGCACCGCGATGTCGTCCATATTGTGCGACACCATTATGACCGTCGGACACACTTCTTTCTGCAATTTTTTGACAAGCGCGAGTATCTCCTCTCTGCCCTTGGGATCCAGCCCCGCCACGGGTTCGTCAAGCACGAGTACGCTCGGCTCCATAGCGATTACGCCCGCTATTGCCGCGCGCCGCTTTTCGCCGCCGCTCAAATCAAACGGACTGCGCTCCGCAAAAAAGCCGCAGTCAAGCCCTACTACTTCCAACGCCCTGCGCACGCGTCTGTCCACTTCCTCTTTTGAGAGTTTCATATTTTTGGGACCGAACGCCACGTCCTTGTACACAGTGTCTTCAAACAGCTGATATTCGGGGTATTGAAACACCATACCCACCGTAAAGCGCAGTTTTTTGAGCGTCTTTCTGTCCGTCGCGCTCATACCCTCGACTATTACGGAGGAATTTTTCTTGTCCTGCGGTTTGATAAGCCCGTTGAGATGTTGCAAAAGAGTGCTTTTTCCGCTTCCCGTCGAGCCGATTACGCCGAGAAACGTGCCCTTTTCCACACTTAAATTTATGTTTTTGAGCGCGAGTTTTTCGTACGGGGTTTTCTTGGAATATACGAAGGATAAATTTTTTATTTCAACTGCCTGCATATTTCCTCCACCAACTCGTCTTGCGTGGTTATCACGCCGTCGAACTCGAAACCGTCCTCTTTAAGTCCTGCCGCAAGCTCGGTAATAGGCGGCAAAAGCAAGCCGCAGTCCTTGACAAGCTCGGACGCAAACACCTCTTTTGGAGTGCCGTCCAGCGCGATTTTGCCCTGCTTTAACACGATGACTCTGTCCGCAAGGGCGGCTTCTTCCATATTGTGAGTTATGTTCAGCACCGTAATTCCCTGCTTGTTGAGCTTTACCGCGATGTCCATAATCTCCTCTCTGCCCTTAGGGTCTAACATCGAGGTGGACTCGTCGAAAATAATGATTTCGGGGCGCATTGCGAGAACGCCCGCTATGGCGACTCTCTGTTTCTGCCCGCCCGACAGTTTGGACGCGGTTTTGTTACGGTATTCCGTCATTCCGACAGCGTCGAGCGCCCACTCCACGCGCTCGACTATTTCCTCGCGCGGCACGCCGATATTTTCGGGACCGAACGCCACGTCGTCTTCGATTATAGTCGCAACGGTCTGATTGTCGGGGTTCTGAAACACCATTCCCGCTTTTCTGCGTATATCGAAAATATGCTCCTCGTCCGCGGTGTCCGTTCCGTCGACGATAACCGCCCCCGAGGAGGGCACAAACAGTCCGTTGAGCAGTTTCGCAAGCGTGCTTTTTCCGCTCCCGTTCATACCTAAAAGCGCGACAAATTCGCCCTTTTCCACCGTAAAACCGACGTTTTTAAGCGCGCGCAACGCCTTGCCCTCGCCTACGGAATAATTATAATTTACGTTTTTCAAAACAATTTGCGACATAGCCGCATTATAGCACGGCGACATAAAAAAGTAAATTGCAGCCGCATATCTTTTCAACCGCGCGAAATATCCTCTTATTCGGTTTATACCGATATTTTATGTATCTATTATTATATACTTAATTCGTTTGACTAAATATCGCGCGCGGACTATAATATTTCTGCCGCCGAAAAGCGGCGTTGACTGAGATAATTATTGGAGGTTAATCCTGTATGAGTAAAAAAATGACCATTGACGGTAACACCGCTGCGGCGCATATCGCTTATGCGTTTTCCGACGTTGCGGCAATCTACCCCATCACGCCGTCCTCTCCTATGGCGGAGAGCTGTGACGAGTGGGCAGGCGCAGGCAGAAAGAATATTTTGGGCAACGTGCTCAAAGTCTGCGAAATGCAATCCGAAGCTGGTGCCGCGGGCGCGGTGCACGGCTCTCTTGCCGCAGGCGCGCTGACAACCACTTTCACCGCCAGCCAAGGTTTGCTGCTGATGATACCCAATATGTACAAAATAGCCGGCGAACTGCTGCCCGCAGTGTTCCACGTTTCCGCAAGAAGCGTCGCGGGACACGCGCTCAACATCTTCGGCGACCATTCCGACGTTATGGCTTGCCGCCAGACCGGTTTTGCAATGCTTGCCGCAAACAGCGTTCAGGAAGTTATGGACCTCGCGCTTGTCGCGCACCTTTCCACGCTTGAAAGCTCAGTGCCTTTCCTGCACTTCTTCGACGGTTTCAGAACCTCGCACGAAGTCAGCAAAATCGAGGCTATCGACTACGAAGAAATCGCAAAACTCGTCGATATGGAAACCATCAACCGTTTCCGCGCTCGTTCGCTCAACCCCGAACACCCCCATCAGAACGGTACGGCGCAGAACCCCGACATCTACTTCCAGAACAGAGAGGCCTGCAACAAGCACTACGAAGCGGTTCCCGGCATCGTTCAGAAAATGATGGATAAGGTAGGCGAGCTCACGGGCAGAAAATACAACCTCGTCGACTACTACGGAGCGGCGGACGCCGACCGCGTTATCGTCCTTATGGGCAGCGGTGCGGAAGCAGTCGAAGAAACCGTCGATTATCTCAACGCTCGCGGACACAAGGTCGGCGTTGTCAAAATCAGACTTTTCCGTCCCTTCCCCGCAAAAGAACTTATCGCGGCAATCCCCTCCTCGGTCAAGACTATCACCGTGCTCGACCGCACCAAGGAGCCGGGCGCGTTGGGCGACCCCCTCTATCTCGACGTCGTAACCGCGTTGAACGGCGCGAATATCAATAAAGAAATTCTCGCAGGACGTTACGGTCTTGGCAGCAAAGAGTTCAACCCCTCTATGGTCAACGCCATCTTCGAGAATATGAACGGCGCGAAAAAGGACCACTTCACCGTCGGTATCAACGACGACGTGACGTTCACCTCTCTCGACGTCAAAGAGAAAATCGACGCCGCAGAGTCGAGCACCATTTCCTGCAAATTCTACGGACTCGGTTCCGACGGCACAGTCGGCGCGAACAAGAACTCCATCAAGATTATCGGCGACCACACCGATAAATACGCGCAGGCATATTTCGCGTACGACTCCAAAAAGTCGGGCGGTATAACCATTTCTCACCTGCGTTTCTCCGACAAGCCCATCAGAAGCACTTATCTTATCGACCAAGCGGACTTCGTCGCGTGCCATAACGCGTCCTACGTTCTCCGTTACGATATGCTCTCCGACCTCAAAGAGGGCGGCACCTTCCTGCTCAACTCTCAGTGGGCTCCCGAGGAAATGGATACCAAACTTCCTGCGGCAATGAAAAATATGATTGCGCAGAAGAAAATCAAGTTCTATACCTTGAACGGTCTGAAGGTCATTCAGGAGCTCGGCGCAAGCAAGGGCGTCAACACCGTTATGCAGGCTGCGTTCTTCAAGCTCGCGAACATCATTCCTTACGAAGACGCAGAACGCTTTATGAAAGAGGCTATCAAAAAGACCTACGGCAAGAAGGGCGACGCGGTTGTCAACATGAACTGCGCCTGCATCGATAACGCCATCGTCGGTCTGAAAGAAGTCAAATATCCCGAAAGCTGGAAAACTACCACCAGCGGAGCCGCGCCTTTGGCACTGCCCGAAGACGATTACTTCAAGAATTTCGTTCATCCCATTCTCTCGCAGGAAGGCGACAAGCTGCCCGTATCGGCGTTTACTCCCTCCGGCACCGTGCCCACAGGCACCACCAAGTTCGAGAAACGCGGCATAGCCGTCAGCGTACCCGAATGGATTATGGACAACTGCATTCAGTGCAACCGCTGCTCTCTCGTGTGCCCCCACGCGTGTATTCGTCCCACGCTCGCAACCGCAGACGAGCTTGCCGACAAGCCCGAAACATTTGCGACCAAGCCCGCTACCGGCGTAAAGGGTTACGAATTCCGTATGCAGGTCAGCCCCTACGACTGCACAGGTTGCAGCAACTGCGTACAGGTCTGCCCCTCCAAGGAAAAGGCGTTGAAGATGGTTCCGCTCGACGAAGCCATCGCAAAAGAAGCCGCGAATTGGGATTATGCGGCGTCGCTTAAAGAAACCACCGCAACCGTCAAATCGGACACCGTCAAGGGCAGTCAGTTCAAGAAACCCTTGTTTGAGTTCTCCGGCGCGTGCGCAGGCTGCGGCGAAACTCCTTACGTCAAACTGATTACTCAGCTGTTCGGCGACAGAATGGTCATCGCCAACGCAACGGGCTGCTCCTCCATTTACGGCGGAAGCGCACCTACCTGCCCCTACACCGTAAACGACGCGGGCAAAGGTCCGGCTTGGGCAAACTCCCTCTTTGAAGACAACGCGGAGTTCGGCTACGGTATGCACGTCGCATATACGCAACGCAGAAACATTCTTGCAAATATGATGCGCAATCTGCTCGGTCTCGACGACATCTCGCAGGATATGAAAGAAGCTCTGTCCGCTTGGATTGACGTTATGGAAGACGGTCCCAAGTCGGAGATCGCAAGCAAGAAGATACTCGAACTGCTCCCCGCCGAAATCGAAAGAGCCAACGGCATCACCCTCGGTCTGTTAAAGAGCATCGAACAGCGCAAAGACTGCCTCATCAAGAAATCCGTTTGGATTGTCGGCGGCGACGGCTGGGCGTATGACATCGGTTACAACGGCGTCGACCACGTGCTCGCAAGCGGCGAAGACGTGAACATTCTCGTCCTCGACACCGAAGTTTACTCCAACACCGGCGGACAAGCGTCCAAATCCACTCCTACCGGCGCAATCGCCAAATTCGCGGCAACCGGCAAGCGCACCAAGAAAAAGGACCTTGCTCTGCTTGCTATGGATTACGGCTACGTTTACGTCGCTCAGGTTTCAATGGGCGCGGATATGAACCAGGTTGTCAAAGCTATGGCGGAAGCGGAAGCGTACCACGGACCTTCCATCATCATCGCGTATGCACCCTGCATCAACCACGGTATCAATATGATGAAGTCCCAGCTTGAAATGAAGAAAGCGGTCGACACCGGTTATTGGCAGCTCTTCCGTTACAACCCCGAGTTGGTCGGCACCGAGAAATCTCCTCTGTCCATCGACAGCAAAGACCCCAGCGAAGATTATCAATCCTTCCTTATGGGCGAAGTCAGATACGCGTCCCTTGCCAAGCAAAACCCAGACGCGGCAAAAATTCTCTTTGCCAAGAACGAGGAAGACGCGGCGAAGAAGCGCGAATTCTACAAGAAGAAGGCGGCTTCTTACCTCGAATAATCTCATTGCCTGTATTCTTTATAATATATTTTATAAGGATAATAACAAATCTAAAGACGGTTGCATTGCAGCCGTCTTTGTTTGTTTGTTTGCGATAATCTCTACGCATCGACAGTATACCCGCAAACCTTAAAAATTCTTTCGTTTACACAGAGTCCGGCATTAAGTATAATGTATATATGGCTAAAAGACGAGCAAGTGTAAAAGTAACAAAAAACCTTATCATCGCAATCGTTGCAATCATTCTCATAATAGCGATAGCGTTCTGCGTGCTGTACTTCGGCTTCCCCGCCAAATGGGACTACTTAATGTCGCTGATAACCCCCGAGGGCGATAACACTCCGCCTCTGCAACGCGGCGACGGCGAACTTGCGGTACATTTCATAGATATAGGACAAGGCGATTGCATTCTCATACAATTCCCCGACGGAAAGGATATGCTCATCGACTGCGGCACGGATAAGGGCGGCGATTGGGCTGAGGTAAAGGCATATCTCGAAGCACAAGTCCCCGACGACCAACTCGATTATCTTATGCTCACCCACAGCGATAACGACCATGTAAGTTACCTTCCCGACGTTTTGGAGCTGTTTGACGTAGACAACGTATATATGCCGTATGCGCTTGCAGAACCGACGGGCACGTCTGCAACGGCTCAGCGGCTGCGTGACGAAATTGCCGCGCTTCCCGAAGAAAAAACGGCTGTATTCAAGGACGAAGACACAATAGGAACCAACATATATGCCGAGTTCTTTATTGCCGCGCTTTCCGAACCCGAAGCAAATATAATTTTCAATATGGATAAGAACGAAAGCGAAAACGCCATTGTCATCGCAGACGAAAACAATACGTACCGCCTTGAATTTTACTGTCCTACCGAACAATATTACGAAGAAAACAAAATAGATAAAGACGCTTATTCCAAAAACGCGGTGTCGCCAGTGGGCATACTCGAATACAACGACGTGCGCTTTGTGTTTACAGGCGACAGCAACGAAGAAAACGAACCCATAATAGCCGAGCGCATAGGCAATATCGATTGCGATTATCTCAAAGTCGCCCACCACGGCAGCGACACGTCATCTCTCGACGAATTCCTCGACGCCGTGGACTGCGAATACGCAATAATTTCCTGCGGAGGCAAACACGGACACCCCACCCAAGAAGCTTTAACACGGTTCAAAGCACGCGGAATGGAAGTGTACCGCACGGACAATAACGGCAATATCGTGGTGGTTGTCGGCGCGGAAGAACAGCCTAAACTCATAACGGAAAAGGATGTTCCGCAAGACACAAACTTTATCCCCGGAGATGCAGAACAGACGGCTTTGCCGTCTGTTTTCGTTTTGCGCCGCTTTATCGCAAGCTGACGATTATTATTTTTCGGATAATTCAATTCCGAAAGTTTATTTTGAAATATATGGCTTATCTCAATAACTCTTTGCGAAATAGATTACCTTATCCGCGGGTTTTCCGCAATATACGCACTTGTCGCCGACGGGAGTCTGGTCAAAGGGCATAACTCTCGAAGACGCCGCCGTTTCCGCTTTTATTGCGTCTTCGCATTCGCGGCAGCCGCACCACATTGCCTTTACGAAATTCTTGTTTTCAACCTCAGCCTTCAAGCCTTCCATATCCGTACAGACCTTTATGTGCGAATGCAAAAACTCTCTCGACTGATTGAACATATTTTTGTGTATGTCGTCAAGCAACGCGGGTATGCCCATAGTTATATCCGAAAGGTTCATAACGATTTTTTCGTGCGTATCGCGGCGAGCGAGCACGCACACACCGTTTTCGATGTCGCGCGGTCCGATTTCAAGACGCAAAGGCGCGCCCTTCATCTCCCATTCGTTGAACTTCCACCCCACAGATTGCTCTCTGTCGTCGAGCTCCACTCTTACGCCCGCGGCTTTGAGCTCCGCCGCAAGCTGTTCGGCTCTTTCGCTCACGCCCGCTTTATGCGCTGCAACGGGAATTACGACAACCTGTACGGGCGCGACTCTGGGCGGCAGTTTAAGCCCTCGCTGGTCGCCGTGCGCCATTATGAGCGCGCCGATAAGACGGGTTGACACTCCCCAGCTCGTCTGATAGGGATTTTTCTGAACGCCGTCGCGGTCAAGATATTTGATTTCGAACGCCGACGCGAAATTCTGCCCGAGATAATGCGTGGTACCCGACTGCAAGGACTTGCCGTCCAGCATCATCGCTTCCATAGAATAGGTTTCCACCGCTCCCGCAAACTTCTCTTTTTCCGACTTTCTGCCTATAAGCACGTCGATTGCGAGCACGTTTTCCATAAACTCGCGATATACTTCGAGCATTTTCAAAGCTTCTTCGCGCGCTTCCTGCTCGCTTATGTGCAGCGTATGTCCTTCCTGCCACAAAAATTCGCTTGTTCTGAGGAAGGGGCGCGTCGTCTTTTCCCAACGCACCACGTTAGCCCATTGATTTATGAGAAGGGGCAGGTCGCGATAGCTTTGCACCCATTTTGCATACATATCGCAGATTATCGTCTCCGACGTGGGGCGAACCACAAGCTTTTCGTCGAGTTCGGTGTTGCCGACGTGAGTGACAAGCGCGACTTCGGGCGCAAACCCCTCTACGTGCTCCGCCTCTTTCATCAGATAGCTGAGCGGTATAAACATCGGAAAATACGCGTTCTTGTGCCCTGTTTCCTTAAACCGCCTGTTCAGCTCCTCCTGAATATGTTCCCATATCTCGTAGCCGTACGGACGAATGACCATCGTGCCCTTTACGGGACCGTAATCGACAAGTTCCGTCTTCAATATTACGTCGGTATACCATTGAGGAAAATCCTCGACTATATCCGCAACCTCTTTTACAAATTGATTATCCTTTGCCATAGTTCACCTCTATGCTATTGTACACTCGGTTCATAAAAAAAGCAATGGCGCGAACCATTGCCTCAGCAATCAGTCTTCCTCGTCGTCGTTATCTTCCTCGTCTTCCTCATCGTCGAGATAATCGTCGTCGAAATCGGGAATGGACTCGTCAAAATCGTCTACGCTGTCCTCTTCGTAATCGTCGTCGCCGTCTTCTTCCTCCTCTTGAAGGAGATTGAGCGACACTTCCTCCGACTCGTCCGCCTCGATGGGCTCGTCGTCTTCGACGTACTCCTGCCAATTATCTTCTTCCTCGACCTTGTTCATCTTCTTGGACGCCTGCTCCGCTCTGCACGCGGCGCATATATCCTCGTCGTCGGCAAGATAGTTTACCTTGCATACGGGACAGACGCGCTCCTCATAAAGCTCGTCGTCATCGTCCTCTATCAAAGAAATCTTGCTGGACTTGCCAAGTTCCGCCTTGCACACCTCGCACAATTCCTCCTCGTTGGGTATCCAATTCAGCTCGCAGCGCGGGCACTTCTTATATTTTC